>CAYSYX010000562.1:0-6262 GCA_964435055.1 uncultured Polyangium sp. | reverse complement strand
CGGGACAAACGGCACGGATGGCAAGGATGGCGTCACGGGTCCGACCGGTGCGACCGGTGCGACCGGACCTACAGGCCCGGTAGGCGCAACCGGCGTCGTGTCCATTTCGCAAATTGCCAGCTCCGTCATGCCCATTGCGGCAGGTGGGCCCGGTGCATTGTGGACGTGGGCGGGTCAGCAAGCCCAGATCACGATATCGCAAGGCCAACGAATTACCGGTTCGGCCGTCGTGGCGCTCGGTCACACCACGAGCAGCTACGTGACGGTCTCGACCAGTTTGTGTCTGCAATCCACGGTCATGGGGTCGCCCATTGTTGAATTCACGACCGGTGTTACCCCCGAAGCCGCTGTTCTTGGCAATACGACCGCGCCCCGGACGATGTTTGCGGCCTCAGGAACGGTCGTTCCCGCCATGGGTGGAACCTACCGAGTCGGATTCTGCGTGAAAAACAAATCCACGAGCGCCGTGACCTTGGGCAACAACGACAATGTCAACGGTTGGTTCATGGTGACCAACAACTGACGTCGACTCCGATTCCGAGCGTGAATCCGCGCTCCAGCTCGCGTCCCCATCATGTCTCTTTCGCTTCTCGTCCAGCTGCTCGAACGGGCCGGGCGCCTTTTCGGTTTGGCGCTCGCGCCCGTGTTCCTTGCGCCCGAGCCTCCCGTTTCCGCACATCCGACGATTGCCGCGACGCTCACGTTTGTCGCTTTGGTACTCGTCGTCGTGGCTGCGCAACGCGTGCGCAAGCGGATCGCCACACGTGAAGCGGATCTCGGCGCCGCCCTTGTCGTCCTTTCCATCCTGATTTCCCTCGTTTGCGCGGTGGTTTTTCAGGACGCACGAGCTCCTTTGGGTCGAGGCGTGCCGTTTGTCGCCGTGCCATTGTGGTTCGGTTTGGCGACCATCGCTTGGACTGTGGTGCGAAAACGGTTCCCGGACGAACCTTTGTCCAAGGCTCGATTGGCGGCGATCGCCACGCTCGGTGTTGGTCTTGCCCAACTTGGCGCGTCCGCCTCGTGGCTCGCATCGGCCGAGAAAGCCTGGTGGGTCACGCTGATGCGCGAAGGCAACAGCGATCGAGCCCTCGCTGCGCTTTCCGGGACAAACCAGGATGCGGCGCGAATGCGCAGCCTCGTCGACCATTGTATTGCGACAAACCCAACGCATTGCGTCTGTTTGGCCCGACGAGCCGACTTGCAACGTAGATCCCGCGATCTCGAAGCTGCTCTTGCGGATGCTCGTTCCGCCGCGACGAAGTGTCCATCCGAGCCTTCGGTGCAGGTGGCGCTCGTCACGGTGCTCGTGGCGAAAGGCGATTCGAAACAAGCCGAAGAAGCGGCTCGATCCGCCTTACAGCTTTCGGATGATGCCCGCCTGCATTACGCGCTCGCTCTCGCGCTCGAAGGGCAGGGCCGGGTCCAAGAAGCAACGGACGCCGTACGCAAAGCGATCGCGCTTGGTGCCGGGCGCGATGCCGAACTGCTCGATGCGGCGCTGAGCATTTTATCGGGCGATCTCGAACGGGCGACGATGACGCTCAATGCGCTCGTGGCCGCATCTCCCAACGACGCGGAAGCTCGGTACAACCAGGCGCTCATTGCGGACAAGAAAAACGATTACAACCGCGCGCGTGAAGGTTACCTCGCCGCGCTCAAGCTCGATCCGACTTTGGCACATGCTCGGTACAATCTGGCGCTTCTGACGTTGCGTCGAGGCGTGGTGGATGAAGCTCGCCATCACGCGCGAAAATTTGCCGAATTATCGCCGGGTGATCCGCGCATCGCGGAGCTCGAGCGGCGAATCGAAGCCGCGTCATCCGGCCGACGCTGAAGCCTATTTTTGCAGATCGATCATCCCCATCATCCCGGCTTCGGCGTGATCGAGGATGTGACAGTGGAACATCCACATCCCCGGCCGATCATCGTACTGCACGACAAACCTTCGGGTCTCGTTCACCGGGACGTCGATGGTGTCTTTCCATTCGAGCGGGTGCACGGGGGCGCCGGATTCATCGAGTTGCTGAAAGAAAAACCCGTGCAGGTGAAATGGGTGCGCAAAGTCGAACGTGTTTTTTACGACGAACACTTGCGTTTCGCCGAGCATCGCGGGCAGCGGCGTCGCGTTCCACGAGGGAATGCCGTTGATGCCCATGGCCAATTGTCCGTTCTGATCATTTTTGGTCAGTTCGAGCGAAACGTTTGTCGCGGATGATGTATCGATAGGCGTAATGGATCGTTCGAGCTGGGGCAGCGGGTTTGGCGACAGCTCGGGAGCGTTGGCCAAATGGATGCGAAAGACCTCTTCTTCCGGGCGATTGAACGTGGATCCGTACCCGCGATCGTACGGGATCCATCGGACCGAGAGCGTCGCTCCGGGTTTGCCTCGAGGAACCACGAGCACGTCGGCGCGTTCTCCCGGCGTCAGCACGACCCGTTCCGATTCGACCGGCTGTTCGATTCGGCCTCCATCACCGCCGATACGCGTAAACGAATGATCGGCAATGGCCAGCTGAAAGTAGCGACTTCGCGCGGCATTGACGATGCGCCAACGTTGCCGTAGCCCGGCTCGAGCTTCGAGGATCGGATTGATTCGCCCGTTGACCAAAATCGCATTTCCTTCGCGTCCAAAAAGCGTCCCGAAATCAGCTCCGGCGTCGGGACTATCGAGCGTCCCGTCGTCATTCAACGACATATCCGAGAGCACCAGGACGATCTCGTCGCCGAGATCCCGAGGTTCGTCCGGCTCATCCACCAGGATCGCTCCATAGAGCCCAAAACCGACCTGGGCCGCTGAATCCACGTGTGGATGATACCAATACAGGCCCGGGTCGGGCACGACAAACTCGTACGAGAATGAACCACTCGTGGGGACTTCCGGCTGAGAATGCACGGGAGTTCCATCCATCCCGACGGGCAAACGCAGGCCATGCCAATGAATCGTCGTTGGTTTGGGCAGCTCGTTTTGAAAATGGACCCGTAACGTATCGCCTGCGGAAACATGAATGAGCGGGCCGGGAAGCACACCTTCGTAGGACCATACGGGGGTTGGTTTTCCCGAGATGATTTCGATGTCGTCGATACGCGCCGTCAGGTTTGTCTCGAAAATATGCGGATCGCTATTCGTGTCCGTCGCCTCTTGCAAGCGCAGCGCAGCGTCCCAGTCGTCGGGTTGCGTTTGCGGATCCTCCACTTCTCCACAACCGACGGGGCCGAGAGCCAAGAGCGCGAAGAAAGCTGCGGACAGAGGCAATCGCTTCATGCGGCTACGGTACCGCGAGCCGATTCGTTATGCTCGCGAAGAGATTGCGTGCCCTATCGTCACTTCGGACGATATGTCGAAGTTTGAAAAAAGCACTTTACGTCCCGAGGTGGCAGTGCGAAATTCATGCAATGGATCTTCGCTCACTCAAGCCGCTTCTCGGGTGGAGTGCTCCACTTGTCACGGCGATACTTACAACGGGATGCGGGAATTATCGATCCGATTACGTGCCTCCACAGGACGGCCGCGCCCGCGCGGTGTGGCAGGAGGATCGGGTCGTCGCTTCATTGCCTCCGGGGGCGACGAGCGGCGACTGTTCTACGGCCGTAAACGAAGTTCAAGGCAATCCCACGGTTTACCGCTCGTATTACGGCGGTTCGCCCACGATCGTCGTATGGCATCCGTGGGTCGTCGTGCGAAGTTCCAATTCGTCGTATCGTTCGTCCGGTCCGTCGCGGACCGGGGCAAACCCCACGGCTGTGCGTCCGAGCGGCAGTGGCGGAGGAAGCGGCGGCTCGATTGGTAGTGGCGGCGGCTCGAGCGGCGGCAGTCACAGCTCGGGCGGCAGCAGCGGCGGGAGCAGCGGTGGCGGAGATCTTGGCAAAGCCGCCGTCGTGTTGGTCGTCGTGGCCATCATGACGTTGCCCATCATCAATGTGGCGCTGGGGTTGGGCCGACCTGAACCCTCGGAACAAGTCGCCAAAGAAATCGACGCCGTCAATGCGTACAACGATCTGGCGCGTTTGTCCGATTCACCATGCTCGGTTGCGGAGGCCCCATGAATGCTCGATTGAATGTCGCGATCGTGGGTTTGTCCGCCGCGCTTGCCGCCGGATGTGGATCGGGACTCACCGTCGTGCAGCCGCGAGTTCTCGGCCCGCATGAATTGGCGCTGCAATACGACAACGAATTTCAAATCGTGTCGTCCCAAGGCATGGTTGCTTCCGGGGTTCGATACAGCGGTTTGACCTCGTACGTGCAATGCGTGCCGAAAGCTCGGGAGCACGCAATTGCGGCGGAAGTTTCGGGTCAGGCGGCGGTAGGAATGACGATCGCCGGCATGACGCTGGGTATCGGCGGTTTGGCGGGGTTGGCCGGCCTGGCGTACCAAGACAAACCAGACGTGATGACCGGGTTTCTTCTCGCCGGCCTCGGGGCCGAAATCGTGGGCCTGGTTCTAACGGCTGTCGGACGATCGACCAAAGTCGATGCCAATGGTCACGCGGTCGATGCCATGAACTATTACAACGACGCCGTGGGCAGTCGTGGCGGGCGTTGTGGTCCTCGAGGTATGGAGGTTCCCAAAGCTCCGGCCCCGGCACCCGTGGAGGAAGAAGGTCCCAAACTTGGACCGATCGCTCCGGTTCCCGTGGATCAGATTCCTCCGCCACCCCCGGTCAAACCCTGGCCCGTCCAAACCGGAGCGCCGCCGGATCGCATCATCCTTCCGCAATGACGGCGGTCTACCCGATCTTGTAGACCTGCACCGGCGCTTCGCGTCCTTTCACTTCCGTCTTTTCCAGCGCTTCCGCCGCAACATCCAGTTTTCCCGCGTTGTTCCACACGGCATCCGAGACGAGGATTTTCGCGCCGAACTTCTTCGTCAATTGTTCGATACGCGAAGCCAGATTCACCGTATCGCCGATGACGGTGTATTCCTTGCGCGATTGCGCCCCGATCGTGCCGGTGATGGCTTCTCCCGCGTGCAGCCCGATGCCCACGTTGGTCGGGGGAATTTTCTTGTCGGCGACCATTTTGTCCACTTCGGCGACGATATCGATCGCGGCCGAAATCGCGTCGCGACAAGGTTGTCCTTCGGAAACGGGCGCGCCGAAGACGGCCATGAACCCGTCGCCCAGGAATTTGTTCACGATGCCGCCGTGTCGATTGACGATTTCGACGAGCGGCTCGAAGAGGGTATCCAGAAACGCCACGACGTCTTTCGGGGCGGTACGTTCGGAAAAACTGGTGAAGTTTCGAATATCGAGGAACATCACGCAAATGAATTTCTGTTCGCCGGCGAATTCACCGCCGCTTTTTAATAATGCGTCCGCGACTTTCGGCGAAACGTGTTTACCGAACATTTCGATCGCGCGGTTTTTCTCGTCCATCGTTTGAATCGTCACGATCATTCGGCGACGAATTTCCCGCGCGACGAGTCCCGCCAAGAGTCCACTCAAGACAAAGATGATCCCTTTGACCAAAATAGGAACCGGCGACTTCAAGATGTTTACGTGAGGGACCGCCGTTGTATGTGCGAATTCGTAAATTCCCGTCGAAACGAACAGCAGCCCCGATATGCAGCCGGTAAAGAGAGACAAACCAACATCCAATTGCATGATCGTCAGAAAAATGAAAACCAAATACAAATAAGAAGGCGGCGAGGTGTACGCAAAAATCGGATCGACGACGTTCGCAAATACCAGCAGCAAACACGTGACGAGCGTTACCTCGATCAAGCTGTTGCACAAGCGCGCAATGCGGGGCATTTGCCGCCCTTTGGCCAACACCCGCGCAATGAGATACCGTGTCGACAAACCATAGAGTGCCGCAAAGCTCGTTCCCGCAAGGGTTGTCCAGACCAATCTTTGAAAAACAATGGAATCGCTCTCGCCCGACCAAGCGGCGCCCGCACGCAACGTGATGTAGACGAACGGCATCCCGCACAAGACCACGCATGAAAAAATGGTTTGTCGGAAAAGCTCGGACTCGAGGATTCCCCGCTCGATCTGTTCGTGCAGATCGATTCGGCGTTGCCCACCTTCATGCATGAACAAAGCCTACACGATACGCGGCGTGACGGATCAGAGATCCATTCCGAGGAGTCGTCCTTCGGGTTTCGAAGCATCCAGCAATGGTTCGAGCAGGTAGGGCGCCTTTTGCATTTCCTTCGGCGGAGGCGCCGTCGTCGTCACGATGTACTGAAATGCCGGCGCTTTGCCCGCAGGGGAAACCTCTTCGAGGTGTTTGTCATAAAGGAACATACGTACTTAAAATCGC
>CAYSYX010000561.1:0-6271 GCA_964435055.1 uncultured Polyangium sp. | reverse complement strand
ACGAGGTTGGGCGCACCTTGATGAATACGTCCGCGGCGGCGCAACACTTCATTGAGGCGCTGGTATTCATTCCACGGCGCATAGACCGAAGGCAACGCTCGCGAGCGCACGCGATCTCCATCGAGTTTGTCCCACGGATTGGTCATGCTCGACAAACCCAAGAGCCCCTCGTCCAAAGCTTCATCGAGATGCCGAGACATCCGGGCCAGATCATCTTCGGAAGGTTCGTATTCGTGATTGACCGCCTGATGAAGGCCAAGCACCGCGACGCGTAGATCCGAATGACCTAGAAAAGAGGCCACATTCGGCCCGAGAGGATGTTTGTCCAAAAACTCCGCATACCCTCGCGCCGTACGCCAATCCTTACGCTCTTTCAACAGAGGCAAGACGTATTGCCGCGGCACCGATTCCACGCGCGTGAACAGATCCGAACAATCTTCGGCTTCGGACAAAACCATGCTGATCGAACACGACCCGATCATGACGGTCGTTACGCCATGACGAACCGATTCGCTCAACGCGGGCGCAGCCAAGACTTCGGCGTCGTAATGCGTATGCATGTCGACGAATCCCGGCACGACCCACCGATTCGTCGCGTCGATGACCTCGCCGCAATTGCGTTCGTCGAGAGGCGTGGTGCTCGTCGCGACGACTTTACCGCCACGAATACCGAGGTGCCTTGTTTGTCCCGCCGATCCCGTACCATCGAAAAACAAACCATTTTTGATGATGACGTCGAACATTTTGGGCTCCTCGATGAAAACAACGTTCGTCGGATGTCGGTTTTACTCGAGAGCGTCCGCGCCGGCGCTTTTGGTGCGTGCGGTGCGTACACGGGCGATGACTTCTTCGAGGATCTGCTGCGGCGTCCAGCCCTCGGCAATCCAGCGGCTTGGAATTGAATAAGCCTGAGATCCTTCACGAATGGTCACGAACGACGAGCTGCCTTGGCCGATGATTTCCACCGCATCGATGCGATCGTACGGCACGGTCACCAAAGGCGCGCGAAATACCGGGGCTGCGGGAAACGTCATTTCCTTTCGGCCCAAATCGATCGTGAAGTCTTTGATTTGCGAGACGCGCCAAGCTCCGGCCACCCCGACGGCGACAAACGCTCCGGAAGCAAGACCTAAAATGGCGTAAAACCAATCCGCGGATTCCGGACCCAATTCAATGATGCCGTTGATGATCAGTCCGCGATCGTTGTTGGTCGCCTTGAAATAAAAGAAGACGGCGCACGCCCCGAAAAAAAGAACCGCCAAGATGGCTTCCCAATAGGGACGACGCAATGGAATCGTCTTCAATTTGGCTCGTTTTGGTTTGTCGCTCATGCCTGCGCTTCCTTTGCCCGTTTCAATACCTCGGTCATCATCTCTTCCACATCTTTGCCCAATTGATGTTCAGTCAGGACGAACGTATCTCCTTGCGGCGTTGCTCCAACCCAAGGAAACATTTCCACGGCATGTCGCTTTCGCACGTCTTCCTTGACCAAAAATACAACCGCTCTCCCTTCCAAATCCTGCACCGCACGAACCGCGAGAATATCTGCAATGGCCAATGTTGCCTGAGCGCCTTTTGATTCGATCACCATGCCCGACCGAGAAAGTTCGACAAGACGTATCGATTGCCCATACCGAACGTCGCCGTAAACGCCCCAATCGTGTTGCAACGCAATTGCGACGCCGACAAACCCCGGAACTCCCATGATCAAGCCCACCGTGACCAAGCTGGGCATGGGCGCTCCCAGCATCATCGCCCAAATGACAGCGACGCCGAGAACCGCCACCGCAACCAGACGCAGTCCGACCCCCAATCGAATCCGCCGAATCGTGCCCCGTTCTTCGACGGAATGGCCGATGGCCATGAGCACCAACGCGGCGAGGGCGAGTCCGGGCGGAGCCTGGAACAACTCGGCGAATTCTGCGGTTCCGCGCGGTGCGACGGCGGCCAAACCGAAAGCGACGAGAGCCATCGACATTGCGCGGGCACGAAAACCAAGAAAGAAGCGAGTCACGACGACGGCGACGATAGCATGAAAGATGCGCCGTCCAAGGAATTTCTTGCCTTTGCGCGATCATCCGCGTAAACCATCAAAACTCGATATGATGCCCGACATCCCATTCTGGTGGATTCTTGGAACCGGCGTTGCCTTGTCCGCCTGGTGGGCGGTAAGGGTCATTCAGGCGGGAATCGAGATCGACATGTTCATCCGGGTCGTGCAGAGGACAATCGAACAAAAGAATATCTCGCGAGCCGTAAAACTGGCCTATGCCACAAGTGACTCCCCCGCAGGTGCGGCAACGAAAGCCGCCATTCTCGCAAGCATTTCACGCGAAGAAGATAATCAGCGTCCCGCGGGATATCGGGGAACTCGCAATGCTTCGATCGAAACCGTTCGAGCGCGAATTCGCGCCAAATACGATGAAGCGTTCGACCTGGGCATGGAGCCTCTGCAATTGCCGTTTTACCTGGCGCTTCCCGCCCCTCTGCCGTTTGTCGGGACCATCCTTTTCTTGCTCGTCCTGCACGCACGGAATTGGCTGGTCATCGGCGCCGCTGCCGTATGTTTGATTGCGTGGATATACGTCGCCATTGCGCACCTACGGATCCGCGCAACTCGAAACCACACATTCGACGCGCTTTGGCCTTCCTTCGAGGCCATTTACCACGACCGACACACGATTGATCTCGAGACCAAAGCCACCTATCCGTTGCCGACGACAGCTCCGACGAACCCCGTGCCCGAAGTCAACAATCCGCTCATCACGTTCGACATTCTCGAACCGGGCAAACCATTACGAACCGTCGAGCTATCGCAAAACGTCATCAAGATTGGTCGATTGGCGACTTCCCACGTGCAACTTTCCTCAGAAAAAGTCGCGCGCATGCATGCCGTAATCGAAATTGCCGATGGCAAAGCGACCATCATCGATCTTGGCGCATCGGCACAAACGACGGTCAATTTGGAGAAAGTGAACAAACACGAATTGGCCAATGGTGACGAGATCGGCGTGGGCGATGTGGAATTGGTGGTGAGGTTGGGAAACCTCGTCCAGCCAAACGAATAATCGCACGCAAGCCAATCCGGCCCGGACGCCGAGACAATCTCCGAATCGGCACGGAACAACCGCCAAGCTTTGGGCGGCTTGATTTCTTGGCGCCGCGACCGCACTGTTTGAGCCCGAAGGGCGAGTTTGGGGTGCCCGCGCGTGCCGAGAAATCGAGCCTCCCAAAGCGCCCCAACGCCACCAGCCACAACCCCGCTACCGCCCCCCGGCCTCCATGTACGCCTTCGCCAATTGCATGGCTCGGTCGGGGTCGACCATGTTCAAATACGCAATCTTGCCCTTCAAGTACGACTCGAAATGCGGAATCTTCTCCCGATTCTGCGCCTCGAGGCCCGTCTTTTTCGCCGAATGCAAAATCGCTCGCAATCTGCGCACTTCTTCGCGCGGCATGGCGAGTTTGTCATTCACGACGATTCCAGTGACCTCTTGCCGCCCGCCCGCATGCTGAATGCGACCCTTCTTCGGATTGATCGCAAATCCCTCTTCCGTCACGATGTGCCGAATGCGCGCGAGCAACATTCCGAGGTCCTTGCGACCCTTTTTCCCCTCGCCCACGTCCTGCAAATCCGCCGAAAATGTCAAGTCGTCCGCATAACGCGTGTACGTCCAGCCCATTTTCTTGGTCATCCCGGCCAAACGTTTATCCAGTTTGCGCGAGATCAAATTCGACAATGCGGGACTCGTGCACGCGCCTTGCGGAAGTCCCCGATCCCCCACGGCCACCCAATACGTGACGCCGTCATACGTGACTTTCCGTCGCGGAGGTTCCGTACACAAGAGGGCGAAGATCGTCGCGACCGCCGGTGAATACCCGAGCGACTCGAAATACCCGCGCACGCGACCAAACCCGATTGTCGGGAAAAAGTCCGACAAATCCAAATTGATGACGATCCCGCGATGCAAATGCTCCTTGGCATTCGTCACCGTCGATCGTCCTTTGACAAACCCATGCGCCGGAGCTTCGACAGGCAGTTTTTGCAGCACGTTGTCAAATACCCATTGCTGCGCTTTCGCCAAAGCCTCGTGCGGCGCCGATAACAGCCGAACCCCACCGGATCGCTTGGGCACCTCGAAATACACGTAATGCGGCCTGGTCACGGCGTCGTTGTGATGACAAAGCCAACGCAATCGTCCAATGGGCAAACCGAGCGTCTTCGCGACTTCGGCCGGGGTCGACAACAGCGGCAATCCGAGCTTTTGCAACGCTTCGACATTGGCTCGCCGATCTGCCAAATGGCCCGATACGCCACGGCCCAAGAAAATGATGTCTTCCGCTTTGCGCCGCGCGACGTCCGCCGCCCGCTTCTTCTTTTTTTCCGCAGCGAGACGCTTCTTTTCAGCCTTCTTGGCTTCTTTGTCCTTCTTTAATTGCGCAATCGCATCGTCGGCCGTTTTGCGCGCTACCGTCGTCGCCAGATTCGCCGCTTCGTGATGCTTGAGCCACAAATCACCGACGCGGTGAATCTCGTCGATTTGATCTTCCGACAACAATCCACGCAAAATCAAACCGCGATCAATGATCGCCGTGCGTTCGTCGCTTTGCGGCGGAATCGTATCGACGCGACCAATCCACGCCGTGCGATACGGATCGATCTTCATCGCGCGTTTGCGCAGCTCGTCCGCGGAAAGCCCCAAAATCCCCGAAGCATCGTAAGGATCCTTGGGCTTGGGTTTGTCTTTCTTCTTGTCCGCTTTCTTCGCCGGACTGCTCGTGGCGCTCGCCGAACTCGACGTTTTTCCGGATGTACCCGAAGAAGCAGCCGATGCGCTCGCCGATGTCGACGAAGATGCGGCCGTCGTCGTCGGAGCCGCCGGTGCCGGTTCGTCCTTTTTCGGCTCGCCCTCACCGGGTTTTCCAGGGCCAATGAATGTCTTGACTTTGTCCCAGAACCCCACGGCCATCCCTCTTCAGGAAACGAGTTTCATCCTATGTACACAAACCAGTTCGTCGCTTGAAACTTTCACGTCCAGCCTTCCAAGGAAGTCGTTCCACCCGACATCTCTCCTAGGACCGCACTCGATCACGCAGGTACCCGTGCCCTAGGCGGGGTCCAGACCCTCGGGTCGATTGAGTGGACCCTGCCTAGGGCATGGGGTACCCAAAGAACATCGAGGATGGGGACGCATGTGGGAACAAACTCCGCCACGGCGGAACGCCGCAGCATGATGGGCTCGAGTGGAACGACCTCCTTGCAAGGCGGGACGTGTACGCGACAAACAACTCCAATCAACGAATGAAACCGCCCGAGACATTACAACGACTTCTTGGCCAAGAGCCAGGATAAACAAAGCACCGCAGAACGATCGGCTCGGAATCGATTCGCTATGCGGTTGACTTCGGCAATCACGTCCGGCGCAAGCGCCAAACGCTCCTGCATCACATCCCATCTCGCACGGTTGGCAATCAAGTTGCCCATGCGCGAATCCACGAGGGCAATCGCCGCGGTCCAAGAACGCTCGGACTGAATCTGCGGCATGCCGATGTCCCACGCCTCCTCGAACATGCGAGACGTCGTCACGTTTTTCCGGGACGCGAACCTCTTCACGTCGTCCAAGATCTCACGCGGCAGCGAATACAACTCGCCGCTCGACCACTTCGATCCCGTCTTCGGGGGATCCGCGGCCGGCGCAGGCGCAGGTGCGCTCGTCTTCACCGGTGTGGAACTCGAAACCACGCGCGCCGGAGGTGTCGCCACAGGCGGCGCCGCCGAGGCATCCGGTCCCGTTTGTCCTTCTGCAACCATGCGCACCGCGAGCAAATGCCGACACGGGCCCGCTCGCAAACCGCTCTTGTGGAAGAACGAGCACGTGCACTTCGCCTTCTTGATGACGAGGTCCGCGTCGAAAATCACTTCACAACTCGTGCCCTCCACCTTCGCCACGATGATGCGTCGACCTTCCGCCATCGCTTCGTTTCGCGAGACGATCACGCTGTTGCGCCCCTGCGCCATGCGCCGCCCCTCGACAAGCTCCGGATGCTCCGGACCCAGCAGCGCTTCGCCCAAAACTTCCGGCATCACTTGGCGATATCGATACACCTGATCGGCATGATCGAAGATGAGCTGGCCTTGCTTGGCCAGCTTGTGCAACGCCGGCACGAGGTTCTCTTCGGACGTACCCGTCGCCGTGGCGATCTGCGCCAACGTCGCCCGTTGTTCGTTGAGCAAGTACCTGTCGGCCAAACCCATCACGCGCATGTCCAC
>CAYSYX010000560.1:1708-6274 GCA_964435055.1 uncultured Polyangium sp. | reverse complement strand
CATCTCGGCCATGCGCGGCGAACCGAGGTACATGCTCGCGTTCTTGTCGACCATCACGACGACGTCGCAGAACGCGGGAATGTACGCACCGCCCGCGGCGGAAGGTCCGAAGAGCAAACAGATCTGCGGGACCTGACCGCTCATTTGCACCTGATTGTAGAAGATGCGCCCAGCGCCACGACGCCCCGGAAACATCTCGATCTGATCCGTGATGCGCGCTCCGGCCGAGTCGACCAGGTAAAACAGCGGGCATCGCAAACGTGCCGCGGTCTCCTGGATGCGCAGGATCTTTTCGACCGTACGCCGTCCCCATGAACCGGCTTTGATCGTGGAATCGTTGGCCATCACAGCCACGAGACGTCCGTCGATCGTTCCCGTGCCCGTTACGACACCATCGGCGGCCAATTCAGGATCGACAGCATTCGCCAGCAACGCGTCTTCGACGAAGCTGCCTTCGTCGAAGAGCAGCTCGATTCGTTTGCGAGCAAAGAGTTTGCCCTGTTCGAGGTTTTTCTCGTGGTACTTGGCAGCGCCACCAAGCTCCACGCGTGCTCGGAGGTCTTGAAGTTTTCGGTCGTCGAGGGACATGACCGATGCGGCATAGCGCTACTTTCGCCGCGCCAAAAGCTCTCTCGCTGCGACTTCCAACTCACGCGCATTTCGGGCAACGAGGACGCGATCGACAGCGGTCGCATACCTGGGCATCGCACTGTCGCCCGTTCCCCAGCTCGCCGGGGACTCGGGGCAAATCCACAAGACGCTTCCCACGCGATGACGAAGACGTTCGACGACGGCAACTTCGTCCCCGAGAAAATTCGTTCGACCGTCACCAAGGATCACAACCGTGACGCGACGATCGAGCGTCTGCCCAAGCTGCTCTTCGAACATCGACAACGCTCGACCGTAGTTCGAGTTACGCGTGCGATCGACGATCGTGCCTTGTTCGATCAAGCCAAGCAGGTGTTTGTATGTTTTGAGATTAAACTGTTCCTTTTTTTCCACTGCGAAACACCAAAACACACACGACCGCGTTCCGCCGAACAGCTCTTGCGATGCCGCTACGAACTCGAGAAGAAAGCGCGACGCGAGACGCACGGAGTCCGACACATCGCAGAGGAGAACGAGGATAGGTTTGTCTCGACGAGGTGCTCGACGTGCGGGATGGAACGGAACGCCACCTGTCGAGAGGCTCTTGCGCAGCGTACGACGAACATCGATCCGGCCATGCGATCGCCGCTTCTGACGAACACGCTCGGCGCCTTGCAAACGTTCGGACAACCGACGCACGGCCCGACGCACTTCTTCGACTTCATCCGGCGACAACGAAGCAAACGGACGATCGACGGCTCGCGATGCTGTTGCGCCGTCTTCACCCAGCCGTCGTTCGAGAACCTGCTCGACATGTGAACGCACACGTCGCTTCATCGCCTCGAGCTCTTCACGAAGCGCGGTCGCCAGGAGCGCACCACGTTCTTCCCCGAGCGCCTCACGCAGCACGTCACGCATGCGCACGAGCGCCGAACCGAGCGTGCTCAAACCGAGACGTTTGTTGACGTCTTGCGTAAAGAAGCCGACTTGCAACGCGCTGCTCATCGGCGCGAGAGCCCGAGCAATTCCTGCTGCCGATAGAAGCTGATCGAGTTCACTTGCATCGCCGGCGAACGCGAGCATGCCGGAAGCTTCACCGGAGGATCGCTCCGCCGCAGCGTTGAGCAGCTCGCGCAGAACGGCGAGTTCTTCATCACGAAAGCCTCGAGCCGCGAGGCGACTCCATAGGTTGCCGGGATGAGCCCGATGCGCGGAGAAGAAGCGGGCGAAGCAATCGTGATAGAGGGCGAGTTCGCGTTTGTTTGTCGCAAGCACGGTGGACAAACCATCGCGGAGGATGTCGCGATCGGCGAAACCGACGAGGGAACAAACACGAGCCGCGTCGATGGCTTGAGCCGTGGAGACGGCCAAACCTTCACGTCGAAGCACCCAGAGAAACTCATCGAGAACCCGTAACAACCCAAAACTCCTCGCCGCATTTGTCTCGGTGAACGCGTTTCGAGGCTAGCATGCGCATCATGCGGGACTTGGCTCGACATCTCTGCGTGACGATCGCGATCGTATCGGTCGCGTGTACTCCGTCCGTGGAATCGCAGTCCTCGTCGACGACGAATCCATCTGCTTGGAGCAGCAACGAATCCGAAGCTCGAGTTCCGGCGACGACGTCCGTCGTCCCCGACAAACCCACGCGTTGGGAACACTTCGACGCGCTCGGTTCGTATCGCAAAGCGACGCCGCGGACGCGTTCGCAACATTTGCAGGGCGAGCACGAGGCCGAAGTGCTGACAAACGAAGCCGCAACCGCATATCCGACGCTGGGTCCTTCGCGCGAATTGCCTCCGGGGTCTGTCCTGGTTGAAGCGTTGTACGCGCCGAACCAGACGGAGGTTGCGATGTACTTCGCGATGGTCAAACAGCCGACCGCATCAGGCAGCGAATGGCAGTACGCAGTCGTTTCGAAGACGGGCATGGTGGAACGTCGCGGCGCACTTGCGTTGTGCGCGCGCTGTCATGCCGAAGCCCCGCACGGCCAAGTTTTTGGTCGACCTCATTGAGCCCGCGAGTACGCAAAGTTTGCATAGCTCGATGGCGACCGTGACAGCGATGTCGGACCCGAGATGCGCGAGTCGGGATCAACTTACGACGATTGGCGGGTATTCCCGTGAGTTCGTCGGACAAGCAAAACGCCCGGCCGGGATGGCACGGGTCATGCTTCAAGGCATGGCAGCCGACCGGAACCACCGGTCCCAGTCGGCTACTTAGCTTCGCATTCATTGACTTGTCTTGGCTTGAGGGTCTGCGTTGCGGACCGAACTTAGCTTCGTCGGGTGCCGGGTTACACACGGCGAAACTTGCTTGGCTTGGTTGACTTTGCCGTCGGTCTTTTGCTTTTGCGTCGGTCTCGCTTGAACTGAACGAGCGTAAAACACGCGGTAACTTCCAGGGTTGCCGCGTGTAGCTTTTTGTGGGTCTGAATTTTGGTTTGTGAAGGGCGAAATTTTGCCGAACCAAAAACAATCACCCCACGCAAAATTATTCTTGACAGACAATCACATCCCGCGTTAAACGCCCCGTCTCACGTTGTGCAGCACCGCTGCCTGACGGGACCCGCGCCCATAGCTCAGCTGGATAGAGCATCGGCCTACGAAGCCGGGGGTCGGAAGTTCGAATCTTCCTGGGCGCGCCAATCTTCCCCCACTTTTCCCTTGCGACATCACGCAAGAGCCCATCGATGACGCAACCCACGCCGCGAGACGTATCGTTCATGCGCGTGGCCCTCGAAGAAGCACGTCGTGCCGGCGAGGACGGAGACGTGCCCGTGGGAGCCATCGTCGTCGATGCGAACGGCACCATCATCGGTCGCGGGCGTAATCGTCGCGAGGTTTGTCAAGACCCTACCGCGCACGCCGAGGTCGAAGCAATTCGCGATGCCACTCGCGCACGCGGCGCCTGGCGACTCATCGACACGACCGTCTACGTGACGCTCGAACCTTGCCCCATGTGCGCCGGTGCCCTCGTGAATGCGCGCGTTTCACGCGTCGTTTACGGCTGCAAAGACCTGAAAGCCGGCGCTGTCGACACACACTTCGCCATCGGTCGTCTCGTCGGACTCAACCATCGGTTTGAGGTCCAAGGAGATGTCCTGCACGACGAATGCGTCGGACTGCTGCGTTCGTTTTTTTCCGCTCGACGCAAAAACAAAGTCGCTCCGAACGAACTTAGCCAGGACGAACCGTTGTCCGAGACAAACAATTCGTCGTCCGAGTAACGCGGTTCAAAAATCCGTCGGACGTTCGAGGTCGCCCTCTTGCGTAGGCGCCATCTCGGCAGGTTTGTCCGCCCGCTTCGGCGCTGGCTGTCCACGAACCACCGTTTCTTTCAAACCTTCCTCGAGCTCTTCATCGGTGATCCACTGCCGCTTGTGCGCCGTCGCCATGAGCTTGCGCAGGAAGTTCATCCATCCCGGGCTCACTTCACCGCCAACTGCAAAGTGCTGTTGCTTCGGATTCGGAAGAATCGACGACATGTACAGCGCTTGCGCGAGCGAAAGGTCCGTCGCCGAGGTGTTGAAGTAATACCGAGCCGCAGGACCGATGCCGTAAACCATCGGTCCAAACTCGATCACGTTCAGATACAACTCGAGGATCTGATCCTTCGTGAGTTCCTGTTCGAGGTACGTCGTGAGAACGACCTCTTGCAGCTTGCGTGAAACGGTCTTGCCGCGATCGAGGTAGAGATTTTTTGCGAGCTGCATGCTGAGCGTGCTCGCGCCACGAGTGAACTTGCCGCTTCGAAGGTTCTCGCGAATCGAGTTGCGGATCGCCTCCATGTCGAAGCCGCCGTGACGTCGAAAGCCACTGTCTTCGGTCGTGAGCACCGCGGTCTGCATGAAGGGCGAGATGGCCCCGAAGGGAACCCATCCGGCTGTTCCCGGACCACTCTCGATCTCCACTCGTTCACCCGCTGGCCCGAGCACCGAACGCCGAAATGGCTTACGAAAGCGCGAGATCTCCACCG
>CAYSYX010000560.1:0-1698 GCA_964435055.1 uncultured Polyangium sp. | reverse complement strand
ACACGAATTAGCGAGGTCCCAGCCGACGTCGTAGTCGTGATCAAGACGCGCCGTATCGAACAGAGCATGTCCTTTGAGTGCAAACGATCCTGCCATGCGCATGCCGACGAGATGCGGCACGAGCGCCTTCGGTGCTGCTTCGAGCATGCTCTGACAAGCCGTGAGCGGAACCTCGAAGTCCGCACGCACGCGACGACCTCCACCCGATTGCGATCGCTGGTACGTCCCCTTGAACGACAAACGTGTCGCTCCAACATCAACCTCGCCGTCATCGATTCGAACCGACGAACCATCGAGGACAGCTTGGCCTTTCAGCTTGAAAGCAAGGTCGAGACCGTTGATCGGATCGTCGGACAAACTCTTGCTGTGGAACGAAAGATTCTGTGCTCGACCTTGTCCATCGATCACGACCTCCTTTCCATCGGCAGACAACACGACATGCGAACGCGTCGTCAGCGATGTCTTCGTCACGTCGATGAGACCAAAGTCTCCTTCGCGAATTCCAAGCGCCGACAAGAAGATCGGACCGCCTTGAACGTCCGCGATGATCTCACCCTCGCCTTCGCCCAACGGAACACTCAAGCTGAGCGTGAGTCCTTGCGCTTCATCTTTGCCCGTGAGGTGCGGCGACATTTCCACGAGCATGCGTCCCGCATCACGACGAACGGAGAGCGATCCAGGGCCTAAATTAAGGGATTCTCGTCCACGCGAAACCTTTGCATGCAAACTATCGAGCTTGATGTTCGCACCTTGCTCGAGCGTCTTGTCGAGCACGTGCGCACCGCGCACGATCGATGTGCGAATCGTCGTCCAAGATTTCGACGCGTGCTCTTTCGGTTCGTCCGCTGCAACATCCGTCTTGGGTGCGCGCGTATCTTCGGCAGGTGCCGCGAGCGACAACGACGCATCGAGCGCATGAGCCGACAACGCAGCGACGCGATAACCACCTTCGGGTTGCTTGACGAGCGTGATGTGTCCGCCGTCCGCAACGATGGTCAACGGACCAACAGCGACCGTGGCCGTTTTTGCGGACAACGCGACTTTGCCGTCTTGCCGCGCAAAATTCACATCCGACGCGTTGACGGCTTCCGTGGGATTGTCGTGCTTGTCTTGCCAGGACAAACGCAGCCCGACGATCTCCGCTTCGGTACTTCCCGAGCTCGACGGCTCCGACTTCGTTGACGACGATCGAAGATGACTCGCTTGCCACTTTTCGACTTCGTGCAGGACGACATCGCGCGGTCCGTACGCCGAGACATAACCGTTTTTCAGTGCAACCTTTTTTCCACTGAAACCGACATCAATTTCGATCGACTCGAAACGGATCGCTGCGCTGGGAATGTCTTCGACCGACACCTCGACGCCGGACAGCTTCACGCCGTGCCAGGAGGGACGAACTTCGTCGATGGTCACGTTCGCGCCGTACCGTGCGGCCGTTCGAGCGGCCTGATTACGCACGAGGGGGCCGAAAGACACGGCAGTGGCCACTGCGATGACACCGAAGGCCGTAAGGGCGATTTTTAAGGGAGCAGAAGCCACGCTGGTTCAGAGCGTAGCAACGCTCGAGCGAGGACAAAGAAAACAGCAAAAGTGTCTTTGGTGGGGTGGAAGGCCGCGCGAGGGGATGGAGCCGGTGCGGCCCAGCGCGGGGAGGGAAAATCGAGAAGATGGAAAAAGAAAAGCCTGCAAGAGGTTCTC
>CAYSYX010000559.1:0-6282 GCA_964435055.1 uncultured Polyangium sp. | reverse complement strand
CCTTGGGGGGATGGCGTTTCGCCCAATGCTTCCGGTTCGCGACGCGCGGAAAAATATTGCACGTTCGCATCGAGGGCGATGCTTTTCTCCAATGGCGGCAAATGCACTAGATTGTCAAGCAAGTCATCATAGTCGCCTCGGTGGATGACATGCCGAAAATCTGATGTGCGTGCCTGCAGTGTTTGTCGTTCTTCGCCAGGTACACGAACAATCGCTTCAATCGAAAAATCCGTCGCGCCCCATTTTACCTGCTCCATGATGGGCGCAGAATCGGCGGGAAGCAGCTCCAGCTTGCCGAGCACGAGCAGAATGGCTTCCATGATGGCCGTTTTTCCACAGCCATTGTCACCCAAAAGAACGGTCAGCCCGCCTTCTCCGTCGTCATTCGGTGGAATCTCGAGATCCAGCGCAGCGATGCCTCGAAAGGAGCTGATCTTGAGTTCTTCGATGCGCAGCGGCGGCCGTGTCATGAGGCTTCATCTACACCGGGCACGATGCTGAGACAACGGATTTGTTGCCTCACGGCACCACCTTCACCGATGTCGTGAACGCCACGACGTTGTATGGATCCCACGTCGACACGACGAACGGAACCTTTACGTCGAACGCTCCTCCCGCTGCCGGCGTCGCCGTCGCCGATGGCAACATGTACGCGCCATACAGCGACGCAAGGTTGCAATGCAGGATCTGACTCCCAGGGCAAGTCGTGCCGCAACAATGCGTGCTTTGGAAATCCGGATCATTGCCGTCGATGATCGTGAGCGGATCACTCCACGGCCCCTCCGCGGTCGTCGCAAACCGGAACAGCACGCGGACGTTGCTCTTGTTGCCCATCGCGTCGTAATACTGTCGCTGATACAACGCGACATAAAGGCCCGCATTATCAATCCGCCGCACGCTGATCTCCCCAACCCCGTCGTCCTCGAAAAGCGGCGGCACGTTCTGCCGCTGCGTCGCCGTCATCGATGAGGCGAGTTTCCACGTTTTCGTCGACGGGTCGAAGAGCTCTTCGCCACCACCTGTCTCCAAGGCCGCAGACCCCAGGCGCGCAAGGTAAACGCCGCTGTGTCGATAGGCGCCCGTCCCAAAGAGATACGTGTACACGCCGTCGTCGACCGGCGCGGTCTGGATGAAGTGGCCGCCCAATGCGCCATTCGAAAGCGCATCGATGGAGCGCAAGATCTGAAACGTCGGAACGTTCGTCGCCGGATCCCATGACGCCAGGTACCCCAGCGTGGCGTGCAAATTCGGAGCTGTTTGGACGAGTCCCGCATAAAACAGGAACACCTTGCCCGCCTTCGAGAAGCCCCCCGTGGGAGCTTCGAACGTGCCCGGAATATTCGGGAATGGCCCCGCCGCCTGCGTGATGTAATTCGAGATGTTCTGGCCCATCGGCGGCAGCATGTACACCCCCGCAAAGTCCCGCAGAATCGTCGAATCCGTCGCGTTCGCCACGCTGGGATTGTCAGGCGTGACGTAAAACTCCAGGCTCTTGCAGAGCGTCGTCGGATCCGCCACCACGTTGGCAAATGGGATCCTCGCGACACTGTCCGGGTCTTCGCCAAACCCCCAAATCACCTTGTAACCCTGCGTATCGCCGAAGAACAAATACAGGAAATTACCCGAAACAACGGGCACCCCCAGCTCCGTGCCCATCAAGTTGAACCGCGTATGCAATTGGTTCGGCGTCGGATCCTGCAGAGAAGCGTTGTTGATGAGCTTGCAAAGAAAACTCCTCGACGTGAACGTCGATGTGGGCCCGCCGCCTCCGCTTCCGCCACTTCCACCACTTCCGCTACTGGAGCTGCCGGTGCCGCTGCTCGTGCTGCTTGCACTGCCGTTCGAACTGCTCGAGCTGCTTACGCCGCCCGAACCTCCGATCCCGCCCGAGCCGCCTTCGCCGCTTCCGCCAAGACCGCTCGAACTTCCCGACACCGAGCTGCTCGCTTCCGGCGGCGCCTCCTTCGCGTCGGGGAGGGGACATCCGTACAAAGCGAGCACGGCAATCGCGAATAAGACCTTTGCGCCGAGGTGTCTTGCCATCGTCAAAACGCTCCTTGCACAACGACTCCACGTTCATTCACACCAGCGTACGGAGCGACGAGCCAACTTTGCTTTTTCGGCGTCGCCGAACCACTTCCTTTGACAAAGCCAATCGTCGCCACGCCAAGCGCCACGATGCCCGCCGCTCCAAGGCCGACAAAGAGGCCGAAGGACCTGTTTTTGCGCTCGTTCAATTCGGTTGGATCGTATCCGTGCGGGCACACGAGCGTCTGGCCGCAATCCGCCAGCAACTGATCTTCGGCGTTCGATTGATCCAGCTTGAAATACACCGCGCCCGCTCCGGCAACGACACCCACGGCCGTCGCTGCCCAAGCCCATGCCGGGATGCCTCGACCGCTAGGTTTGTCCGCCTCGACCGGCGTTTCGGTTGCATCTGCATCCGCGTTTGGATCGGCAACGAGCTTGATTTCGAAGTCCAATCGTTCCCCCTGTTCCACCGTCACCGTTCGCTTTTCGGGGCGATGGCCCGGTGCCGTCACGACAAACACGTGTTCGCCGGGCTCGACGGGGATCGTTTCGCCGATCGTCGCTGCCGGGAGCACTCGTCCGTCGCGCTTGATTTGCAGGCCCGGGGGAGGGTTGGGCACCATGAGCTGCACGCGCGCGAGCTTGCTTTCGAGCGCCGCAATGCTCTCTTTCACGACTTCATCCAATTTGCGTTTTCGTTCGTCCCCGAGCGTGTCTTGGTTCAGTTGCAACGCGCGCCGATAATCCACGAGCGCTTGGATCAATTTGCCGTCGTGTTCGCTGCACCGAGCGATGTTGATCATCGTGCTCGCCGCCGGATTGAGCTCCATGCTGGCGCGAAACTTTTCGCAACCTTCGGCCCATTTGTCTTCGCCCACGAGCTTCCGACCGCTCAAATACAGCGCTTCTGCGGCCACGGGATCGCGTGGTTTGTCTTGACTGAATACCGGTGCGGATCCGGCGAGCGTCGCCGCGATGCAGGCGGCGGCGATGACGACACGATGCGCTCGATCGGTGATGTCTGTGGCGGAATCTCGCGGTTCGTTTGCGATCATGGCCCCCCGCAGGTTATCAGAAGTGCGCGACGTTTTGTCCAATGCTCTCAGGGGGCCACATGCACCGAAGCGGTGAAGGCCACGACGTTGTACGGATCCCACGTGGACGCGACGAACGGAAGCTTCAGGTCGAACGAACCTCCCGCGGCAGGCGTCGCAGTTGCCGTCGGGAGCAGGTACGTGCCGTAGAGCCAACCGAGGTTGCAATGGATGATCTGATTGCCCGGGCAAGTTTGTCCGCAGCAATGCGTACCTTGGAATGCGGCGTCTTTGCTGTCGATGATCGTGAGCGCGTCGCTCCAAGGGCCTTCGGCCTTGGCCGAGACGCGGAAGACCACGCGATTGTCGATGATGTTGCCCGCGAGATCATGGAGCTGTCGTTGATAAAGCGCGACATACAGGCCCGCGCTGCCGATACGCAAGACGCTCAGCTCGCCGACGCCGTCGGTTTCGAAGAGCGGCGGCAGGGTTTGTCGTTCGAGCGCGGACATCGCCGCGGCCGCTTTCCACGATTTCGTCGTTGGGTTGTAGAGCTCCTCACCGCCACCTGTCTCCAAGGCGGAAGACCCGAGACGTGCGAGGTACACGCCGCTGCGTCGATAGTTGCCCGTTCCAAAGAGGTGCACGTGCGTGCCGTCATCGACCGGGGCGATTTGGATGAAATGGCCGCCCAACGGACCATTGTTGAGTGAATCGATGGGGCGCAGGATCTGCATGTTCGGCAGCGTCGTCACGGGCGAGTCCCACCGCGCGAGGTATCCGAGCGTGGCGCGAAAGTCCGGCGACGTTTCGACGAGGCCGGCGTAGAAGAGGAACGCTTTGCCGCCTTGGGCCAAGCCGCCCGTGGGGACCTCGAAGGTGCCGGGCATATTCATGAATGGCCCCGCGGGCTGCGCGATGTAGTTGGCGATGTTTTGTCCGGCGGGGGGCGTCATGTACACGCCGGCGAAGTCGCGCTGAATGGCGGGATCGGCTCCGTTCGCGACGCTCGGATTGTCGGGCGTGACGTAAAACTTCAGGTTCTTGCAGACTGCCGACGGATCCGCCTGAACCTCGGTGAGCGCGATCTGTCCGACGCTGTCCGGATCTTCGCCCGGCGCCCAGATGACCTTGTAGCCCATCGTATCGCCGAAGAAGAGGTGGAGCGTGTTGTTGATGGCTACGGGAACGCCGAGGTCCGTGCCCATCAGGTTGTACCGCGTCTGCGTCTGGTTGGTCGTGGGATCTTGAAGGAAGGCGTTGTTGATGAGTTTGCAGAGGTAGGTTCGGGACGAAAGCGATGCCGTGAGCTTCGCGGCGGGCATACCACCGCTGCTGCTGGAGCTGCTCGAACTGGTGGAGCTGCTCGAGCTACTCGACGAACCGGATCCGCCTGCACCTCCGATGCTTCCCGACGAGCTGGAGCCGGCCATGCTGCCGGCGGCTCCGCCTTCGCCGCCGGACCCCGTCGGGCCTCCACCGTTCGGAGTGGCACACGCGACGAGGATCACGGCGACCGTGAGCGCGCGAGCTCCACGCCCGAGTGCTCGCTGCGTGGCATCGACGATCGAAGATTGCATGACAAACCCTCCGCAAACGACGGTATACAAGCCGTATACCTAGGTCAAGAGCGTCGTTGCTCCTCCGCGTGCAAATTCTCCTGAATGCTCCGGGTCGTCTCGACGGTCGTCCACGGTCGCGTTGCATGGGCTTTCGAGATCCCCGTGGATGTTCACGGTCGCGTCGAACGCTGTTACGACATCACCTTGCACGTCCACGGTCGCGCCGAACGCTGTTTCAACATCACCGTGGACGTCCACGGTCGCGCTGAACGCTGATTCGACATGACCGTGGACGTCCACGGTCGCGCCGAATGTTCTTACGACATGACCGTGGACATCCACGGCAGCCGGCAATGTCCCTTCGACACGACCGTGGACATGCGCGGCACGGTGAGACTCGGTTGAAACACAATCGTGGACGTCCACGGTCGTTGAGCACGACCGTTCGACACGACCGTGGAAGGTCAGGGTGTGGTGGAGGGCGTTTGCGGCTTGGAGATCTTACGGTTTTTGCGGAACGGCTTGAAGAATCGGGCCACCCGCTTGGGATCGGTGGGGTATACCATCAGCAGCGCGCCTTCCAGCTTCTTGTATTCATCGCGCCAATTGGCCAAAAGCCCGGGCAGCTTGACGTCCTGAATCATCGCGAGGGCTTTTTCGGTCGTCGTCAAGGCTTCATCGGCATCGACGACGCGAGTGAGCGACGTCGTCAGCTTTGGGCTCCATGTACGCACGGCCTCGCCAATCTCCGGATCGTTGCCATCCTCGGCCATCAGCGTCAGCATATCGCCTACGAGCTCGGGTTCCTCTTTTCGAGGGTCCGCGGCGGTAATCGCTCGCAAACCATCGGGAAAGTAGCGCCGATATTTGGGGTTATCGCGATTCTTTTTCACGGCACCGAGCAAATGCAATTCGAAGCCTTCGACATCATCGTCCACGGCTTCATCTGCGGCATCGAGTAATGCGCTGTTCGACTGTTCGAGTTCGCGCAAATCATCGCGTTGACGCAAAAGGGCCACGAGGTTGGTGTGCACCGTGGCGAGTCCTGCTTCGCGGCCTGCGGTTTTGGGATCCGCAGCAACGCGCGCCCTGCTGTAGGCACTTTTCGGGAGGTGCGCTTCCGCGGCCGTATCGGCTGTCGGCATGTCCATGAAAGGATTCTCCTTTGGACGGGTTGTAACCGATGCGTTGTGAGGTGGGCAAGAGTCTGGTGATGTCGATTATGTGCTCGAGGATTGGGTAGATGATGTTGCCGATGATGCGAGTGATTACTTGATCGTGGACATCTTCACGGGCTTGGATTTCCACGGATTGGGTTGTTGATCGGGGGGCAGATCCGAGTCCCAGACGAGCTTGAAATCGAGCCCTTTCAATTTGGCTTTTTTCCAGCGCTGGAGGAACCTTTCGGAAAGGTAGATCGAGCCGCGTCGGTCCTCTTTTTGGCGGAAGATATCAACACCTTCCACAACCGAGGGAAGGAAGACGTGCCGTTTAACCACAGCCAGTTCGCCACGTGGGCTATGATGACCTTCAGACTGCGAATAATCGAGCGCTTCGAGCACGCGTGGATTATACGCGTATAACTCCGCACCATCTTCGTCTTCGAGTGGTAGCAATTCTCCGTGGACATCCAGAATATCACGAAGTGCATCCAC
>CAYSYX010000558.1:0-6295 GCA_964435055.1 uncultured Polyangium sp. | reverse complement strand
CAGCCGTATTGAGCCTCGGCTGCTCCATTGAAAGCGCGCCGATCGATGATCTGGAAGGACGATCCGAACAAGCCGTCGGAAATGGTTCGCCCAGCGGAGCTCATTACAACCTCAACATCATCGGCGTCGCGCGGAACAAAAACCCCAATATGAATGGGAACTCGGGAGGTCGAATTTTTGTGGACCTTTCGGGACGCACGAAAATCATGCTCATTGAAGGGAGCACCTTCGACGTGCTCGATGCCAACGGAACCGACGGCGTTGCGCAATTCCAATTGCCCCGACCGAGCAGCACCAATCCGACGTACCGCGTATATGCGCGGGCTCTTGGAAAACCGGGCGGAGTGGCCTTTATGCAAACCTGCGCGACCGATCCGTCGACTGGGGAAGAACTCTGCAACGGGGACGTCAATGGTGACCCGATCCTCGTCGAATTGAAGCGTTCGAAAGGAAAATCGACGTTCAGCGACGTTTCGAATGAGCTGTTGCAGGTTTGCGGCGTCGTGGCCACGACCGGGCAATACAAGTGTTACGACTTGTTCGACAGCGCGCTCGAGGACTACTTCTGGGATTACGACAATCAAGGCTTGCGGCTTGCGCAATTGCGCTTTTATCCGCTGTGACGTGGGGCAGGCGGGCGTCGGCTCACGTCTTCAAATCGTGCGCAAGAAGCTTCGTTCCCGATTGAAACAAAACCTCGACCTTACCGCCGTCGACCCGCTTGACGATGCCCCGGCCAAACTTGGAATGATCGAGCACCTGGTTGGCGACAAACCGCTCGGTCGCTCGATACGCCGTCGCAGGTTTGCCCTCGAACGGAGCCAATTCTTTTTTCCACGCCTGCTCCGCGATTTCCGCTTCGCTCAATTCTTTGCGCGCTTTTTTGGGTTCACGCAGCGGATCCCAATGTCCGCCGTATCGCAGGAGCGACATGGCCAATTGCGGATTCGCTGCGGCCCATTGATCATCGAACAACACCCATTGCTCGTGCCCAAAAAACTTCGACGTATGCGGGCAAAAGAGCGCCGCATGTCGGCCGACTTGAATGACGCTCTTGGTCGGATCCCCATCGAGCTTGAAAGCGCCGGAGACTTTATCGAATTCCTTGTGCGCGTTCGCGTGCGGGCCGACGCCCAGATGCGAATGGTTTGTCCCGGACGCGACCCCGCGCAGCGGATACGATGCGCAGCGGGAAAGCGCCGGCGCGATCGAAATCTGCCCCGGTTCGATCATCGCCCGCAAAAGGCGCAATTCAATGGGCCACGTCTCCAGCCACTCCTTCGACCATTGCGCGTTTTTTTTCGTCGGCAATACGTTGCGCAGGTGCGAAGCCAGATCCGGCAAACGCACCCCCGGAATCGTCACCACGTTCCCCGGCAGCGATTCGCTGTCGTAAAACGTGTAGAAACAACAATACGTCGTCCCTTCGCCTTCACCTTTGGGCAAGATCTCCTCGAACTTGAAGGGTGGCGCAAACGCTTCTTCGCTTTCACCGTCGGGCAAACGTGGTTCGTCATGAAATAACCACGCGAGCCGCTCGGGATTGGCTTTGACGGCTTCGTCATCGAGGAAAAAATACGCGAGCTGCACTTCGTCGTCATCGGTCAAGACACGCAACGAGTGTTCGTCCAAGCGAAACTCACCTTCGACATACAAGTGCCTCTTGAGCAATTTCTGGAGGTGCTCGATGTCCTTCGGCGAACGTAGGTTTTCTTCTTTGGTCGCCTCGAAGAGAGAACCCAAGCCATACACCGATCCGCCGAGTTCTTTTTCGTAGATCTCGTCGGGATTTTCCGCCGTTCGGGCCGCATTCATCATGCGGGTGAACCACGCAAGAATGGAAGGATCTTCGAGACGCCGAATTCGGCGCGACAGCGGCCCTTCGTAATGAGATCGATAGACGAACCAAATTCCCGATCGTTCGTTCACGATGACGTCCTTCCCTCGATTCCAGCTGATGCGCGGCGCGACCTCAATTGCACGGCATGTACATGGATGCCGAAGCGTTTGTCGTTACGTACAGACGCATGTACGAAGCATGTACGAATACGTTGCTCACTTCGATCTTGTGCACCTGCGCTTTGACACAACCATTTCCACCCGCGAATGAGATGTCCGTCGACAGTTTATCTTTGACCGCTTTGAGTCTTTCGCTGATGTCGAGGCGTAAAGCGGCTCGGGCTTGGCGTTTGATTTCGTCGCCATCCTTGGCTGCCTTGAGCCCCAACAAGAAGCTGGACGTCTCGATCGTAGGCTCCAAATCCGGGATACTCAGCTCGTTGTCGACGACCGTTGGTGTACCAACCAAATAGAGATCGCCGTCGAGCTTCGTGTTGATGCCGTACTTTTCGACCGGTCCGCCGATGTGCATCTTGAGGACGATCTTGTCGCCGTTGGAGTACAGTTCGGGTTTTTCCAGATAAATCTTGGGGTGTTCTTTCGAGAAAAACAGTTTGCCGTCGGTGAAGACCATGCTCATGGCTTTCGCGAGCTCTTCGTGACGCGCGGCAATGGGGGTGACGACCGTAAACGGCCCGGTGGGTAACGTGGCGACGTTGGCCAAACGCGGCAATGGTTTGTCGCCCTCGGGCGGCGAGCACGGAATCGTGACGGACGGCAAAATCACGAGCGCCAGGTCTTTCTCGAATCCATCGGCAAAGACCGTGGGACCGGCTTCGACCCCGACGACATCGAGCTGGGCGCACCCATTGGCATCGCCGAGAGGCATTTCGATGGGGCGGCGAAGTCGATCGTGAGCTTCGGCCATCATGGGAAAAAGATCTTGCGAGAAGTCTTCCAATTTGCCGCGAATGGCCGATTTGATTTTCGGCAAAATGTCGGCGGCCGCATCGGCGGCTTTGATCACGCGCGCTTCACTTTGCACCGTGACGTCGATCGATTGCAGTTTGGCCTTGTACTCGCTGGATACGATCGGCTCGGCGTAAATGCTCACATCGAGCGGCACATCGAGGCTGCTGACGGGCATGTCGGCATTGGCGTCGACGTGCACGTCGATGACGATGCGACCTTGGTGAAACCGCACGGCGAGGTTTCCGCGCTTCCACGTATATTGCCGATCGCTCCCGAGCATCGGAAATGTACCTTGTCCCGTGGTCGGAACGGCTTGTTCAAGAGACTCGCGCAAGGCCGCGGCGGTGATCGTCGCGTGCATGACGACGCGCGAAGGCGTGGGATCCGCGACGGGTTTGGCCGTGGCTTCCGCCGGACGTGCGGGATACACCGGCATGGCGGCACCACAACCGAGGGCGAAAGCGCAGATTGATGCAATGGCAAAGAACGGCAGCTTCGACATGCGCGCTAAATGACCCCGTCCCTGTGCATCTGTCAAGCCCTCGCATGACATTCTCGCGAAAGACTAGGCAACGCCGGGTGATCGTGTTAGACGACGACCGTGCGTACAATCGTGGTCTTGGGGGTCGTGGCGAGCTGCGTTCTGGGGTGCGGGGCAAAGGAGCCGCCGCCGGCGAAGACCGCGCCGCAGCAAGCGCCGACGGCAACGACGGAGTCGGAAGCAACACCGGCGATGAAATCCGAAATCGGGGGCCTGAATGAAGAAGCCGTCGCGCGATCCTTCGAACGCATGAACGACGCCGTGCAAAACTGTTTTGCTACCGGTACGGGCAAAGTCAGCGCCCTCGGTGGACACATCAAAATGAAACTCCGAATCGATCCCCAGGGAGCCCTGCGCTGGGCGTATCTCGCGGAATCCACGCTCGGCGATCGCGATACCGAAAAATGCCTGCTCGATGCCGCCCGCGCCAAGTCTTGGCCTTTACCCGTCGGCGGAGATGGTTTGGCGGAACGATCGTTTGACGTGGAACCTCCTTCGCCCGTCAAAGACCTCGACGCCAAGAAGTTCAAACGCGCCGTGGCCCTGGTGAGCAAAGAAACGTCGAAATGCCGCAAGAACGGCACGTGGGGCAAAGTCTTTCGAGCGACCGCGTATTTGCGTTACGACGGTTTGCCCATTACAGTCGGTATTGCCCCGCCAAACGAAAAAGGTGAAGACGTCATTGATTGCATGGTCAAGATCGTCAAAAAAATCAAGTTTGGCGGAATTGGACGGCGTATGGGCAAGCTGACCTTCGATTTGCATTGAAATGACGATTGGGAGACGCTGAGCATGTCCGACGACGATGAGCTCGATCTTTTGCTGGCCAATCCGCGCGATTTCTCCCCCGTTCTGAATGAAGGGTTTGGTTCGGCCGCGGTCTTGGGTGCGCCGAAACCCAAAAAAGATGCGTCGCACTTTCTTCGCGATCGCCGTGCGTCGCGCGCGGATACGACCAAGCAACGCTGGGGAGTCATCGCTCCGGAGGGCAAAGACGGTGATGCCTTGCTCGACGCCATGAAGCCGCTCATCGAGTTTCGTGCGGAAGAACAAGAAGCCGAGCCCATGGTTTTTCGCATCAAACCAAATTTGGATCGAGATGCTTCTCGTGAGTGGCTTTTCAACGTCTACGAAAACGAACGTATCGACGAGCGAGAACGTCCCTTGTACCTTTGTCTGCTTGGCGGGCCGAACCTTGCGTCCTTTGATTTTCAACAAACCATCATTCATTCGTCGTTCGTAGGTCGCGTGCATTTCGACAAAAATGACGGTTCGCCCGACGTCGATGCTTATGCCGCGTACGCGGCCAAGGTTGTCAAGTACGCATGCGAAGGTTTTACGAAGGAGCCCCCGGAGCTGCTTTATTACGTCGCGCCCGATGGAAGTCGGGCGACGCAAAATGCCGTGCCCAAATTGGTCATGCCGAGCCGTCAGGCTTCGTTGCGAGCCATAGAAAAAGGCCGATTTTCTGCGGTGATTCGCCAATTCGAGGCCAATTCCGTCGATAAGTTCCTGGCCGCATCTTCAGCGCCCGCCGATGCCCCGGCTCGCCCCTCGGTTCTGCTCTCCGTCAGCCACGGTCTCGGCGGATCTGTCGAGGATTACGGCAGTCGGGATGCTCAAAGGCGCAGGCAAGGGGCCATGGTGCTCGGTCCCAAAGAAATCCTCGATGCCGATGCTTTGGCGGGAAAAACGTTTTTGCCCGGCGGACTGTGGTTCTTTTTCGCCTGTTTCGGCGCGGGAACTCCGGCCTCGAGCGAATACCGCATTTGGCTCGACGAACTGTCCAAGCAGAACGTGTATCGCGATTCGGTGGATGCCGTGATGCGGGCTTTGGATTTGTCCGGCAATGGTTTTCTCGCGGCTCTTCCACAAGCGGCGCTACGTAATCCAAATGGTCCGCTGGCCGTCGTCGGACATGTCGATCTGGCGTGGAACTTCGCGTATCTCAATCCCGACGATCCCCGAGAAAGTCGGGGTTCGAAGTTTACCCGCGCTTTGCATGCAATGGCCGACGGATCACGTGTGGGCAGCGCTCACGACGAAATCATCGAATGGTTTCGAACGATGAACTATAATTTGACGACGATGTACGAAGCTGCCGACGATGCGCGGATCGTCAATCGACCAAACCCGATCAATCCGGTCAAGCTTGGACAAACCTGGCTCACCCGCAACGATCTGCGCGGTTATATCCTGCTTGGCGATCCCGCCGTGCGCTTGCCGCAAGCCGAGCCCGAGGTGCGTCCTCCGCGGAAAGCTCGCCCTGCGGTCCAAGAACTTCAAGCGAGTACGACGTTATCGACGAAAGAAGCCATCCTGGCTCTGCTCGATGGAAACGAGTCGCCCCGAAGCATCGCCCAACGCGCAGGCGTCACGCATGAAAAATTATTCGATTGGTTCGACGAGTACCGGGCCGCGGAGAAGGCCAAACGAGGGTGACGGTACGCTTCAAGGTTTGGCGAGGACGAACACGCCGAGACCGTTCCAAAAATCACGTCCCTTGGTCGTGTCGCCGAGCGAACGCTCCCATTCGATACGCAAGCCGGCTTGAGCAATGGCATCGCGCGTTCCTGCCTGAATGATCGGACCGCGCCAATCATCGACGAGCAGCACGGAAGTCGGGGCGAGAAGCGGGACGGCGGCGAGGATATTGTCGCGTGTCGCTTCGTAGCTATGGTCGCCGTCGTAGAAATAAACGCCGATCGGCCCTTTGACGAGGCCTTTGCGAAACATGACCAAAGACTTCATGTCGTGAAATTCGACCGTGGCACTATTGGCCTTGTAACGTTCGACGTTCGCATGAAATGCGGCCCGCGCTTGAAATCCCCAGCCGGTGTATTTGTTCCAAAATCGAAACTTGTCGCAAGCAATGCAGTGCTTGCCCTTGTTGCCATACGCTGCGGAACAAAGCGTCAAGCCTTTGAACGTGCCGATCTCTAG
>CAYSYX010000557.1:0-6298 GCA_964435055.1 uncultured Polyangium sp. | reverse complement strand
GTGCAACATACTTGACGATGCCGGGGTGATCGAGCTGTTGCAGGACCTTGGATTCGCGGCTGAATCGATCCATCGCGCTTTCGCTGCGATCAATCAGGATTTTCAGGGCGACGACCGCCCCCGTTCGCTCATCGACGGCGCGAAATACCGCCCCCATTCCGCCGATGCCGGCAATATTCTCGATTCGAAAGCGGTCGCCGACGAGCGTTGCTGGAGGAAACGCTTGGGCCATTCGTTCGAGATCCATGGATACCTTCCGCACTCTCGTTGGTCATGCCCGACCAGGGCTTCGTCGTGGTCGGGTATTGCGAGCGACGGATCGCCCGGTCACCCAACGACAACCTGTTTTTTATGCCGCGTCAACCGTCTTGCGCAAATTTTCACCATTGCCCATGCGGCTCGAATCTTCTATGACCCACGTCGCGCCGATGTTTGTCGACGAGCAATCCCCCGGCCTCTCGGGCGCTCGCATCGTTCGGCCAATGGGTTGTCAATGTTCATCATCGACCGGCTCATCGCGAAATAGTTCCCGGAAAAACCGTTCCCGATTCAGCAGAAAATCGCGCGTCAATTGATAATGCTCGGTCTCTTCGTACTTCACGACGCGTAAACCCGCGTCCGAACATTCGTAAATCCGAGCATCCGGATAAGCCAAAAGAATGGGCGAATGCGTCGCCATGATGAATTGCGAACGACCTTGGGTCACCAGAGCATGCAAAGAACCGAGAAAACGCATTTGCCGGCTCGGAGACAAGGCCGCTTCGGGTTCGTCCAACAAATACAATCCATCGGGGCGGAACTTCTTCTCGATGAGCATCAAAAAGGCTTCACCGTGGGATCGTTCGTGCAGAGATACCCCGCCGTAATAATTGGTCACGCCGATATCGTCGATGTATGTGGCTACATTGAACGTGCTTTCGGCGCGTAGGAAAAACCCTTGACGTTCCCGACGAGCGCTGCGGATCGGGCGCAACGCGAGGTGCAGCTCGGATTCGGAACGACGCGTCGAAAAACTGAAACTCTTGGCCCCGCCCTCGGCATTGAATCCCAAAAGCAGGGCGATTGCTTCGAGAATCGTGGACTTGCCGGATCCATTTTCACCGACGAAAAACGTTACCCGCGGATGAAATTCCAGCGTTTCGAGGGTCCGGACGACCGGGAGCGTGTACGGAAAACGGCTTGGATCTTCGACGCGTTCGCGAAGAAGCTTCACGGCGCGGACGAATCCTTCGGTGGGAGGAAGCTTGGACGTGGTTGTGCGGCGACCCATGGCTGCCCGGGTATAACACAAAGAACGCGGTGCGCGAATCGGAATTCGGTTGGTCCGGGCTGATCGCACCGAGGCGACGGATTGGCTCGAGCACGCTCGCTGCCGGGCATTGGAAGAATACGTTGGCTTCGTCGACCGTATCACTTTGGAAAAACGGATGGATCTTCGAGCGCTCGAACAGGCCGTCGGCAAAGACAAGGACATCGCGTATTGGTATCCCCGTCGTCTGGGCGATGTCTTTTACAATTTTTGGGATTGAGGCATGAAGCGATTGCAACCGTTGCGTCCGTGCGATATCCAAACGAACTGAACGCAGATGTCGGAAACCACTTCGCCCGAACCGCCTCGAGACAAACCCATTCGCCGCCATTTGGGGGTGATTGTGGACGTTTTTTTGACGCTCGTATTGCTCGTGGTGGGTTTTGATCCGGCGTACGAGGTTGTCATGCGTCATCGTCGAGAATCGGCCATCGCGCTCGGCGTACTGCATATCATCATGGTGCCGGCGGCGATCCTGACGGCGCTTGTCCGCACGAAACAAGTCGATCTGTTTACCGACAAACCTAGTTTCGTGCGCCAAACCATCGAAATGATGTTCCTGCTCTTTTATGTATTCGGCTGGCTCATGCCCATTTTGATGTTTGCTCAGCGCGTGAGCGTCCCGAGCTGGTTGATATTCGGGTGCATATTCGCCCATGTTGCGCCGATCGTGATCACTGTGGTCCTGGCGGTGTTCAAGCGAGCGCATTGGATGGACGCGTGGGCGTTTTGGATTTCGAGTAAGTGGGAACCGCAAGCGGTCTTGTATGGCGCGTACTTGGCCGGCATTGAAGTCTTTTTGCTTTCCGCGCGCCTCGACACGCGAAGATTCGGCCCCATGCCTTTTTTGATTTGGGCGGGAGCCTATGTACCGGCCCGGCTTTTGCTGGCCAAGATCAGCGGTTTGCAGGGGCTCGAACGCTGGACATTTCTCGCGGCGAACGTGCATCTATTGATCCGTCTCATCATCGCGGGCGAAAACTGACGAGAAACGTCGGCTTTGTCGCGGCGACAATGCTCGTCAATCGAGGTTGTACACGACTTTCCACCAATGCGCGTCGATCTTCATGTCGGGCTGAACGATATTGATTTTACCCGGTACATCGATGGTAAACCAATGATCGCCGAATGGTTCGAGTGAAAGAACCTCATCCGAATAAGCAAATCCATATTCGCCGGCATGTCCGAGGTCTCGCGTTTCAATCACCACCGTGAGATGACCATTACGCGATCGGGCCCAAACGTTACCCACTGCATCACCCCGCGCGAACTGTTCGTCCGATCTTACAAGTCGCAACGATTTGGGTTCGTCCGGATCGTCCAAACGTAATGACGTTTCTTCGCCCGGAGCAAGGTTCAAGGTTCGAACGCGGGCGACGACGGCTTCGCAATGAGCGCGGTCAAACCATCCGGGGTTTTGTTGCAGCGAGATGTAGAGCGGGGAAAACCGAATCAGCAGGCCGATGCCGAAAACGAGAATGGTTAGGCTGAGCGCGAGACCGATGAATTTACGCCTGCGCCTGGCAATTGGTGGGTTGGAGCGGCCGGCGTTCACGCGAAAACGTCGTCGATCGAGGCGGCACAAACAGCCCGCTCATGCCATCGCCGCAGTGTGTCCTGGTCATTGCAGGCATCGATTTGGGTCAGGTGCTCGGTTGTAGCCTGCAAGTTACGCACGCGTAGTACCGAGACAATCGCGTTGCGAAGGCCGAGCTCTACACCTTGCTCGATGCCCTTCTCGATGCCCTTTTTCAAACCCGCGCGAGAAGCTTTTTGCGTGAGCTTCTTGCGAAGGTCGGGCACGATATCGAGCAAGACGAGCAACCCCTCTTCGAGGTTCCTACGGCCTTCCGCGTCGGCCTGTCGGACTTGCTCGCGAGTTGCGCGAATGTCTTCTTCCGAAAATCGCCGTACCATCACTCCAGACTCTATCATCATCTCCACCCAGCGCAACTGTTTTTCCCGGAGCAGAGCCCACGCGACAAACTCGTTCCGCTTTGGTTCGGGTTTGTCGTCGCTCGGCGTTTCGTTCATCCGATGCGTGCGCCGCCCTTGGGGCAAATGCATGCAAATACCTCAATGCTCCCAATGCGCCAATTCGCCGGCGTTCACGATCGTCACCGAATCATCCCGACGCACGACGCTCCGTACCCTGTGTCACGATGATGAAAACGACATCGGCTCGGACAAAACCGCTTCCCAAACGATTTCACTTCTGTTAAAGCACTCCGCCATGTCGACTTCCTACGAATTGCTCTACTTTCCGCTCCGTGGTCGTGCCGAACCGATTCGCCTCGTGTTTGCGTTGGCGAAAGTTGCTTATACGAACACCGGAGTCACCAATTGGCCGGAAATGAAGCCGAAGATGCCGCTCGGCCAAATGCCGGTCCTCATTGAACGTGATGGATCCGGTGAACGTCAGATTGCCCAAAGCGGTGCAATCATTCGTCACCTCGCACGCGTGTTCGATCTGTACGGCGCGGACGAAGCGCACAAGACACAAGCCGATTTCATCGCGGAAACGGCCATCGATTGGCGCGGAAAATTCGCTCCCGTCCAATTCGCCGGTTTCATGAACACCGACAAGAGCGTGATTGAAAAATACTGGACCGATCTGCCCACAACGCTCGCTCTATTCGATCGCCTCCTCGGAGATAACGACTTCTTTGCCGGCAAATCGGCGACCTACGCCGATGCGATCGTCTTCGATACGCTCGACGGCAATGTGGGCCTGAAAGCCGACTGCGCCGAAGGCTTCCCGCGTCTCGTCGCCTTCATGGCTCGATTCCGCGCTTTGCCGGGCGTTGCCGAATACATTGCAACCCGCGCCTGAAAGTCCCCGCAATTCAATTCTTCGCCGCGAATTTCTCATGTACACGCGGACGCACGGTTGTCCGCATGCGCCCGCGTGTACGAGGTTCGTCGGGGAAATGCCCGTCGTTCTCACGGTCAAAACGTCTCGCCATTTGCATCCGCCGAAGACCAATGCGTTCCTTACGGAACGAGCAAATCCGTCGGATGCAATGGGTCGACGTCAATCAGTTCGACCGCAGCCGCGCCGGCGTTGAGCTTCGCATGGTACAAACTTCCGCCGGCTCGAGCATTCACGATGACTTCGCCGAGCTCCGATACGGTAATCGTCGTTTCCGTGTCGGCTCCCGACGTCGCCCATGCGACAATCAGCCATTCCGCATTGGTTGCATGTTTGCGTACGAGCACGCGCAGGCGTCGATCACAAGTTCCACCGGGACAAACAAATTCATACGCCGGCACTTGTTTGTCGGCGGGTTTGCCTTTACTGAACCGATGCAATGCGGGCCCCGGTAGCAACGTGCCATCACGCAAAAATGCCTCGTAATGCGAAAAAAGCGCATGCACTTCCCCCAAAGCAATCATTTGTTCGAGGCCCGGCGGAACCTTGGACGGGTCGTTCAAGACCTTGTTCGGATTGCACGTATCGTCGAAAAGACCGCTCGTCCACCACGTCGCCACGCCGCCGATATTGCCCGTGAGATACACGGCCTTGAGATAACCCATGTAGCGATCGAGCGGCGAGATTTGCCCCTTGTACGCCGTCGTCCACCCGCCGCTCATCCAATTGTATGCAATCGGTGCGCCCGCCTTGATTTGCCAAGCCACGGCCGCCAGCGTGCCCGTGAGCATATCGGTGTTGGGATCGCCCGCCGAGCCATCCCAAATGGGATAAGGTGGTTCGCTGCCGCTATAATACAACGAACCATTGGGCAAGGTCGAGTTTTTCTTGGTGTCTTCGTAAAAGGGCGCCCAATCGTACCAAGAACCATATCGCTCACGATTCAAGTTCCCTTCGACGCGATATCGCAAATACAACGTCTCCGGTGACAACTGCGCCACGACTTTGTCGGTGATGCGCTGGTTGAGCGACCCAATGCGTTTGGATACATACTCCGCCCAAGCCCCATCCGAACACGGCGGGACCGTGCCCACCCCAAGCACGCTCTTCATATCGGCCACGATGACCGGATCGGTATCCCAATGATGATTGTGACACGTTCCTTGGCTGATTCCCACGCCGTCTTCCGCGAGGTTCAACACGACGGCCAACGGAATCTGTTTGTCGCGGTACGGTTTGAGGTACAACGCGGTGTCGTCGCCGATCAAATCGTAATATTTGGGATCCGCCGCCGGACTGAAATGGACGCTGCCCGGAACGACTGAATCCGCCGTGACCAGTGAATTCGTGCAACCATTGCATCGAGACGGCAGATCCGTGGACAAATATTCGCCATACGGCAACGGTCGCCCCTCTTCGGCGCTCCACAACGGGCGCACCACCGACGCAAAAAGCTGGTATTTCTTCGGCTCGTCCTTGTTTTTTTGAATCTTCTTGTAAACGTCCGTCCCCGGTTTGTCGATGAGACCATTCCAATACGCTTCGGCGCGATGCAAATCATAAGCGTAATGGTATTTCTCGACCAATGCCGTTTCGAACGCAAACTGTTCGTCCAAACTGAACGTGCAGCTCGTATACGTCAATGGCGGCAGCGAGCTCGACGCGGCAAAAACAGGCGCAGGCATCCAATCAATTTGGCCTTGGGCCGTATTCGGCAAGGGTTTGGCTTTCTGAACGTTCAATGTGGTCGTCGCCGAGCCTTTGACCCCGCAACCATCGACCGCTTCGAGCTTTACCTCATAAGATCCTTCTTTGAGCCCCACGAGCATCGCGTGGGCTTGATCCGCGAAATACAGCTTCGATCCGCTGGGACCTCCCATGACGGACCACGCGTATGTGAACGTCGAACTGTTTGGCGAGACAATCTGCGCGTCGAGCGCCGTGCGATTGTTCGGCAGCTCCAGCGATGACGCGGCAATGATTTGCACCATAATGGCAGCCGATCCGCCGCCCGGACAAGGCACGACCATACCCCCCGTGCCTCCCGTGCCGCCGGCTCCGATGGTACCCCCCGCGCCGCCGGCCCCTGTCGAAGATGGCGGAGATGTCTCACAACC
>CAYSYX010000556.1:0-6302 GCA_964435055.1 uncultured Polyangium sp. | reverse complement strand
CATCGAGGCCACGCAACAACTATGTAATCGATGCATTCATGTTATCGGAGGATCGGCTTCGACGTCAGCATCCTGATGCATATCAACATCTTCTCGACCACGTGAAGCCAGAACGGTCGCAGAATCCGCGGACGCAATATCGAACGCAATGGTGGGTGCACTCCGAGCCGCGCGCGAAATTTCGGAACTCGTTGGTCGGACTAAAACGATTCATCGTTACTTGTAGAACAGCGAAACATCGGGTATTTACGTTTGCGCAAGAAAACACGATTGTCGAGACGACGATTGTTGCGGTTGCCGCATCCGATCCATTCATCTTGGGCATTCTGTCGAGCACGCCGCATGTGCGTTGGGCACTTGTCATCGGTACGCGTCTCGGTGTTGGCGATGATCCGCGCTACAATCATAGCCTGTGCTTTGATACATTCCCATTCCCGCATTGTAGTGAAAAACAATGCATGCGCATTGCGACCATCGCCGAATCCCTCGACGCGCACCGAAAGCAGCAGCTCGCCGCCCACCCGAACCTCACGATCACGGGAATGTACAACGTCCTCGAGAAACTTCGCAATGGTGGGGACCTCACGGACAAAGAGCGCGTGATTCATGACCAAGGGCTCGTTTCCGTATTGAAGCAAATCCACGACGATCTCGACGCCGCCGTCTTCGAAGCTTACGGCTGGCCCTCCGATCTCACGGATGAGCAAATCCTCGAGAAACTCGTTGCCCTCAATGCCGAGCGTGCGGCCGAGGAGGCTCGTGGTTTGGTTCGATGGCTTCGACCCGAATTCCAAAACCCAAAGGGTGCACGACCTGCGACGCAAACGACCATCGCGGCAGTCGAGGAGCCGGAAGAAGAAACGCCGACCGCGATCACTGCCGAAGCGAAAACCTGGCCCAAGAAGCTTCCCGAGCAAATCGCCGCAATCCGTGATCGACTCGGCGTGATGCAGGGGCTGTTTACGGTCGATGCGGTGGCTGCGGGCTTCAAGGGGGCCAAGAAGAAGGACCTTGCTGATTTGCTTGATGGCCTTGCCGCCGTGGGTGTCGTCGTGGCCATTGATGACGAAAATGGGCGACGATGGCGAAAGGCACGTCAATCGGTTGATGCGTAATGGCGCACGGGAGCCCGCGAACGCTTACTCGCTCAGCAGCTCGCCATGGCCGTGCCAATCCCTGATGTACCGAGTGCCATCATTCACGGCGCCGGCGAAAACTTCGCAATGACGATATCCTGATTCCACGAGCCAATGGGCAGGAGTGGTTTGTCGCCGAAATTGATTTCGCTCATCCATCCGGCGGCTAGCCACAAATCGGAATTTGCTCCTGCAGCGAGTCGCGGTGTTGCGAAGTTGGGACGGGCGCCCACACCGAAATAGCTACCCCATCGCGTCGTGCCGTCACTCGCCCGCAGATTGAGTAAAAACATGCAGTCGACGTCGTTCGAGCCGCAGTTCCATGGCTGAAGCGGGAGCGGCGTGATCGGATGTCCGCCAATGGTCGTGCCACTCACGTAAAGAGTATCGTCGAATGCGACGATAGAGCGCGGAATCTCGAGACCACCTCCACCATAACGATTGATCCATCGCGGATTCAAATCGGCGTCGAACGCAGCGACGAAACCGTCATCACCTCCGTTCCCGATATCGCTCACGAGGGTTTTGCCATTCAACGTGAACTCTCCCCAAAAATCCCCGGCGACGTAGACATTACCCGACGTGTCGATCGTGAAGGCATCAAAATCGATCCGGCCCGGGCCGTCCGTGAGGAAATATTTCACATTCAAGAGAGCTTGTGATGCGATGTCGAACGATGCAATGAATGCACCCGCGTCATCGGGTTTTGGTGCACCGGGCAAAGCAACCGCATTATCCACGTAGGAGCCCACGACGAGCATTTCGTTCCCCCTGCGAATCAGGCCGCCGATGGAGCCATTTCTGATTGGAAATGCCCACGCGCATGATTGCGTATCCGGATCGAGTTTCATGATGAACCCGTCATAGGTCGATGTGGTATACGCCGGACTGCCGCTACACCCTGGGAAGGCAATATCGCCCGTCATGGTGCCCGCGACGAGCAGTGTGTGATCGACAGGATCGACCGAGATTGCCGCGACGCCAACCCATGGGGAAAAACCGGACTCGTATTGCCATTCAGTTTGCATATCTGGCTTCAAATGCCGGACGTAGAATTTACTCAGCTTGTTTTCAAAAAACGCGCCGCCGATGAAGATGTCGTCATCGATTCCATCAATCGCAGTCGCGGTACCGAACGCTTCGAGATACCGAGCGGAAATGACATGACCGGTGGAATCGAATCTTGCAGCAAAAGGCCAAGACTCGGTTTGGTTTGTCGTCATGATGTTTGCATCGCTGAGGGCGAACGAACCACTGAAAGTGCCCGCAATGAGGATGGAATCATTGGGCCCCGTATGTACCGCCCATACGAGGTCGTCTTGTTCCGTGCCAAACCGACCGGACCAATTTGCATGCACGGAACAATCGTTCCCATCGCCATCGTCGTCCGTGCCGTTATCGCAAAGCTCGACAGGAGGAAGGATTTCCGGCATTCCGCCTCCGCCTCCGCTTCCGGTCCCGGCCCCAGCCCCGCCATCGTGAGGGACGATGATGACATTGTCGCAACCCGCCAGCAGTCCGAGGACGAAAATTGGTAATGGTCCTCGAAGATGATTCAATGAAAGTCGCCGCATAGAAACCTCCCAGCAAAGCAATCTGTTACCCGCCAATCGAGCCGCCCTTCTTCGTCGGCGCGCCTCCGCTCGAAACTTTCTGAGCCGACAAACGTAGACGACGACCACTTCAATCTGGGGAATAATTGAGGTAGAACCACAACAAACCACCAATCGTTCCACTTACGGCTCCAAGGACCGCACCCGTTGCCAAGAGCCCTGTTTTCGTTGTTGAAAATTTGCGAACTTGCACTTTCGACATACGCTGCAAATCGACATTCACGGCCATTCTATCCGGTCGCGTCAAACCAAAGAGCACTGGTTCTTGTATTTGGATGGCGTTGAATTGGATATCGGCTTCGACGCCATCTTTTCCTTCCAAATGCACAATCGATTCGGCGTCGAAATCCACTTCACCGTCCCAGCTTGGCAGTTGGACCGTTTGTCCGGCACGAAAACCATTCAGCTTCAACAGCGTTCGTGGTTCAATGTCCCAGGTCGAATAACATCCGGCAGCATTTGTCGCGGTAACCAAGGTCAGCATCGAGAGCATGGTTCGTGAATGCATAAAGAAACTCCTATGTGCCATTGGCAGAATGATCGTCAAAATTGACCCACGAGCGCGAAACCACGACGTTCTTGGTCGAGCATAGGGACCAACGCCATTGACGATGGCAGCAAACGTCGTGCTCCTCGGGGTTGGGAAAGCGTGACTGGCACTTTTTCATGCGAAAAGATTGCAATATCGATCGCATTCGTCGCCAAGACTCCGATCACCGAAGCCGCTGGAGCGGCGTCAATCGGTACGCCTGTGGCGGCAGCAAGGTACGTCAGCGGAAGCAGCGGCAACCAGGCCACCGACAGATGAAGGCCAAGCGATATGAATCCCTCGCGCGTGCGACCATGAGCCCAATGCACGACGGGACCAGCCAGCGTGTGTACAGGGAGGAAGGCTTTTTGGAAAAACCTGAACGCACTCGAGTTCGCTGCGGCGAGGTAATCTGGATCCCACTGGTAACTGGGATTCGCTGTCGCCGGATTCGTCAAAAAGGCTCCCCAGGACGATAATGTTGCAATGTCCATCAAGGCCAAGGGGATGATCGTTTGCCATCCATACCATCGAGAAACGCTTCTCTTGGGCAGTCCGCCTATGGCGGGACCCCAGATGCTTGGTTCGACAATACTCGGCAGGACGGTTGGCGCTGCCGATGGGGGCATAGGAACCGGGGTTTGCGCAAGCGCGTCCTCGGAAATGAATAATCCAGCGACGAGTATTGCTAAAGTCGAGCGAGTCGGCATAACTGTTTTTCTCCCCGTCGTGGTGCATGTACAAGCTTCGTGCCAAACGCATCAACCGTCCGTCAAACGCTATCAAAACGAATTATTTCAAGCTCCTACGGAAAAACGAGCGGCCATTCACTCGGCTCCCCCTGACTCGAACGACATACAGTGTGATTCCAGGACAACAGGGGTGTGATTCCAGGACAACAGTCGTAACTCCAAATGGCGAACATTTCATTCGTTTCACCCAGTGAATACGGGCATACAAATTGCAATGGGCGATCCGGGTACGACCCGGGCACGGATCGTAATCGTACCCGTTCGTCATCGTGGCCATTTCCTATCGCGCGTGGATAGACCATGCGCAAGGATGGCGCACGTCCATGCATCGTGAGGAGAATTGATTCATGAAATCAATGGCTAAGCATACAGATTTCCGGGCCGTTCAAATGGCGTTCGTCGTTGCACTCGTGGTTGTTGCGACGCCTTGCAAGGCCGATGTCTGGGCGCAGCAATCCAAACTGCTTCCGAATCCGGGCCAAGCGTCACAGCTTTTCGGCAAGTCGATAGGATTATTCGATGACACAGCGATCATCGGAGCGCTTTACGATGACGGCGCATCGGAGAAATCCGGCTCGGCCTATGTATTCGTACACAGTGGGACCGGCTGGACCCAGCAAACAAGGCTTGTGCCGAGTAACGGAGCTGCATACCACAAGTTTGGCGCATCGGTGGCAATCTCGGGAGAAACAGCCCTCGTGAGCGCGATACGCGATAACACTCCAGATTCACAAACGGGAACGGTCTACGTTTATGAGCGCAATGGAGATGTCTGGACCGAGCAGACGGAACTCCTGCCCAAGAACGGCACGAACGGCGATTATTTCGGTTCATATCTTGCGTTATCGGGAAATACGGCGCTCGTCGGCGCAATCACGGACAAAGAAGGAATTGGCATTGGTGCTGCGTACATCTTCGTGCGCAATGGAGCCGTCTGGACCCAGCAGGCAAAGCTCTTTGCCGGCGACGGGGCCGCGCACAGGCAATTCGGCAATGCGGTGGCGATATCGGGGGACACCGCCCTCGTGGGCGCACCTTATGACGCTCAGGGGATGTACTCGGGCGCAGCCTACGTCTTCGTACGTAATGGGGACGTTTGGACCCAGCAAGCGCAGCTCGTGCCTGGCGATGACGCTGCTCTGTTTGGGCTCCACGTTGCGCTCTCAGGGGACACGGCGCTCGTGGGAGCGCCTTACAGCGACGACAACGGGACCGATTCAGGTGCAGCCTATGTGTTCAGGCGAAATGGGTCGAACTGGACCCAAGAAGCCAAGCTTTTGGCAAGCGATGGCGAGGCGGATGATCTTTTCGGCACCTCCGTTGCATTGTCGGGGGATACGGCATTTGTGGGAGCAATCGGCAACGATGACTCTGGTGCAGCGTATGTATTCATGCGCAACGGTGGCGCTTGGACGGCGCAAACAAAGCTCGTCGCCAGCGGCGGAGTGAGGGGGATGCATTTCGGAGATTCAATCGCCATTTCGACGGACATGGCGCTCGTAGGCGCACCAAATGACGACGACAATGGGTATCGTTCGGGATCGGCATATTTCTTCGCCCTTGGGGAAGGCAATGGGGGAACCCCGGCGGATCCGAGCAATGGGAATGGTTGTACCTGCCACGTGACCGGGGCGCGGTCGCGTGACGATGCAATGAATTGCGTCATGCTGCTGTGTCTTGGTTCGAGTCTTTGGGTGGTTCGTCGGCGCACTGGGTTCCTGCCGATAAGGCGTGCGCGAGACGCGGATCGGTAAACTCGTTAAAGTACGCGGCGGCCACTCGAGATCGACCGGCAACATCAGCCAAGAATGCAGCGATTGGCTAGTTTTCAGCGAAACGCGTACACGTATTTGCTCGGCGAACCTGCATAGATCGTCCCGTCGGCCCCGATGACCACGGAATCATTCATGGTGGTGGGTGACGGCCCATCACGATTGATACTAAAAATGACGCAACCGTTCCGAACGCCGCGAATCGCCCCTACGCTGTCCGAGATGACAACCATACCCTCGGCGTCCACTGCGATGTGACTCCAATTTTCGGCACCAATTACGTAGAAAGCATAATTCCCACGAATGATTTTCGGTGGCGTCTTCAAAGCGTCAACCTCACGCAATAGGTTGAGCACCTTGGACAAACCAGGACGTTCGGCCCGTGTATCGCGAACGTTTGTCTTATCGCTTTACCAATAAGCCTCCTGTGCATCGAGGATGTCCTGTGCATCGAGGCGAACCCCTTTTTTAGGTGCGCCGGTTTTGGTCCAAGCGAATTC
>CAYSYX010000555.1:0-6323 GCA_964435055.1 uncultured Polyangium sp. | reverse complement strand
CGTATTCGGCGCATGGAATGCAATCCCTTGCCCAATTCGATGCTCGATGAGCGGGCGGAGCGCTTCTTCGGCCTGATCCGCATCGTCTTCCAAGACCACGATGGCCCATCGGCCAATCTCGGCTCTCTCGGGGCTCTGGCTTGGACCTGCCCGTCGAGCAGCTATCGCCCGTTTTTTCTTCTTTGCCAGGCCTTGCTTGCGAACCGAACCCTTGATCTTCTCGGGCCTGCCGACCAGTTTGTCGACATCAACCCCCTTCAGTCGATCGACGAGGGCCCTGACATCGACGTCGAGCTCCGCGGGTTGACCCGCGGCGGCATTCCAGCCCGCGAATGAAAAACGCCGTGACGAACGCATCGATTACTCCGTAGCGGCAAGCAAATCGACGACCGGCCCCTCCGTTGCGGATTGGGTCAAGTCGAAGCGCTGAAGGTTCACGGGACGTCCTTCGCTGAGCTGCGCGATGACGTACCCATAATGGGAAAAGTGCGCCTCTTTTTGGTATTTGTAGGCCCCGACATCGTCGACGTGCGCAAAATGAATGGGAGCCTGCGCCCGAATATGCCAATTCTCCACCTCGGCCGGAGCGTACGACGCCGCCGCATCGAAATGCCGTTCGGCATCGAGCCTCTCGAGCGCTTTACCAATCACGACCGAAGCCTCCGCTTCATTGCATTCGGCGAGCTGCTGCGCGAGGGCCTCGAGGTCGCGATCCGCCAGCAAATCGGCCGCGGCACGGACCAGCTTGGGATCGACCGGATCCTCATCACCGGCCGGATACGTCCGCACCTCGGGATCCGACTTGAAGACCGTATCGCCTTGCAGGTACGTCTCGACCCAATTCTCGTTATCGTGCCCCATGATGACGGCCCAAGTCCGGTGTTCGACCAATGTTTCGAGCAGACGCTTGACCGGGTGATCGGCGAGAGATTGGTTTGTCCGCATCATCCATTCTTCTTGCCACGTGCGCGCGTGATTCGCCAAATAGCGCAGATAGGCCACCACGATATCGTACACCTTGTCGAATTCGTACGGTCGCATCTCGCTGTAATACCCGAGCGCTTTGCCCAAGCAGCCGCCGCGCGGATCGTGATGGGCCAGCATGACTTTGTGCATATCCGCCGCCGTGGCCGTTTTCAGCTCGGATTCGATCCAACCAAGCTGCTCGTCACGCATCCAGCCGCCCCAATTCGCAACGACCGCGTGGTATCCAAGCCGCTCGTGCCGATCGAGCTCGAACGTATTGGTGCAGAGGTATCGAGTACGATGCCACGTGAATGCATGGAACAGCGGACCGAAGCTGCGACGGAAATGGTGCAATCCGTCATAAGCCACGGTGTTTTTCGGATCCGGCCCGAGGTACGCATTCGTCGACTCGCCGCGCTCGTAATCCTCGTACGCGACCATTCCGTCGTGATTTCCCGGCACGAGCACGATGGGTTTGTTGAGTCGCGGCAGGAGTTTCCCGGCCGTACGGGCATATTCGGCCGCATAATACGAATGCACGGGGCTCGGTTTGGCAGTCAAAGCCAGCTTGAGGACGTTCATTTCGCCGCGAACGCCATTGTCACAAACGTCGCCGATGAGCGCCACCCACGCAATGTCGTCCAGGCGATTGATGCGCTCGATGAACCTCTCGAGGCAAACCTCGTTATCCACGTGATACTGAGCATCGCCGCAAAAGACGACCTTCTCATCGCCCGTAATGCGTTCGTACAACCGAACCGCATTGGGTTGCGTCTCCTCTTTGCCTTCCCATTGAAGTCGCAAATCGTAAAGACGAAACGCTTTTCCAGCGATATCGAAGCTGAGCTGCCACAATTCGCGGCAACCGTTTTTCCCGGCCGGCCCTTTGCCCAACGATACGGGAGAACCCACGGCTTTCAGAGCATATTCGCCCGTTTCTCCGTGACGATCGACGAGCGTCACCACGCAGACCCGGGGATCGGCACCTTCGGGCAAGCTGAGCAAAACTTCGAGCGATTGCTCAGGCGTGAGAAGCGCGGGACAACCCAGTGTTGGATAATGAATACAATCGATGAATCGGTCGATGGGTAATGTTTGGGCTTCGTCATTGATGGCCGGATCGGCGTAATGGAGTTGGGCGTGGGGAATCGGAAGCTTGCTCATGAACTCGACTCGGGATGGGGTTGACGGCGATCGGCCCCGTGGCAAACGCCGTGCCCGCATGATTGCCGGGAGAAGCGACGATCAAGGGCGAGGTCGGCGCAAATTCGTCGCCGCCGCGCAAGGCGTGCGTTGGGGAACCCCTCGGTCCCAATGGCGTATCGGGAAACGTTGATAACGAGGCGGAAACTCAGAGTGGGGGTCATCTGTTCGTCGGTGCGAAACGAATCAATTGGTATCCGTGGCCGAGACCGGAGAAAGCCGTGGCGACGAAGAAAGAAGAATGCGGCGCGGAAGTCGCCCGGACGAGTTGTCTCCCTACGACTGGTCATACCGCGACACACGCTCACCCCACAATGATCGACTTCAGCGTCCCTCCTTCGGCGGGTCTGGACATCTGAACACGCTGTCCGTACGAAAATCCGCGTAAGCGTATTGCGTCGCCGTCCCGAAGCCTTGTAACCGCGAGAAATCCGACGTTACGATTTGTCAATGCGAACAATTACGTAGAACTGATACGCATTGCTGCGTAAACCATGATTCCCCGTTGTGGTTTTACCTGGTGGCATTTTTGCGTATTGGTCGTGCGCCGTCAGTCCGCTAGGGTGTGCTTCGTTCGGACAAACGAGAACGCGAGCGCATGAACGCTTGGAAGATGCACCCATACCGAGCGCTCCGGCGGGGTGTATGAGGACACGATGACACCAATGAAGTATCGACTGACGCAGGTTATGCTCGGACTTGGTACCGTGCTCGGGATGGGCTGTGCGAACGTCGAAGGGTTCTATGAAAACGAGGTTTTGGCGGAGGTGGAACAGGCCGAGACGTTCGATCCCAATGGAATGTTTCGATGTCCGGTTGACACTTCGGACGTGAATTACGGCCGGGAGATGGTCATTACGGCGCTCGATGTGGTCAATGATCCCTGTCGTACGGGCTGGAATGCAGCCGTTTGCGCCAAACCGTCGCATGTATCGAAGTGGACGTTCGGCCATTTGATGCAGCAAGTGGCGACGGCGGACGTGAATGTTTCCACATTGATCCTGAAATGGCTCGAATCGTTCGAGGAAGCGCAAAACGTCAATGCTCAAACGTTCATCCCTCGAAACAGCATTCGCTCGACCATCATTGGCCCATGGCGGCAGGCCGGCAAAAAGCCGGGTAGCGCTCTGCCTTGCAGCGCGAACGGCAAGGTCGATTCGGACCCGTGCGATCTCGACTTGACCGTCGCGCCTTTTCGTTTGCTCGCGATTGTGAATCGCACGGATCTTCGAGTTCCCGGGTATGGGGGAGGCGCCGGGGAAGCTCGGTTCGTTTTTGGTTTTACCAAAATGGACGGCACGCCGCTCGACGGTACGGTCATTCTGGAGTACGCGCTTCCGACGACGCTTTCTGCAGTGCAATGGGCCAATCGGTTCCAAGCGCTCCGGGCGCAATCCGACCCGCAGAAATACAACGAAGCCTTGGCGGACTTGACGGACTTGTTCACAAGGGCCAACGCAAATCCAAGCGGGCCCAATGGAAGTGCGCTTTCTCAAGTACGTACGGCGGAAAAGGCATTCGACTCGATGCAGGTCTTCGAGATGCGCGAACAACGATTGCAATGCCGTCCGAATACGATCTGCTCGCAAACCGGCAAGCTCCTGCTGCCGTCGACGTTGGCCCTGACACCACGAAACAACCTCGATTCAAGCCCGACCCTGACGAGCTACATGAACAACAACATGACGGCCATTGTGAATGGTACGCATATCGTGCCGACGACGATGCTCGCCACGTTTTCGCGTCCGATCGACCCGGCGGTCAATCCCTTCGGCGTGTGGATGGCCGACGCGCCGCTGAATTCGGTACCTTATCCCGATACGGAAGGTGACGTTCGGCGCTTGTTTGGTTTTTCCACCTGCAACGGCTGCCACAGCCAAGCCGAAACCAAGACAAACAATTTTCATATCTCGCCGCGAGCAGCGAATACACCGTCGACACTTTCGCCCTTCCTTTCGGGGGCGGTCACCGTCGTCGAGCCTCTCGAAGGCGAAACCGTCCAATACAACGAGCGCGACCGGCGCACGTGCGAATACAAGTGGCTGTACACGGGCCACACGACATTGATCACCACAAATGCGGGGCGCTCGCATTGATTCGCGTCGTCAAAGAAGCGCAACAACGGGTTTACGTCATGAAGGAGTCAAATACCATGGGTAGCGAAGTTCAACGCAAAAAGCGCACGACGTCGATCGGACGTTTGGTCTCGCGTCTTGCGTCGTTGGCCTTGATTGGTTTGGCGGGGTGCAACTCGGCCACGGAAACGGCCATATCGCCGGGCTCCGGCAAGTTGCCGGTGTCGTTTATCGTCAATGCGGGACAAACGGACGCGTCTGTTCATTTCCAAGCCCGAGCGCTCGGGGGAATGGCGTTCTTCACGTCCGGGGGACCGACCTTGAGCGTCCCTCGTTCTCAAACTGCACCGACGCGCCGGGATGCCCAAACCTCGGAGACGAGCCAATTCACGACATTGCGTGTTCGTTATGAAGGAGCAAACGAACAGGCCAAAGTCAGCCACGGAGAAAAATTGCCCGGCGTGGCCAACTTCCTCATCGGAGACGATCCTTCCGCGTGGCATACCAACGTCCCGACGTATGCCGGTATCGTCTACGAAGACCTTTATCCGAACATTCGTGTCCGTTATGAAGGCGTCGAGAACAACCTCGAAAGCACCATTGAAGTCGCGCCATTCGCAGATCCCTCGTTGGTGAAATGGAAATACGACGGAGCCCTGTCGCAGCACATTGACGAGAAAACTGGCAACCTCGTCGTGGTCGTCGGTCATGCCGAACGAGATGGCGAAGACGGCGACGATACGCTGGTCGAAACCGCGCCCATTGCCTGGCAAACCATTCACGGTGAAAACATGTTGGTCGATGTACGGTTTCGCTTGGACGAACATGGCGCCGCTTATTACCAGCTGGGCGAATACGACCATTCCCTCCCGCTCGTGATTGATCCGGCCATCATTTACAATACCTTTCTGGGAAGTTCGACCACCACCAACGGTCGAGCCATGGCCCTGGATGCCGGGGGAAACACGTACATTACGGGCGACACCTCCTCGAGTACGCTCTTTCCAAACCCCAGCGGCAAAGACACGACGTACAACGGGGGCCAGGATGTTTTCGTGGCGAAACTCGACGCCAATGGTTCGAACCTGCTTTACTCCACGTATTTAGGCAATGCGGGCGACGACATTGCGTACGACATCGCCGTGGATGGCCAGCAACAAGCGTGGGTCGTGGGCGCGACGAAGGGCACTTGGCCGCTCAAACTTGCGGCGCAAGGGTTTCGTGCGGGCATCTGGGAAGGGTTTGTCACCAAGCTCAATGCAACCGGGACCGATTTCGTATTCAGCTCGTACCACGGTGGGTTGACGGCGGGAAATGGGGATGACTACGTGTACGCCGTGGCCGTGGATTCAAGTGGCAATGGGCACGTCACGGGATCGACGACTTCGACGAATTTCCATACGACCGCCAATGCTCCCTTCCCTTCGGCCAGCGGCGGAAATGACGCCTTCTACACGACTTGGTCGAGCACGGGAGCTCGAACCTTCGGCACCTATTTGGGTGGCTCGGGCAGCGACATCGGCCGCGCAATCTCGACAACTCCGTGGGGCTACGTGCTCATTGCGGGCGAAACAGCTTCAACGAATTTCGGCCCCGCGATGTACGGCGGAGCAGACATGACGGCCAACGGCGGAATCGATGGTTTCGTCGTCAGTTTTGTCGGTCCGAGTATTTACGGAGGATCGTACATCGGCGGCCCGCAGGACGATGTTGCCCGAGGCGTGGCAGTGGATAGCAGCGGTTATGCGTACGTCGTTGGTGACACCACTTCGACAACACTTTCGTTTGGCACGGCATACCAATTGGGTACGAACGGGGGCAAGGATGTGTTCATTGCCAGAACCTATGCTGACGTCTGGGGGGCCTACAGCTTGACGCGCCTGGCGGGCCCGCAGGACGATGTCGCTCGCGGAATTGCAATTGACTCGTCCAACAACCTTTTCGTCGCCGGTTCGACGGCGTCGCCATCCTTCGGAAGCCCCAGCGCTCCGACGTACGTCTTCGGCGCTCGTTCCGGCTCCGACATCTTCGTGACGAAATTGACCTCGGGAGCCACGGTTTCCTCGTTCAATACCATTC
>CAYSYX010000554.1:0-6323 GCA_964435055.1 uncultured Polyangium sp. | reverse complement strand
GTCCCCCGTCAGGGGGACTTCGTCCTGTGTAGCCCCGGGTTTTAACCCGGGGCGTGCGTACGAGACGAACTGCGGCGCGAGTTGTGAGTCAGTCTCTAAAACCCGGGGCTACGTTCGGCCCCTCATCCGTTCACGGCACCGGCAACGGTTTGTCCAACTTGATCCCGCTGATGATGTCGCGCAGACGCACCGACTGCTCGCTCACCTCGATCTCGATGATCGTCAACCGCTTGGTGATCTCACCCAAGCGAAACGACGCCTTGCCCAAGCGATCCGTGAAGTCTTGGCGCATTTTCTCGGTGTTCTGACGCGACACAGGATCGCGCGGATCGTCCTTCACCTTCTCGATCGCCTTCAAGTTGCGGCGAAGCTGCTCGCTCTCCCGCTCCAAGTTCGCCTGCTCGACAGACAACTTGCTCCGTTCATCGATCGCCGATCGCAACCGCGCTCGCGCTTCCCACGCCTTCTTCAGCTCCGCGACGATGCCTTTGTCCGCTCGCGTATCCTGCATGTACGCCTTCACCGCGTCGTCAGCGAGGTTCGACAAGACGTCGACTTGTCGGGAAAAACTGCGCCGCTCTTCCACATCCAGCGTGTTGTTGCCGTGTTTCGGAGTGACGAACGGCACGAGCGCCGTACCCGTTCCGTTGTTGTCCTCGGTTCCTTTGGGCGGATTCTCGAGGCGCGTTCCCGGGTTGCGCGGATGCTTCACCAGCGTCCGAGCATCGAAATCCGTGCCGTTACTGATGGTGTATTTCGTGTGGTAGACGTAGTCGCGCTCGATGTACATCTGCCCGCCTTCGATCTTCGCAAGGCGTGCGCTGAGCTCATCTTGCGTGCGATCCGTCGACACCGCGATGCCTCGTTCCAGGGCAAACGGCACCGTGGCGATCGCTCCCGGCGGTAGCGGATCGACCATGCCTTGGCCCAAGAACGCACCGTCGTCGAAGACGGCGATCGGGCCTTTTTCCAGCATGCCCTTCGTGTTGTTCGTAAACCGCGCGACGCGGAACGGATGCGAGAACGAAGCACTCACGCCGCCATCCGGGGCAAACAGGAAGTTCGCTTCGCCGGGAACTCGTTGCGCGAGAAGCAGAACCATCGTCGCGCTCTTGTTCGGAATGTCGACGGCGAACGGCAAATCGTATCGCGTCGTTCCACCTTCCACGGCGACAGCGGCAAGCGCATTCACGTTGCGTGGTCCGGAAGGAATCACCCCGGGTTCGGGACGATAAACCGGCGGCGCCGCGGCAGCGGGATAACCGCCGCCGTAATTGCCCGCCATGCTTCGGCTGCGATCCGCGCTCTTCTTCATCGGCTGCATGGGTGGCCGTTTCATCGCCATGCCACCCATCGGCATTTCCGCCTCGTCGGCAGGTGCAGCTTCGCCTTCCGCCAACAAACCATCGAGCGTCGGACCATCATCGTTGTTGGCGTCATACCCGTACGCCCCCGGAGGCGGAGGCGGAGGCGGAGGCGGCGCCGGCGCCATCGAAGACAACGTCGTTTCGGTTTGGGGAAGCGAACCGATCACTTCGCCTTGATCCGTCACGACAGGTCGTTGCGGGACGACGGGTTTGTCCAGGGTCGCTTGGAACGCGAGCGGCGCGCCGGCCACGAGCGTCAACTTCACGCCTTTCCAGTCTTCGCCCGACTGGTTCTGCACGATGCCCCAAGCTTGCAAATCCGCCGTGGGCTCTTTGCCTCCCGCACCGGGTTTGCCGATGACCAAACGATACGAAGGTCGCCACACCGGCGTCTCCGCGACGTACCCGACGACGAGATCGTGTTCGTTTCCGTCGAGCGTCAAACGCACCGTTTCGCGGTCGTCCTTCTTCTTCTTTTTCTTCTTCGGATGTTGCGGAGGTTGAATCGGGTAGCCGTAACGCGCATCCGGCGGAGGCATCGCCTCGTCATCCGTTTCCTCTTCTTCCTCCTCGTCGACCTGATCTTTCTTCTTGTCGACATCCACGGGGAACGCAGCACTTCGCACGCTGCTGCCGCCTTGTTCCATCACGGCGAGTGTGGCGAGAAAATCTCCGATTCGTTCCGTACGAACCTTGAACGCCACTTCGGGTTCTTCCACGTGCCCGTGGCGTTCGTAATAACCAACGCCGTTGCGGTAGATGACGACTCGCTTCAACGCGAGCGCGCTCTCTACATCGGGTCCACGTGCGCAACCCAAAAGCGGCATCGCCGCTGCCACGAGGAAAAACCCTCCCACCAAGCCCAATCGCGAACGAAGCTGTCCGATCATCATTGCCCTCGAATGCCGGAAGGATACGCCCCCGTCGGATCAAACGGCGTCGTTTTTGCGGCCTTACATCTCAAATGCGCTAGAAAGGCGCCGCCATGTTGCCGCCTTCGATCCGTTTCTCGCCCGAACGTGCGCTGCTCCTCAGCGCCATCCTCGCCACAACCTCCGCATGCTCATCCGGAGGTGAATCCGTTCCGCCCAAGCCCGCAGGATCTCCCGCCGCTACGACAACGCAACCCGCGCCGACCGTCGAGGTTCCACCTCCACCGGCCACGTCCGCTTCCGCCGTTGCGACAACTGCTGCGACAAACCCACCGCCACCCGCCGCAGCTCCTCCGGGTCCGCCGAAAGATCTCAACGTTCTGGTCATCACGATCGACAGCATGCGCGCCGATATGCCGTGGCTCGGCTACAAGCGCGACATCGCGCCGACGCTCAGCGCGTTCGCCAAAACCGCCGTCTCGTACTCGCGCTACTACTCCATCTCGTCCTACACCGCGATGAGCCTCGGGGGGTTTCTCGCGGGACGTTATCCAAGCGAACTCGAACGCAGCGGCTACTTCTTCGGCAACTATCCCGACAGCGTGCTCATGTTCCCCGAGCTCTTGCAAAAGGCCGGCATCAAGACGCTCACGGCCCACGCGCACTTTTACTTCGATCAAAAAGCCGGCTTTCGCCAAGGCTTCGACGTCTACGAAATCGTCCCGGGCTTGGTCAAAGACAACCACACCGACAAGAACATCACGAGCCCGCAACACATCGAGCTCGCCAAGAAAATCCTCTCCGACAAAGCCAACACGAGCGGTCGGTTCTTCGCGTGGTTTCACCTGCTCGATCCGCACGACGAATACATGCCGCATGAAGGCATCACGCCGTACGGCAAGTCCGCACGCGACAAATACGACGCGGAGATGACGTTCACGGACAAACACATCGGGGAACTCTTCAAGTTCGTCGAGGCACAAGAGTGGGGCAAACGCACGGCGATCGTGATCTCCGCCGATCACGGCGAAGCCTTCGGCGAGCACCACATGTATCGCCACGGGTTTGAAGTTTGGAACATCCTCACGCACGTGCCGCTGATGATCCGCGCGCCCGGGATCACGCCGCGACAAATCGATACGCCGCGCAGCGGGGTCGACTTGGCCCCCACGATCATGGAAATGCTTGGCGTGCAAAAGGATCCCGAAATGCAAGGCACGAGCCTCGTCGGCGAGATGTACGGCAAGGATCCCGAAGCGCGCGATGTCATCGTCGACTTGCCGCGCACGAGCGACAACGATCGACGACGCGCGTTCATTCGTGGTGACATGAAGCTCATCGCGGAAGGCGACGACGAGGGCTTCCGACTCTTCAACGTCAAGGATGACTGGGACGAGAAGAAGGACTTGAAGAAGAGTCACGCCGACGAATTCGAGAAGCTCAAGGCGGCGTACAAGGAACGCGTCAAGACGATCAAGGATGTTTGTCCGAAGATGCGCGAGAAGCTCAAGGGCAAGCGCAAGGGCAAACCCTGCTGAGTTGGGAAGGACGAACGCCGTGGAAAAACTCGCCCGAGGAGCTTCCGGACTTCGCCATTTGCGTTGGTCGCGGGAAGTGTATGCAACGCTGGCCGCGCATGTGGAGTTCAGTGATTTGCTGAATGAACACAAGACGGCGCTGAAAAAAGAATTGGTGCGCCTCGACAAACAAATTCAGAATTTGTCGGCGGCGGTGAAAGCTTATCGAGATTTCCTCGAACGTGAGCGCGTGAAATACCGCGGCGCGATCCGCGCGGCGCATCTCGTGGATGATTCGGTGCGGGTGAACGCGGTGGATCGGGTGACGGCGCAATATGCGCAGGTCGTCGCATCGGAGAAGGCATTTCAATCCGAAGCGTTGCCGAAGCAGCGGGCATTGAAGTCGAATTTGGAAATAGCCGTGGCGGAGATGCGGGCACATTTGGAAGAAATGGACGTACGCATCGCGGGCATGGTATCGGAGAAATTCGTCACGAGCCTGTATCCGCCGCTGATTATGGACCGGTCACGCGTGGCGGATGACCCGGACGACGATGACGATGCGTCCGGTGTGGTGATTGGGTAGGGCGAGCACGTCGAGCGGCAGTTTACGCATCAAATATCAACTCCAAGAGCCCCATTGCCGCTTTTTTCCGCACTGGATCCGAGCTTGTCGCGCCCACGCACATCGGACAACCCGATTTACAACTGCAATGCATCACGAGCTGCCTCGTGCGCGATAACAATTCATGCGCCCGTTCCTGAATTCGCTCCGCCAAACCCACACCCCCGGGAACGTTGTCGTATAAAAAGATCGTCGGGTCAAACCCCGCGTGCGACCCGCCCGATGCCCGCGGCGGCAATTCGCCCTCTTCACCACCATCGCCCATCGTTTGCCCAATATCGCGCGGATCACACATCAGCGCGAGCGTCGCGACCGTCTCCAATGCTTTGCCAATGCCCCGCATGCCTTCAATCGCCGCCGCTCGACCCATCCCCATTTCCAGACAAACCGTCTCGGGCACCGTCAACCAAAAACTCGTCGTGTGCATCTGCATATCCGGCAAGCGCACGTCGCCATAACCCGTATTCTCATGCGTGTGGAACTTGATCTTTTTGTAGCCGACGATCTTCTCCACAATGCTCACTTCGCCAAACCCCGTGTTTGCCCGGCCAAGCGACGCCCGCGATGTCTCGTCGATGACCGTCACTTTCCGGTTCGTCATGGCCGTCGTGAAATAATCCGGCTCGACCTTCGCGACGAATGCCTTGTGGTTCTCATAATCGAGTTTTTCCACTTGGTACTGCTCGCCGTCGTGTTGGTAAATGGCCTGCTCGTGCAACATCGTGTGAGTGGACCGCCAATCGAGCTCCGCCAAGACTTTGCCCTCGACCCGATCGACAATCACAAAATTGTCCCAGCCTATCGTTCTGAGGCTGACGTGATTGGCCGGATACGCATCCGTCGCCCAATGAAACTTGTCCTTCGATTCATGAACGACGCCGTGATTGGCCAAGAATTGCAAGGCTTGGTCGGTATCGGCCGCTTCCATTTCTCGATAAGGTTCGCCACGCTCGAACGGCAATTCGAATGCCGCGCATTTCAAATGCTGAATGAGCACTTCGGTGTTTTCCGGATCGATACGCGCTTGTTCGACATCGCCATTCAATAAGTAATCCGGGTTTTGCGCCAGGTATTGATCGAGCGCCGTGCTGTTCGCGATCATGACGGCAATGCTCGTCCCGCCACGCCGGCCTGCTCGGCCAAACCTTTGCCACGTCGCCGCGATGCTCCCGGGATAACCGGCACAAATGACCGCATCGAGCTCCCCGATGTCGATGCCCAACTCGAGCGCGTTTGTCGCGACCACACAGAGGATCTCGCCGTCACGGAGACCTCGTTCCACCTTGCGCCGCGTCTCGGGAAGATACCCACCGCGATACCCCATGATCGCATCGGGTCCGACATGATCCCCCATGCGATCGCGCAGGTACTTGAGCATGATCTCCACCGAGTTTCGCGACTGACCAAAGACGATCGTCGGCACCTTGGCGCGAATCAGATCGACGGCCAAGCGCACGGCGCTCTTGAGCGTACTTGCGCGAACGCCAAGCTCGGCGTTCACCACGGGCGGGTTGTACACGAAGAGCCTGCGGGCCCCTCGAGGTGCACCCGATTCACCAACCACGGTGAGTTGCTCCGGACGAACATCGAGCAGTTTGCAGGCGTGTTCCGCGGGGTTACCGATCGTCGCGGTTGCGCAAAGAAAAACGGGGTTTGCCCCATGAAACTGCGCGGCACGCACGAGGCGCGCGAGGACATGGGCGACGTGCGACCCGAACACGCCGCGGTACGTGTGCAGCTCGTCGATGACGACGTAACGCAGACGTTGAAACGTGCGGGCCCAATGCGCGTGATGCGGAAGGATCCCCGAGTGCAACATGTCGGGGTTTGTCATCACGATCGGGCAACGTTCACGCGCGGCACGACGAGCGTCGCCGGGTGTGTCGCCGTCGTACACGATGGCTGGGATAGACAAACCCGCGTCACGCACGAGCTTCTGCAC
>CAYSYX010000553.1:0-6357 GCA_964435055.1 uncultured Polyangium sp. | reverse complement strand
CCCCACACGAGGCCCCGGTGACGCGAACTACCACGATTTCCAGAGGACGCGGTCTCATCCCCAACCCCATCCTCAATTCCCCCTTCGCCGAACCCACGCGGCACTTCGCCTTCACCCAAGAAGGCATCACCGACACGATCCTCGAAGGACGCCGCCCCGCCAGCTACTTCATCCCCCTCCCTCAGCCCAAAACAGGCAAACAGCTCGACCTTGCGGGGGTCCAGCCCGAGGGAAAAGAAGAGATCGTCCTCGTCAATCGGCTGCGGGAAAAAGTCGCCATCTGGCGCCAAGGCGGATACCTGCACGTCGAACGCCGCACGAAACACCTGCTCGAACATTGGCGGCGTGAAGAACGTGAACAAAAACTCTTCTTTTGCCAACTCGAAGCGCTCGAAACGGCCATTTATCTCGTCGAAGTCGCGCCTGTTCTCGGAGACAAACTCGGCGACCAGCTCCTCGACGAAGCCCAAAAAGCCCACAATCCGCTGCTGTTTCGCCTCGCCTTCAAAATGGCCACGGGCAGCGGAAAAACCGTCGTCATGGCCATGCTCATCGCCTGGCTCGGTCTGAACAAACTCGCCAGTCCCGACGACAAACGATTTTCGTCCAATTTTCTCATCGTCACGCCGGGCATCACCATTCGGGATCGCCTGCAAGTTTTGCTCCCCGAACATCCGGGCAATTATTTCCAATCGCTGGATCTCGTCCCCGCGGATTTGCGTGAATCTCTGGGACAATTGCGCATCGTCATCACGAACTATCACGCTTTTCAATTACGCGAAAAACTCGAAGCCCCCAAACTCACCAAGGAGATCCTGGTCAAACCGGGCGCGCCCAGTCCTTTTACGGAAACGCCTGCCGAAATGGTGCGTCGGGTTTGTCAAGGGCTCGATGCTTTGCACGATGTCGTGGTGCTGAACGACGAAGCGCATCATTGTTATCGCGGCAAAGCCACGGAAGAAAAAGCCACGGGCGACGAACGCAAAGAAATCGAAGCCCGCGAAGAAGAAGCCCGCATTTGGATTTCCGGCCTGGAACACGTGCATCGGCATTTCGGACGCAAAGATGGCTCCCGCGCCCCGGCCGCGGGAAAAGGCAAACAACGCGTCCGTTATGTTTTCGATCTTTCGGCGACGCCGTTTTTCCTGCGCGGATCCGGATATTCCGAAGGTATGCTTTTTCCTTGGGTCGTTTCCGACTTCGCGCTCGTCGATGCCATCGAAGCGGGCGTCGTGAAAGTCCCGCGCGTGCCCGTATCCGACAATTCCTTGGCCGCCGATCAACCCAAGTATCGGGAACTTTGGCCGCACATTCGCGAAAAACTGCCCAAAAAACGCGCCGGAAAAGACGCCGAAGGCCAAGATCCCGTGCTGCCCACGGACCTCGAAGGCGCGCTCGAATCTCTCTATTCCAATTACGAAAAACTCCACCGCCGCTGGGAAGCCTCCCGCGGCGCGCACAGCGCGAATACACCGCCCGTATTCATTGTCGTTTGTAACAACACGGCCGTTTCGCAGCTCGTGTACCAATACGTCGCCGGCTACGAAAAACCCGGCCCGGATGGAACGACGATCGCGGTGCCCGGTAAGTTTTCCCTGTTCAGCAACGTGCGCGAAGGTCGGTTCCTCGCCAAACCCAATACGATCCTGGTGGACAGCGCCGAGCTCGAATCGGGCGGGCCGATGAGCGACGATTTCAAACGTGTTGCGGCTCGGGAAATCGACGATTTCAAACGCGAATATCGACGCACGCATCCGGGCAAAGATGCCGAACACATCGGGGACGGCGACCTGTTGCGCGAAGTGATGAATACCGTGGGAAAACCCGGGAAACTCGGCGAAGGCGTGCGTTGTGTCGTGTCCGTGTCGATGCTGACGGAAGGGTGGGACACGAATACCGTGACGCACATTTTGGGCGTTCGGGCCTTTACGACGCAGCTTTTGTGCGAACAAGTCATCGGCCGCGGGTTGCGCCGCATGAGTTACCAAGTCGATAAAGACGGCATGTTCAGCCCGGAATATGCCGAAGTGTACGGGGTGCCGTTCAAGTTCATTCCCATGGGCGATGCGTCGACGCCGTTACCCGAGGACAAACCTCGTACGCACGTGCGCGCATTGCCCGAGCGCTCGCATGCGCGCATCACGTTCCCGCGCGTGGTGGGATATCGTTTCGAATTGCCAACGGACAAACTCGACGCGAAGTTTGGCGAAGATGCCCGGATGATTTTATCAACGCGGGATACGCCCACGGAAACAATACTTTCGTCGATCATGGGCGAGAGTGAATTGCACACGCTGGACCATTTGCGGGGACGGCGCGAGCAAGAAATCGCGTTTTGGCTGGCGCGGCGGGTGGTCGAGCGGTATTTCCGTGACAACCAAGGTCATCCGCGGGTGGTGCTTTTTCCGCAGGTGTTGACCCTATCGAAACGATGGCTCAGCGAATGCGTCGAATTGCACGATGATACGTTCAAGCAGCTTTTGTTGTGGTCGCAGCTCGGGTCCAATGCGGCCGATAAGATTTATCGCTCGATCGTGGCGGCGTACGAAGGACAAGCGCGGGTTTTACCGGTCTATCATGCGGGCGGATCGACGGGATCGACCGACGCGGTGGATTTTCTCACGGCACGCGCGACGTACGTGACGCGCGCGGACAAGTGCCACCTGACGCACGTCGTCGCGGATACGGACGTGTGGGAGCAAAAGATGGCCCAGGCGCTGGAAGAGATGGACGAAGTCGAGGCGTACGTGAAAAACCACAACGTGGGTTTTACCATTCCGTACAGCATCGACGGGCTCGAGCGGCGGTATTATCCGGACTTCATCACGAAGATGCGGCATCCGGTGCTGGGTGATTTTCAAGCGATTATGGAAGTCACGGGGCAACGCGAGCTGGACAAGGCCACCAAAGTGGACACGGCGCGGCGGTTGTGGTTGCCGGCGGTCAATGGCGAGGGTGGATTCGGGCGGTGGGTTTTTCTCGAAATCACGGATCCGCACAACGCGAAAAACGTCATCCGGGAGGCGCTGGAACGCCTCGCGACGGAGAAGAGCTGAGTCATGGCGCGAGCAAAAAAGAGCGGGAAAGCAACCGGGGACGTCGAGACGCCGATCGAGGCGCTTTTGCATAAGGATACGCGGAAAAACATTCCGCCGCGGGAATGGTCGGATGCGTTGGCCGACGAAGAAGAGACGCCGGATACGATGCTTTATCCGCGCGATCCGACGCTCGATCCGCAATTGGTTTGGCGGGGCAAAGACGAGCAGGACAAGAAGCCGCTCGCGGTGCCGGTGGTGCCGATTTACATCCAGGAAAAGATCACGCCGAAAGCGTTGATCGAGGATTTGCGTTCGCGGACGGAGGGGAAAAAGCCGCAATTGGGGTTGTTTGCGGCGTTCGAGGCGCAGCGGGAATTCGAGGAGCAGATCGAGTTTTACAAGCACGACGACAAGTGGACGAATCGGATGATTTTGGGCGATTCGTTGGTGGTGATGACGTCGTTGGCGCAAAAGGAGGGGCTCAAGGGCAAGGTGCAGATGATCTATTTCGATCCGCCTTATGGGATCAAATTCGGATCGAATTGGCAGGTGTCGACGAGGAAGCGGGATATCAAAGACGGCAAAATCGAGGATTTGGTTCGTCAACCCGAACAAATCAAAGCATTTCGAGATACGTGGGAGTTGGGGATTCATTCATATTTGGCATACTTACGCGATAGACTCGTGGCCGCGCGTGAATTGTTGACCGAAAGTGGCAGTATATTTGTACAAATCGGCGACGAGAACATTCATCTGGTGCGGTGCCTGCTCGATGAAGTCTTCGGGGCAGACAATTTTTGCACTTTGATACCATTCGTCAAAACGACCGGACAAACGCCGAAACTGCTCAGCGAAGTTCATGATTATCTCTTGTGGTATGCAAAGGACCGGAGCGAAGTAAAATATCGTCAGCTTTATCAGCCGCGAGAGGCAATTGAGGATCCGGAAGAGCGTTATATTTGCGTTGAAACCAATGATGGTAGCGTTATCGATCTGTCAATTGCGCAAAAGACCGGAAAAGAGACGATGCCGGAAGGGCGTATCCTGAAATTGAATGACATGACATCGCAAACCGGCGGCGATAGTTCGCGATTTCCGATTTCATTCCGCGGCGCGAAGTATACGCCTTCGGCAAACCGCGGATGGTCGACAAATGCCGCCGGCGTCGAACGTCTTCGCGCCGCGAATATCCTGCACGTACAGGGATCCACATTGTGGTGGAAGAACTATCGGGATCTGTTCCCCTTTCGCCCGTTGCGAAACAATTGGGACGACGTACGTACGAACGCGTTTGGCGACCCTCGCTATTATGTCGTTCAAACGGCTACGAAGGTGATTGCGCGCTGTATACAGATGACCACGGATCCGGGAGACCTCGTGCTCGATCCGACATGCGGGTCGGGTGGTACAGCATGGGTCTCCGAGCAATGGGGGCGTCGCTGGATAACAATTGATACAAGCAGGGTTGCGCTAGCGATTGCGCGTGCACGATTGATTGGTGGGAAATTTCCATATTATTCGCTGGCGGACTCCCAAGGCGATCCGCGCAAGGGGTTTATTTGCCGACAGGCTCCGCATGTCACATTAAGGTCCATCGCCAACAACGAAGAAATCGACACGATTCACGCCCGATTCCAAGAACAACTCGAACCGCTCCGCGCCAAACTCAATTCGCTCCTGAAACAAAAATGGGAAGAATGGGAAATCCCGCGCGAAACAGCGCCTTCGTGGGCGAATGAAGCCAAAGCCGCCCACGCCGAATGGTGGCAACTGCGCCGCGCAAGGCAAAAAGAAATCGATGCCAGCATCGCCCGACGCGCCGAAAGCGAAATCCTCTACGACCAACCCTACGAAGATCCGAAACGTATTCGCGTCTCCGGCCCGTTCACCGTCGAGAGCTTGTCCCCGCACCGCATGCTCGATGCCAGCCAACACGTGCACGAATCCGCCGGCGCGAAGGTGACGTCGTTTGTCCAAACGATCCTCGATAACTTGAAAAAAGCCGGCGTGCAGAATACGGTGAAAAACGAACGGCTCGTCTTCGAACGGCTCAATGCATTTCCCGGCGGGTGGATTCAGGCCGAAGGCGAATACAAACACAAATCGGGACAAATTCGCCGAGCAGCCATTGCGATTGGTCCGGAACATGGAACCGTCGGCCGCGAAATGGTGAAAAGCGCGGCGGAAGAAGCGCGAAAACAAAAATTCGATTTGGTCGTCGTGTGCGGGTTTGCGTTTGACGCGTACGCATTCGAAGCGGCCAAAGAGATTTCCCCCGCGGGAGGATCCGAGCCGCCTCCGGCGAAAGAAGGCGAGCGCTCTCCGGGATCGATGACGGTGCTCTTGTCGCGAATGAATCCGGATTTGTCGATGGGCGACGAGTTATTGAAAAAGACCGGGGCGGGCAATTTGTTCATGGTCTTCGGCGAACCGGACATCGATTTGCAAAAAACGAAAGATGGCAAATGGGTCGTGGAAATCCGGGGCCTGGACGTGTACGATCCGACGACGGGTGAGATTCGGAGCCACACGACGGACGACATCGCGTGTTGGTTCATCGATACGGATTACAGCGGGGATAGTTTCTTCGTGCGGCACGCGTACTTTACGGGGGCCAACGATCCGTATGAGAAACTGAAGCGGGCATTAAAGGCGGAAATCGACGAGACGACGTGGTCGACGTTGTACACGACGAAGAGCCGGCCGTTCGAGACGCCGAAAAGCGGGCTGATCGCGATTAAAGTGATCAACCATTATGGGGATGAGGTGCTGAAGGTGTATGGGGTGGGGTGAGGGGCGGGCTCAACAGCATCAGCCGGTCTAGGAAATCAATACACGGTTTGAGACAATCGACATCCCGTGCTCGCTCATTCAACCAACGATTGTCGGATAAGGACACTTGTAGGGCCTTTCCCGGCTTCAAGATAGCGGTCATAGCCCCCAGCGTCGCTTTCTTGGGCCCTGCCGGTTTTCGGAATTCTTTCCAATCGACGGCGTCGGACGGGCCGACAGCGCTTTTTTCGTGTTCTTTGTCCGACGATTGCATATCGAAAGCGGTTTTCTTTTTCCAACGGTCGACAAAGGCCACGGCGTCGTCATACAATTCGGGATACGCGGTTTTTCCCAGGGGCAACAGCACATCTTCCAGCGTACCTGCGCATCCGAGGTCCGGAAAGGAAAACACGCCCATGCGAGGTACGGTGGAGGTCACCGCGCCGAGCGTGTCAGGTACAGCGTGATTCAGTTCACGCAGCTTGGTGGATACCTGGGCAAACCGTGCATCTGGAGGTTCTGCGTCGCTATCCAGAAAGATTCCGTG
>CAYSYX010000552.1:0-6361 GCA_964435055.1 uncultured Polyangium sp. | reverse complement strand
ACCGAGAGCAATGCAGAAATCGCCCGCATTGATGGCTTGCGCGATACCGTAACGCGTCCATAACGCCGTTTGTCCCCGTCGATGCGTGTCTCCGTCTTGGATATCGTCGTGAATCAACGACGCATTATGGAGAAATTCGCACGCCGCTCCCCACGCCACACCGCCCGCAACGTCGCCTCCCAATGCGTGAATCGCCGACAATGCAAGCTTCGCGCGCAATCGCTTGCCTCCGGTGCAAATGTGCTCCCACGCGATTCGACCGAGCTCACTGCCGTGAACCAGACAAAGATCGCGCATGAACGTCTCGATCTTGGCAATGATGCCGGCGTCGACTTGAAATGGGGAATTTGTTTCGTTCCCTAAACTCATCGTGCTCCGATCCTATACGCTTGGGCGCCTGATTTCGCGACACGTCCCATACTCCGCGACAACCACTTCGTCAAGAAGAACCGTTGAAGCGCGGATCATCCCGCCCCTACCAAAACGGGGACGACTACGCCCTCATCGATTGCAAGGCGTTTGGATACCCCACGAAGGCATAATGCGGTTCGCCCGGGATGATTCGTTTTGATTGAATGTCGACGAAACCCGCTTCCCGCAGCTGACCGATAAGCTCGTCAGGCGTCGGGAGCGGCCCAAGACCGCTCGTACTGCTGGTCCAAACATCGAGCATACGCATTCCGACGGAACCGCCCCGACAAGATGTCGTGACGATGAGTTTTCCACCGGGACGTAGAAATGAAGCCAGTTCGGCGAATAAAGCAATTCGCTCCGCACGTGGAAAGTAATAAATGACGTTGTACAGCGTCACGATATCGAACGACCGTCCGAATCGACGGCTCCGGACATCGCCCATTTCAATACGAAAACGCCGTTCGAGTCCCCATGACGTCATCGATTTGCTCGTCGATTCGGCGACCACAGGGTCGAGCTCGATCCCCACGCCGGAGATCTCCGGATTCCGTTCGGCGGCATAACGAAGATACGTGCCGGCACCACAACCAATCTCGAGCAATCGAAGCGGCCCCTTCGCCGGAACGGCCCAATCGATGGCCTGAAACATGAACGGCTCCATGATTCGCGATGAACGCGCGATCATTTCCGCGTCGTGCTCGGCGAGCGTCCAGCGTTTTCCCTCTTTGAACCGCGCCGGCGATTCGAGAATGAGGCGATGGTGAAACGAGGCGATTTCCTGAACGAGCGCCGCAACTTCGTCATTTTCAGGTTTCGCCAGCATTTTGGCGAGATACCCACGCAAGAAATACGTGTCGTTCGTCACCTCCAATTCACCAAGACGAACCCCCACATCGAGCCACGCTTTGAATCCGGGTTTGGCCTCCGCGTCCGGCGCGAAATCACGCGCCAAGTCTTCAAAAGCGACCCTACGTCCAGCAAGGCGCTCGAGTGTTCCCGACGAAATGGCCGCAGCAAGAAAACTCAGTCGATAATACGGGTCGAAAAGGCGCGTTATGGTCCAAAGAAGACGCGCCCGACCGGTCTTCACCAACGAAAGAGTCGTTTTGAGGTGCATAACGAGCGACCTGAATAGCACGTCACGTGAGCCATTGCCAACCGCCGCCCGAGTTCATCGATCCCGATCCCGCCGAATGATGGTCGTGCAGTCGTGCTCATTCGCGGTTACCTATTTCTTTTTCGACCCATGCGAGGATCATGCGGCGAAAATGGCCATGAGGCTCATGATCATCAGGCCCACGAGGCTCAGCAAGCCGATGCCGAAAAAGATCGTGCGCCACGGTTGAGCTTCGTTCAAATACGCAATTGCGTGCAAAACGCGCACGACCGTAAACGTAATCATCGCGATCTTGACGCCCATCGGCGCGGCTCCCGTCATGACGGCAATGAGCCCGAGCGCGAAAAACAACGGCAAACTCTCGAACAAATTCCGATGCGCACGCATGATCCGCGCGACCTCGGGATGTTCGGCGCCATCATTCAACTTCGCACCACTCGGAGAAACCTTTACATCTTCAGGATTGGCATAAAGACCAACCTTCGCCCGACGCGCCGCCGTCATCGCTCCAAGCGCCAATGCCTCGAGCGATAAAACGACGCTGCAAAATACATAGATGCGAAACTGGCTGTCGGTCACCCATTGATTCATGACGGTCTCCCCTTGTGCTCCGGCTCGTTCGTCCGGGACGGGTAGTGCGTATATCAGAGTGTCGGATTCGAAGTCCAATATTTTGACGCGACGACAAGCCCTGAAAAACAGAGTGATGCCGGAAGCGGACGGCAAGCGGTGAACGTGGCCGGGGGTGGCTGAATCCGTTTTCCCGCGGTCGTCCACGCTTGCCGCCGATTCATAGGACGAGCAACGCGTTGCTACCTCTTCGACCGAGGCAAGGCGATGGGGTTTTTCACGACGCCAGATGCGGAATGCTCGGCCTTCGTGATGAGAACATTCGCTTCGCGCGGCGTCATGATTCCCAAACGCACCAAAGCTCCGGCGCTGTTCTTGGCCGAGACGCAGGTGATCTCCCCCGCATCCCCAAATTCGCTCAATACATCCATACCTATTGCGACTCAGATCCGCTGCGCCGCGCAAACCCTTCAACCCCATACGCCCCCTGACGCGTTGCTCCCGCGCAACACCTGCATCTCCACTGGCCTCCCGCGCACTCCGCATGAATCGACTTCGCCCCGCCGGCCAAAATTGCACAGGCTGAGCAGCGACCAGACCTCCGCACCCAATGGGATCCCACACGCCGTACATGAGCAACAGAACCCAACGCCAATGGGTTTGGACGCGTCACGCCGACACGTGGAGCTCGTCTTGGGAAACTGTGCGCATTTCGTGCCGCCGATTGAGCCAAATCCAGCACGTTTCGACAAATGTGCGCCAACGTCTAACCTGGAACTTGACCGCCGTTCCCAGCTGCTTGTAACCTCGCGGGCCATGCTCGCAAGCAAAGACAGCACGGCTTGGACGATGGTCCGAGCCATCGCCCATACCAGCAACGCGCTGGATGCCGCCATTACGCTCGATTTGGATCGATCGGCGGATGACCGCGCGTTTTTTGTTGCCGAAAAGGCAATCGTCGACGCGCTTTTTACGAAAATCGAAGCAGCCGATGCTGCGCTGATTTCGCATGAACTGCGCAATGAACGGCGACTACAGGCCCATGTGGAAGTGGGTGATGTCGTGCTCGATCGCGCTGTGCGACGCGGCAAAAAACGAGTCGCGCTCGATGTGAGCACGGCGGCGGCGGATCAGGCGTTCGGCGAAGATATCACCGAAATCGTCGACGCGGACCGACATACGGAACCGACGTTGGTCCTGGTCTGTGTCGATCGTTTGGCGCAAGGCGCTCATTTTGCCGCCAAAGCCGATTTGATGCAGGACTTGAAAAAACGCGCCGAGCAACAAGCGCAGAACTTCGCCGCTCGGACGGCGGCAGGTGTCGCGGGAGCCGCATTGGAGACGACGCTGGAAAACGTCATCCGCGAAGCCGCCGACGCTTTGTATACGTTGGAAAAGCGCTTGCTCGAACGATTCCCTCGCGAACGTATTTACGTGCGCGCGTTTTTCATGGACGTCGGGCGACGAAAGAAGCCCGCCGAGTGAACGACGAGTGGGATTACAACCCCGCCCCTTGATCTCATTTCCGGCGCCGAATTCCCCAACAACGTGCGCCGGTCATTTGAGTTTACAAGACCTTCATTTGTCTCGGAACAAAGCCCCTGGTGGACGAGGCCGTCTCGTCATTCGCAGCCGCTGTTCGTCCCGGAACACGACCTTGGTTTGAAATCCGACGCTGCGCAAGACGACGTGCCCCATTCCGGAGACATCGAAGGTTGATTCCCACCTGAATTCACCTTTCACGTTCCGCGGTCTTGCCTTCGCCGTGAAGGGCGCCGTCGAGTCATCCCCGTTCGGCGTCACCCCTCCACATCTTCCCCGATGCGTTCTTTCGAGTATTTCGCGCGCCAACCATCGGCCGCCATGTACCGCGCGGCCAATTCACCGCGTCCTTCCTTGACCAAGTCCACCGTTTCACCGCCTTCGGCGACGTACGAAAGCGGCAGCAAACCTTGATCTATGGCGCGCAGAAACGCGTAGATGGCTTCATCCACGCAATCCGGAATCAGCACATCGGGAGGCACTTGGCCATTGAAGGGAATTGCGGCCCGGCGCCAGCGTTTGGCTACGGCGGTTTGCGAATGCGGCAATAGCTGCATATCGCAGCTTTGAATCGCCACATCGCGGACGTGGCGTACGAGGAGGATGCCCAGCTCTTCGATGGCGCGTCGGGGCGTGGACATTTCGTCCAGATTGGGCGCAAGCTCGGGTGTGGCAATACCCCAGTCTGATGGGACATCCGCAAAGTCGTCGATGAACCGCTCTTTCGAGTACCAGTTGCGCCATCCATCGGTGCCGGCGTACCAGCCGATAGGCTCTCCGCCACCGATGACCGACCAGTCCAGGACTTCGTCGGCGTTCGTCGTATACAAAAGGTGAAGGAGATCTGGATCATCCATGGCGTAGAGCACCTGGCAAAGCGTAGTGTCTACGCATTCAGGGATGATGATTTCTACAGGAACTTGACCCCCGGCGGCCGCCGCGGCAGCCCTCCGTCGCTCCATGCCTGCTCCCCGGCGATCGAGTTTCGGTATCTGCCAACATTGCCACATAACCGAATCACGGGCGTGATGTACGAGGTGCTTGCCGAAGCTTTCGATTGTTTCAAGAGACATAATCATTTGCCCCACGGTGTCCGCACAGGTGATGCCACACCATTGTTCTTGAGCCACTGAATCGCTTTGGCCACAGTGGCCTTAGCGACTCCGATTTCCATTCCAGACTCGACCAAGGATTCCGTTTCAATCAAGGCAATGGCTTCCCACGTCAGGGGTTGACCGGTTGCAGCAAATTCGATATATTTCTTTCGTTGAGCGCCGGTCACCTTGTAGTGGCTTTCGACGCCCCATTTTTTGAGTTCGGCATCGGGAATCGCCAGCGCCATCTGCGGATCATAGCCAGGCGCATACCCCGACGGTCCTTCAAATGCCTTCTTTGCAGGCACATGATGGCCCTTTCCCACCTTGTACGGCTCCATCTTTGCAGGCTCCACCGGCGGCGTTTGCGGCGCCGGTGCCGGTTTCGCCGTTTGCGGTGCTGATTCCGTCGACGCCGATTCCGACGGCGGTGACGTCGACACGAGCGCATCGCCTTCGTCCGAGCGCCACAACTCAATCGTCAAGTGCCGCACGGCATTGCCGCAATTCGCTACGCCCGTCATCGTCAGTCCGAGCGACCCGACAAACACCAGCGCGCCCGGCGGCGCACCTCCACCCGTGCCCGTCAACGCCCCGCCGACGCCCATTCCTCCGCAACCCAAGACGATTTGCCCGACCCCAACCCCAAGCTCCGCGCACGCTTCCGCAATGCGCTCCGTTCGCGTTCCTTCCTCCAACCAATGCGCTTGCCGCCCCAAGTCCACCGCATTGGTTCCGCCCGGAATCACGGCTTTCGTGTTTCCACGGCCCACTCCGACAATCTCTTGCCCCGTGTGCGTTTTCCCCAGCTGCTGCACTACGCCCGGCGGCTCGAACGGCTTTGGCGGCGGTGCTTGTTTCAGGCCCAAGATCTCCGCCAATCGATACTGGAACTGCGGGCTCCCACGACCCATCACAACCGTTCCTCGGGACCCGATGGCTTGACCCACGAAACGTTTGTCGGCGCCTTCGGCCGCCGCAATCTTGCATTCGTGCTCGACCAATGAACTCAATTCTCGATGCGTTTGCGTCGGTATGCGCACCACGCCCACGATGCGCGATTCGCCCTCGCCGACTTCTTCCTCGGGACGCGTTACGTCAAATCGCTCCGGGCATGACAATCGCAAGCTCGTGCCCAAGAGCAGCGCGCTCGAAGGACGGGCAAACAAATCATATTCAAATATCGTGTCCGCCTGCGGCAAAAACCTCTGATATGCCTCGGCATTCACATCCGAGACGAATACACTCCGATTCGCGTCCGCCGCGAAATACTTCGTATTGGGCGGTAACGACGGCGGCATTACGCATATCGTCGTCCGATGCGCTTGCGACGCTGCCGGCGATTCCGGCACCTCCGGCGACATGCATCCCGCTGAAAACATGACGAGCGGCGCAATTCCCCCAAATTGCAGCGACAACACAATGACAAGCACACTGCGTAAAAAACGTTGCCATAACGCGACGCGATGCTTCATGGGCGCATGACAGCAGCAAGGGCCGACTGCGTCAACTTTTGTGCGCTTGGAACTTCACTCCGGGCACGTTTATCGCTCCACCACATCTTCCCCAATGCGTTCTTTCGAGTATTTCGCGCGCCAACCATCGGCCGCCATGTACCGCGCGG
>CAYSYX010000551.1:0-6371 GCA_964435055.1 uncultured Polyangium sp. | reverse complement strand
CTCTTCGCCCACGCGGGCGGCTCCGGGTGCGGACATTCGGAAGAAGAAAGGAAGGGCAAACTTCGCGAAATCGAAGCGCTCAATTCGAAAATCGCCGACGAGCAAAAGCGCAACAAGAAAGCTCTCGCCGAAATCGAAGACGCCAAAGCGCAAATCGAACAGCTCAAGCGCCAGCTCAAAGATGCCGGCGTCGACATCTCCAAACTCAACGCAAACCTCGAAGAGCAGGCTCGCGCTCTCGAGGATTACCGCCGTCGCGCCGAACAACTCGAAGCCATCAAGAAGCGTTTCGAACTGCTCCGGGAAAAACTCCAAGCCCTCACCAAACTCGGCTTGAACGTCACCGTGCGTAACAACCGCATGGTCATTCAGCTGCCGGGCGACGTGCTCTTCGAGAAGGGCAAAGAGACGCTCAAGAAAGACGGCGAAGACGTTTTGTCCAAGGTCGCCGACGTCATCCGCAGTGATTCGGCCCTTTCGCAGCGTTCGTTCCAGGTCGCCGGACACACCGACGCGGACAAACTCGCCGGCGGACGCTTCAAGGACAACTGGGGTTTGTCCGTCATGCGCGCCCGCGAAGTCCTCGCGTTCCTCGTGGACCCGACCGACAAGGGCGGACGCCTCAGCGCCGAACGTTGGAGCGCGGCCGGATACGGCGACACCGACCCGGTCAAACCCAACGACTCGGACGAAAACAAGCAAGCCAATCGTCGCTGCGAGCTCGTCGTTCTGCCCAACGTCGAAGAAATGCTCGACCTCAAGACGCTCGCCAACTGACCCGTTTCTCCTCGGTCAAACCTCATGCGTGTAGCCGCCATCGACATCGGGACGAACTCCGTCCTGCTTCTCGTCGCCGAACGTCGCGGTGACGTCATCGTCCCGATCGTCGAACGCGCGACGATCACGCGTCTCGGTCAAGGCGTCGATGCGACGCGAACGTTGGCCCCCGAAGCCGTTCGTCGCACGCTCGATTGCCTGGCCCGATACGCGGAAGACATTCGCGCCGCGGGGGCCGAGCACGTGGCGGTCGCGGGCACGAGCGCCATGCGTGACGCGCACGGTGGCGAAGCGTTTCGAGCGGAAGCCAAAGCGCTGCTCGGCGTGGAACCGCAGGTGATCTCCGGCCGAGAAGAAGCGGAACTGACGTTCGCCGGCGCGCTCACGGGCCTTGGTTTGTCCGGGCCCGTCACCGTCGTCGACGTCGGCGGAGGCAGCACCGAAGTCGTCACGGGCGACGCCGCAACAGGTATCGACCGCGCCGTGAGCCTCGATGTCGGCAGCGTACGCCTCACCGAACGACACGTGCGCAACGATCCTTTGACCCCAAACGAAATTCACGCGGTTCGTCAAGACGTACGGCGTGCGTTGGACGGGTCGGGGATGGTTCCGACGCAAACGGTCGTGGGTGTGGCGGGAACGGTCACGACGTTGGTCGCGTACGCGCTCGACGTGGTCCCGTACGACTCTGAACGTGTGCACGGTGCACGTTTGTCCGGTAGTCGAGTCGACGAGGCAGTGCGGGCGTTGGCGGCGATGCCCTTGGCCGAGCGGCGGGCCTTGGGATCGGTACAGCCCGAACGAGCGGACGTGATCGTGGCCGGAGGGCTCATCGTCGCGGAAGTGCTGGCATGGACGCGAGATCAGGCGGGGCTTTCTTCGGGAGCAACCGACGTCGCGTTCGTCGCATCGGATCGAGGTGTTCGTTGGGGTCTGGCGAAGCGGCTCTTCGACGCATCACCCGGCTGAAGATCCGGCAGCTCGGTCGGACACGCGAAGCTTCGACGTCCTTCGTCCCGGCTCCCGCTTGTTGTTTGCCCGCGACGTAATTACGTGGTCCGTACAACAACCATCGGGTCCTGATCGGGTTGACAGGATCAACCGTTCTCACTAAAGTGCGCGCGCCTGGCGCAGACTGCCTTCTCCACGGAGACCGCCGTCTGCTCACCAACCCGGAAACCCCTTCCCCACCGTCGGATCCACCAAGGTGTCTCGATGGTGACCGAACAGCGTACGGGGCGATCTCTGCATCCAGGCTCTTCGCAGTTTTCGCAACGCACCGATCGGAATGAGACACCGACCCGAATGGTTCAACGCCGACCTAAAGCAGAACCCGATGCACTAGGTCATCAAGCGCTGACCGGGACAAACACGGCGAGACGGTAGGCAAAGGAGACGATATGCAGGCTCGTTCGGAGATCCATTTCAAAGTAGGCGACAAGGCGGTTTATCCGGCCCAAGGAGTGGCCGAAGTCGTCAACATCGAAGAAAAAGACATCGCCGGTAATCGCCAGCGCTTCTACGTTCTCCGTATTCTCGACACCGATCGCAAAATCATGGTGCCCGTCAGCAATGCCGGCGCCGTGGGTTTGCGCCAAGTCATCTCGGAACAAGAAATTCGCGAAATCTTCGACATCCTTCGCGAACGGACCATCGCTTTCGACAACCAAACCTGGAATCGCCGTTATCGCGGTTTCATGGACAAGATCAAAACCGGCTCGATCTACGACGTCGCCGAGGTCCTGCGCGATCTGTATCGCCTGAAGACCGACAAGCAACTCTCGTTCGGCGAACGGCGCATGCTCGACACCGCGCGCGGCCTCATCGTCAAAGAGATCGCCATTGCCCGTGGACAAACGGAAGATCAGGTCCGTACGGAAATCGAAGCGATTTTCCTCGCGAACTGAATCCATTTTCCATTACCGACAACAGCCGACCTCCGCATTTTCCGGACGTCGGCTGTTTCGTTTCGAACCCCTCAACTCCCCGTCCCCGGCCTCATCTGCACCGCAGGCAGCGGCGGCAGCTCCAAGTCCACGCGCCACCCGTCTTCTTCGTACGCGCACGTGACTTTCGCCCGTTCTTCGGGCCCCAAACCAATCACTTCCACGAGCGCGTGCGTGCCGACCACGAGCGACGTCATCCGTTGGGGCTCAAAGCGAATCACGAACCTCGACGGCACGATCATCGCCTCAGGTGCAATCGTCTTGCCGCTCGCGGCACTGTACCTTTGTGCCCGTTCCGTCAGGTTCTGACGCGTGCGCTGAGACATGACGGCGAACGCCGCTTTGGCCGCCGTCGGATCCGCTCCGATGAGACGCATGCGATCGATGAACTCGCGCACCGCACCTTCCGGGGTCGCATTCGCCGGCCGAGGTGCACACCCGGTGCTCCACAAACTGGCCAAGACAAACAGTCCCGCGACGAACCATCGTTTGTGTTGAAACGACTTCGGTCGTGAACTCGGTTGTCGATGAAGCTTCATCTGCATCAACCCGGCTTGGCGTCGGCGAGAGCCCCGATGTGCCGCAAGGCTTCGTAAAGCACGATGGACGATGCGTTCGCAAGGTTCAACGAACGCACCGGACCGAGGGTCGGAATGCCGTAGACCCGGTCGGGATAACGCTCGAGCAACGCGTCATCGAGTCCGACGCTTTCTTTGCCGAAGACCAGCGCATCGCCCGGGCGAAAGTCCGCTTCGAGGTAACTTTTGGTCGCGATCGCGCTGAACAAATGGATGCGCGCGTCGGGCCAAGTCGTCGTGAAGTGATCGAAGTCGGGGTGGGTCTCGAGATCGACCAGGTGCCAATAGTCGACGCCTGCGCGGCGAACCGCGTGTTCGTCAATGCGAAACCCCAATTTTCCCACGAGGTGCAGACGGCTTTTCGTGGCAGCGGTCAGCCGCGCGATGTTGCCGGTGTTCTGAGGAATCTCGGGTTCGACGAGCACGACGTGCAAAGGCGTATCGAGAGGGCGTGCTCGGAGGCGAGGACGTTGGTCTTTGGCCACGGTCTTGTTCCGGAAGAGGCCCTGCAAATAAGCGGCATTCGGGGCACAAGTCCAGTCGGCGACGTGCGGAAGCCGGGCCCGGCTTTTCCATTCATGCAAACAGGGCGGGGATTGACTTGACGAAAACGCGATCCAACACGTAGCCTCGCCGCTCGGAGATCCTGGTATGCGTCGATTCGGGTGGATCACGGCGGCCGTTGCGCTCGTCGCCGCAATTGCGATGCCTCGCCAAGCCGCGGCAGACACGATGGACCCTGCGCTTGCGCGTTTGGTCACGGACGAGGGTTGCCGCGCGCCTGGGGGAAACGGCGGGCTCTACTATAACCCGACGTCGGGCTTCAGTCGTTGCGGCACAAACGATGCCGCCTTCGCCAAACTAATGGCCGAGTGGGGGTTTGCCCTCGGTCCGACGGCGATGCATCCCGCAAGAACCACGGGGTACGGCGGGTTTGACCTCGCGTTCGAAGGCGCGTTCACGAAGATCAGTTCGAACGAGGACTATTGGCGCCTCGGAACGCAGGGCAAACAGGATCCGAACAACAAGTTGTTCTCGACGATCAACAACGGCCCCGACGACTACATCCAGCTCTACGCGATGAAGACGCGTTACGGCTTCGCACCGCTCGCGTTGCCGCTCGGCCTGTTGGGTTTTGAACTTGGAACCAAGATCGGCTTCATGGGCAACTCCAACATGGGTTTGCTCGGAGCCGACGTTCGTTTGTCGTTGCTCGAAGGTTTCCGCACGGGTGTTCCGGCGATTTTCCCCGACATCACGGCGTCCGGGTCCGTCACGACAATCACGGGTACGTCCGAATTCCAACTCACCGTCGCGGGGTTCGACGCGATGATTTCCAAACCGATTCCGATCGCCGGATCGGTGATCATCTTGCCGTACGCGGGTTATTCCTGGACGTACACCTTCGGTGACTCGGGCCTGATCGACCTGACGCCGAACACCGATGCGCTCAACTACTGCGGTTATTCGGGCGCCAACACGACGGCGACGCCCGACCCCGGAAAAACCTATCGCGATGGTCAACCGGTTTGTAAGAACGGCACGAGCGCGGACTTCAACAACACGGTCGTCTTCGATGCCGTGCGTGCGCAACGTCATCGCATCGCCGCCGGTCTTCAGTTCCGTTTCCAGATGGTCCGCGTGGGCGCACATTTCGCCACCGACGCGATCACCGCCGCCGAAGCGAACAAAGACGAGGTTTGGCAAGACGCAACCACCGGTGCCAAGACAAACAAATTCGAAGGCATCGCAAAGCAGTACACGCTGGGCTTCGATTTCGGCCTCGTGCTCTGATCGTCCCTTCCCTGTTCAACACGACGAAGAACCATTCGCGTCGCCCGTCATCCACGAGCGACGCGATGTTCATTTGGGCGCCTACTTCTTCGATGGTTTGACCGTGAGGTTTGGCAGAGCGTAACCCAATTCCTTCAGAATCGCCCGAAAATTCCGGTCTTCATCGCGCGCCGCGTAGACGTGCTCGACAAACTTCTTGAAGTTGCCATCCGCTGCCGCCGCCACCGCGCGTTCGTAGTTCTCCAGCACGAGCAACAAGTGCGGATGCGCTTTGGCCACCGCCGCGGGAACCTCCATCTTTCGCGCCATACGCGCTCGCGTCTCGGCCATCGCTTTGACCACGAGCACGAGCTCTTTGTCGAAGGACCGAGGCTGGAGGAAGTCGCCCTCCGAGTGCGCTTGTTCGAGCATCAACGCCGCCCGATCGAGGTAACTCCCGGCCCACGCGGGCATGACCCACGTGAGCGTGAACGACAGGCACACGAGCAGCGCGAAGGCGAAACGGCGCATCGGAATCACTCCTTCTCGACCCCACGATCGAGGTTTGTCATGTCACCACAGGTGCATCGGGTGACTCGGGATTGTCCGAGGATACCGGAGCAACACGAGTCGAGTCAGCAGGCCAAGGCTGGAGCAACGCCGCCCGCGCGGCGTCGACTTCGGCAAGTTTTTTCGAGCGTCCGCGACCCTCCGCGAGGACATCCGTTCCCGTCTCCACCACGACGAAGAACTCGCGATGATGCGGCGGACCTTCGACACGCACGGTGCGGTATCGCGGCGAAGGACCTCCCGCCGCTTGGATTCGCTCTTGCAGCGTGCTCTTCGGATCATGCGCGACCATCGAATCGGCGAGCCGTGACATCGGTCCATCGATGATGCAGTGCACGAGACGTCGTGCTTCTTCGAGTCCGCGATCGAGATACACCGCGCCCATCAACGCTTCGGCGGCATCGGCGAGCACGTTCTGCCGCTCCTGTTCACCTGTGGAAAGAGCGCCTCGGCCCATGCGCAAAGCCGCCCCAAGGTCGACCGATCGCGCCCACGAAGACAACGCCTCGGCGTTGACGAGAATGGCGCGCATACGGGACAGCTCGCCTTCGTTCGCGTGTGGATAACGCACCATGAGCGCATCGGTGACGCACAAACCGAGCACAGAATCGCCAAGAAACTCGAGACGTTGATTGTCGCGATGGTTCTCTTTGCGCTGTTCGTTCGTAAAGCTGCGATGGGTGAGCGCTTCTTCACCACGACCCATGGCAAGGAATGGAGTTGCGCG
>CAYSYX010000550.1:0-6427 GCA_964435055.1 uncultured Polyangium sp. | reverse complement strand
ATTTTATTGCGGGCATTGTGATCCTCAATGATTATTCGGCGCGCGACATCCAAATTCCTCAAATGCAATTTTACAAAGGCAAAAGCTTTCGGACATTCGGTCCCGTCGGTCCCTACTTGTGTTTGCTGGAGCCGGGGGATTTGGAGCTGCTCGACAATTTGGATTTGGAATTGACCGTCAATGGTAAAATGCGGCAGAAAGACAATACAAAAAATCTCGTGTATGGTCCGGCGGAGACCCTGACGGAGTTATCGAGCATTCAAGATTTGTTCACGGGCGATTTGATCGCGACAGGAACGCCCGCCGGATGCGCGTTATCCATTCCTTCACCGACCAAACAGAAGCTGGGCGCTTTGCTGAGCGAGAAAAAGAAGTGGGAAATTTTTTTCAAGGTTCAAGCCAAACGCCCGTATCTTCAGCCGAATGATGTCGTCGAAGCGCGTATTACGAGCCCCGATGGACGCATCGACCTTGGCGTGCAACGAAATAAAATCGTCGCGGAACCCTGACGCACCCGATCAGGGGGCGATTCGCGCCAGGAAGATCGCCCGCGAAGCGCCAACCGTATTTTTCAGCGGCTCGGCGCCGAATTGTATCTGTTCGGCGAAATAGCCCGTGACAAACCGATTCCCTTTGGCGTCCACTCCGATTCGAACGATTTCATCGATGCCCGGGCCGCCGAATCGCTGCGTCTTCGAGATATTTCCCAGCGTATCGAATTCGGCCAACCAAATATCGTCGCGATCGGTACCCGTCATACTCGAATTGCCCAGCGCGATTGTCCCTTCCAAACCAATACCCAAGAGCGCTCGCCCCGCCCCCGACCGCGCAAGCGCCGGTCGAAGAGCATAATACATCCCGTCGTTCACCATCCATTGCTGCTGACCCGAGGCCGGGACGTGTTGCATCGTCAATGACGTGCAATGTTCGGCGACATCTTCCGTTCGTACCGAGAAAAACCCGCCTTGCGCATCCGGCGCGAATCCCAGGCCTTCGACCCAGCACACCGGCTCCCAAGCGGAATACGTGGTTTTTCCGGTCGCATCGAAATGTTCGATGCCCGCCGTGAGAAAAAGCGATGAACGCGCCAACCAAAGTGCTCCGGAAGGTTCGACGTCGAGGTCCAGGAATGCCGTGTCTTTGGACGAAAGCAGGCGTTGTTCGAGGTGTTTGCCCTCGGGCGACAAGACAAACATGAGCGCATCATCGTGCGTGACCGAACCGGCCCCGAGATCCGCGGTACCTCGCAAAATGGCCGCGATGTACACGCGCCCCGTTTGATCGGTCCCCACATCGGCGAGACGGAAAAGGCCGGGAGATCCATTGGCATCCAGCCCGGCATCGCCATTGAGAACGTTCGCCCAGAGCAGTTTTCCCTGCGGATCGAGCTTTGCGACGAACGCTGATTGCGCGAACGTAATGGGAACGGTTTGTCCTCCTATCGGCAGTGAGGGGCTCGATCCCGGCGCTCGCGAGGTGTGGCCGAGGAGAAATACGTCGCCATTGGCGGACGCGTGAACGGCTATCGGTTCGACGTCAAACCCATCGGCGTCGATCTGGTCGTCGATTGCAATGGCATTTTGCGCGTCGACTTTTCGCAGCTGTGCGCTGTTCCAATTGCCCGGATATCCGGGCCCCATCGATGAATAATCGCCGCTGAACAACCAAACTTGGCCGTCGTCCGTGACCGCCATGGGCTCGAGCGCGAGTGTTCCCGGAAAAACGAATCCTTCCGGGCCGATCGGGGCCTCGCCGCCAGCCCCGCCGCTTCCTCCTCCTCCCGAATTGCCGCCGCCGGAGCCGATATCAATGGCCGGCGGTGGGTCATTTCCACAAGCAAGGCAGAAAAGCGCGACGATGCCCAGAAAGCGACCGTGATGTTTCATGGCCTGCTTCTACGGCACGCCGAGCGATCGTGCAAGGCGGCAAGGGGCGAATCGCGGCGATGAGCGCGATCTCATGATGCAATTCGGGTGCGTGTCGCAATGGCCGAAGCGAAGACGTCTATTTGGTTACGCAATGGCCGTCCAGCACCACGGTGGGCGATTGGGCGGCCAATTTGACGAGGCTTTTCAAAGGCAAACATCTCCCCGGGCTCTCATTCGACTCGGAATCGTCCGCTTCGTGCGGGAATGGATACGTTTGTCGCAATCGTTTCGTGAGTTCGTCCGCGGATGCGCCGGCCATACGTGCGCAGGTCACGCGCAACATCGTGAGGCGCTCGTCGACGTTACGCGAAGCGCCTTCGCCGTTTGTCGCAACAAGCTCGGTCGCGGCGGGGCCGCATTGCAGGCGCACCACTTCTTTAGCGATATTGTCATCAAGCGAGAATTCACCATTGGGTAGGGAATGCGCGATTTGCATTGGAGCAAAGCGTAATTCCCCGTCGTACGTACACGGAGCATCGGCAACGAACGGCCCTTTGAGCAGCAAATCAGGGCGACCATCGCCGTCGACGTCGCGCATCGCGTCGAATGACCACGGCGCAGCTTTGTATTCAATGGCGTCTCCATTCTTCCACGAATACATCGTCGCTTTTTCCGTTCGGTCTTCTCCGCCGTAATGGTGCGAGGTCATCAAACCGATTTCCGACACCCCGTCGCCATCATAATCGTAAAGACCTTGGACTTCCACATCCTGCACATCAATGACATTTTGGCGTGAAATCAAACCACTCACCTTGGTCGAACGAATGGTTTTACCTTCCGGTGTCATGTACGCGAGCGCATAAGGCATTTCCCAGCCGGGTTCGACATCGTCCTCTTTCTTCGGCAAGCGTTTGACTTCCTTGGGCTCGAGAAACCACGCGCCTTTGGCACTGGGAAAACATACGCTCACGTCGGCAAGCAATTCCGAGGCTTCGGTTTGTCCGAGTGTTTGCACGAGCAAGTCGTGTTTCGTCGCCAGCACTTTGCAAGCCTTTTCAACGGCGGGACTTTTGTCACCGGCCCATGATGTAAAAGCTTGCTTCGGCCAATTGTCGGCCAAATTCGCGACATTGGGGATCGCCTTGCACGCGGGCGCTTCCGACGCCTTCGCCATCGCGGAAGGCATCGATGACGTTGTCGATGAAGGGGCGGACGCCCCAGTGGATCCGGTGGGTCGAGTCGATCCTCCGCACGCCGGAACTTCACAACCCAAGAGCACGAGACAACCGATCGCCAACCAGGAAGAACGCATCGCTGATCACCCTAATCGTGAGGCCCTTGTCTTGTCCACACAAAAGCGCCGTGGGACAAGCGATATCACAAAGATTTGAACACAAACGTTCCAATGACGGCGCGATGATCGCTGCCCGCGTCGCCCGCGCCCAATCCGGCGTCGACGGCGATCAATGCGTCCGAATAAAACAGATAGTCGATACGTACGAGCCACGTCGGTACGGGAATCCCCAAAATCACCGGCCGTGAACCACCGATGTCCGGCGTAGGTTTTCCGGGGAACGTGTGGCCAAACCCAAAACCAACCTTGCGCCAGGTATCCTGCAGGACGTCCGTTATCGTGGCGTACGCCGCGTTCTGATCGGTTGCATTCAGATCGCCCGCCATAATGAGCGCTCCGGGATGCGCCGTCGCGAATTCCGCCAGGGCCCGAGCTTGCTTTTCGCGCATCTGCGTATGTGCCGGTCCCGCGTACGTGTGAAAATTGACGAATCGCAGCGTTTCTCCGGAAATATCGATTTCCACGGCCATCGGCGTACCGATCCAAGGCAGTGTATCCAAAGGCGCCAGGTCGATTTTACGCAATGGATACCGGCTGAGAATGCCGCATCCCGTTACGCCGGGCCGGGCATCCATGAGCCGATACCGGTATTTTTCGCCAAACGTTTTTTCGAGGGCCTCCGCATGTTCCGGCGCGAGCTCCTGAAGCGCGACGATGTCCGCATTTTGCTCCAGCGCCACACGAACGGTTCCTGCGGTATCCAAATTGTATCCCAAAGCGTTGTACGTCATGACGCGAATGGTTTGTCCCGGAGTCGAAGACGCTCGCGTAGGGACGAACAACGTGCCCCAATGCGCCGCAAAGAGAATCGCCGACAAACCCGCCGTCCCAAGAACCAAACGATCTCGAGAGATCAGGCCCGAGATCACAATCACCGGCGCAGGCCAAAACGCATGCACAAGGAGGGAATTGATGGCAAACGACCAGGACCAGCGATCGCCCAGGCCATAACGAACGAGCATGAGGGTGATGAGCGTCGCGCCGTAAAATCCGGCAAGGTAACGAGCCCACAACAAGCGTTTCTGTCGAGATCCTTGCGGAAGCGTGGTTGAGGCGGACGTCATTCGAGTATCCAACGCGCGAGCGGGCCGGAATTGTTCCCCAGCTGCCGTAATTGGGTGAAATCGGCGCAAGGCGCATGGTTTGCGCGAGGTTGCAACAATTGCGTGGATCCGTCTGCGGCCCGTCGGGTTTGCTTCATCTTTTGCCCGGCAGCGCGTCGAGTCAAACGGCATGACCGTTGCTATGTACAAAATCGTCGATTTCGGTTCGAAGATTGAATATCCTGCATATCGAGCCCTCACCGGAGCACGTGATATGAGCCTGTCGAAGAAGATTTCCGCAGCGTTTGTTGGTGCAATCGCCCTTTTTTCGGCATCGATGGATGCTCGAGCAGCGGATGCTCCGCCGGCCAATTTGCCCGCGTGTCCGACGAAGGAAGACAAGCCGGCCGTCGCGCCGATGTTGCAGCGTGTGGAGCGGACGCTCGAAGGTAATTCGTCGATCAGCACGATGACGATGACCATCAAGACCAAATCGTGGACGCGGACGCTCAAAATGAAGAGCTGGACGAAAGGTCGGGATCTGGCGCTCATTCGCATTCTCGAAGGTGGGCCCCGAGAAACGGGCATGATGACGCTCAAGCGCCAAAAGCAGCTTTGGAATTATTTGCCGCAAGCTGGTCGCGTCATGAAACTTCCCTCCGGCATGCTTGGCGATTCCTGGATGGGCAGTGATTTCACCAATGACGATCTCGTCCGAGGTTCGTCGATCGTCAATGATTTCGATTCTCAGGTGACGGGAACGGCGCAGCAGGATGGTCGTGACGTGTGGCGTGTGGTTCTTCAGCCCAAACCGACCGCCGTCGTCGTTTGGGGAAAAATCGAAATGCTCGTCGATCGCGCGTCTTGCGTGCCGCTGCAGCAACGCTTTTACGATGAAAATGGCAAAATCGCTCGAACGATGTCATTCGGTGATATTCGGACCATCGGGTGGCGACAATTTCCGGGGCGTATGTCGATCAAACCCGCGGATTCCGAGCGCGAAACCATCATCACGTACGATAACATGGAATTCGACGCGAATATCGCGGACGATACGTTCAGCCTGAACCGCTTGCAAGAAGGCCGATAACCTACATGTTGTTGCTGAAGCTCGCCTGGCGAAATATTTGGCGAAATGGTCGTCGAACGACGATTACCGTTTTGGCCTTGGCCATGGGTGTGACGGCTATCGTGAGTATCCATAGTTTCCGAGTGGTCGCCACGGATGAAATGATCCGGAGTCTCACCCGGGGCATGGTGGGTCATTTGCAAATTCACGGTCTCGGTTATCAGGAAACACCGGACATGGGCAATGTGGTGCCCGAGGCCGGGGCGATTGAATCGAAGGTCCTGCAAACATTGCCCGGGGTGCAGGTGGAAAAGCGCGTCATAGGTGCGGGTCTTGGAGGCTCGGGGGACGCGGCGAGCGCGGTCATGGTCATGGGAATCGACCCGGAAAACCAGAATTCGCGTGATTTGTTCGTGATTGAAAAGGGCCGCGCCCTGGGTGCGGCGCAAGCGCGGGAGGCGATGGTCGGAAATGGTTTGGCCGAGCAGCTCAATTTGAGTCCCGGAAGCGAGCTTGTGCTGGTGGGTCAAGCCGCGGACGGATCGCTCGCGAATGATCGTTTTACCGTGGTCGGTACGGGGGATGTCGGCAGTTACGAAGCTAATGCGACGACGGTCGTTTTGCCTTTGAAAGAGGCGCAATCGTTTTTTGCTTTGGATCAAGGCGTCCATCAAATCATCATCCGGTTGCCGAAGGACGATGAAAACCTTGCGCCGGTCGTGGCGAATGTCCGAAATGCATTAAACGCCGACAAACTCGAAGTCCTGTCTTGGACGGAGATTCTTCCGGAGCTCAAGAGCGCCATTGACGCGAAAGCGAAAAATCAGCGAATGGTCGACTTTATCGTTTTCCTCATTGTTTCGCTCGGAGTGCTCAATACGATGACCATGTCGACGTTCGAGCGGACGCGTGAATTCGGGGTCATGGCGTCGCTGGGTACACGCCGGGGGCGCATTTTGACCATGGTCGTGTTGGAAGTGCTGCTCCTCGGATTGGTTGGTTTTCTCATTGGTCTCGCGGCTTCTTTTGCGATTTTGCATGGAATCAGTACGTGGGACTTTTCGAGCCTTGGCAAAGGCATGGACATGATGGG
>CAYSYX010000549.1:0-6430 GCA_964435055.1 uncultured Polyangium sp. | reverse complement strand
ACGTCGACCTACGTTATGCGGCCCCACCGTCCTCAGCCCAAACACGACGACGTGGAAACGCTGCACCGGACAGAATCATCATGCAATTTCCGCGAAGATTCACACGGAATTGGAAAAGCATCCAAATCTCAAGGGCGTTTACAAGTACCGGGACAATCGCTTTGTCACGCAGGCGATTGACGAAGCTGCGCACAAGGGGTACCAGAAGTGGCACATCAGCCTCGACAAAGAGATTGCAGAACATATTATACGCGACCGCACTCTTACACCGGCAACATTTGAAGCCTATTTGCGGCAGAGGTACGCCGATCCGAAACTCCTTGCAATCTTTCCCAACGGACTTTAAGGATGCGCGCCATGCAGTTTTACGTTTTGGAACAATCGTCTTTCTTCGATGATGGGACCTACGCAACCCATGCGTATTGCTTGGCACCCGACGTCACCGGCGATGCCCAACGATGCCCCAATTGCAACCTGTTTGTGAGCAGTTTGCCATGGCTCCCCCCCTATCACGCTGAAGTCCTTGCGTATGGTCGCGCGTTTGGCGATGTCGCATTTGCTGCTGGTGATAGTTTGCTCGTATCGAATCGATTCCGGCAGGCGTGGCTCGACGCGCACTTGGTGGGCCTTGACGTCTTCAGTCCCATCGAACGTATCCGGGTGCGCCCGGTTCGTCTCAAAAAACATGTGCCAACCTATTTTCAAGTCGCGCCCAGGCTTTTCGATGTACAGGTGGACTTGGACCACAGCCTCATCGAATATAGTCGTCCGGTTACATGCCTCAAATGCAAAAGCGGAGGACTCGAAAGCGTACGCGGATTTTTGCTCGACGAATCGACTTGGCATGGCGAGGATATGTTTTTTGCGTGGGGATTACCAGGCTTGTTCATCGTCTCCGAGCGTGTGCGCGAGCTCCGGGACAAACATGGGCTCACCAACCTCAACCTGATACCCACCGAAAATTACTTCTGGGATACCTATCGCCGCTGGACCCCCGTCGATCACAGCCCCGATGATCCCGAAGAAGAACTCATCCCCCCGGATTCCTCCTCGACAAACTGAACGTTTACGGCGATCGCCAATCCCGAATGGCCTCCCTGCCGATTCGTCTCATTTCAGCATTATCAGCCAAAGGAGCATAAGGCGCCGATTAGGTTCTCGTTGCCCCTGAACATGCTTACCCCTCCGCCTGTAGCTTCGCGTGAGCGGACGTTTGCCCAAATCCGACGCCCGATCCATGAAGCGATCCCGCCCCACACCGCCCCGAATCGCCATCTTGCCTGCTCGATTGCGGATCCATGTCTCCATGAATCGCCCCTCGCCTACCCGATCGCGGATCCGTGTCTCCATGAATCGCCCCTCGCCTACCCGATCGCGGATCCGTGTCTCCATGGATCGCCACCTTGCCTGCGCGATCGCCGATCCGTGTCTCCATGAATCGCCACCTTGCCTGCGCGATCCTCGATCCGTGTCTCCGGGAATCGCCACCTTGCCTGCGCGATCGTTGATTCGCCCCGCCCGGATCGCCACTTTGCCGTCCCAATCGCGGATCCAGGTCTCCCCGATCGCGCGTTTCCGTTGGCGATGGCCCATTTCTCATCGCCCCGAGTCGCCAAGTTCCCTCCGAGGGTGTCCATCAGGAAATTGCAGCGTTTCGGATTGTAGGGGCGCGATTCATCGCGCCCGCTGAAGGCGTTTCTTATGGCGCGATAAATCGCGCCCCTACAAGAAATCAACCAATCAACGTCCGTGTGTCGAGGAACTAGCCTTGGCGTTGGAAACAGCTCGCCGATGCACGCATCGGCGCGGCATCGGCGTTGTTACCGAGCATCTTCCCGGACGCGAGATCGCCGCCGTGAATGGCGATCCCGCGCCCGGCATCGCCTTCAATCGGCCGATCGCAATCGATAACGAACGGTTTCTTTCCACCCGAATGCATTCGATAGATGCATCACGACCGAGGGCAAATCCACAAGGTCGAAGCGCAGGGTCGTCCGCGAGGTTTCTTCACTCTTGTCACCACGCGCGTCGTGGTACAGCCGGAACGAACCTTGCGGCGGATTGGATTCCGCCAGAGCCCCCGTCCACAACAAGCGGAACCAATGCAAATTGGCGTCGCCCGAAGTTTGGACTTCCATCACCAATTGATCGTCCTCGATTTTGCACGACTCCACGGTGAATGGATCGCCGTCCGCAAACGGCTCCTTTACGATTTCCGGCACCCGCAAGACGAACGTGCCGCGCGCGGCGTGAATGCGTACCCCGGACAAACCTAACGAGTCCGCCAAGGGAATGCTCGCGCTCACCGTGCCGATCGACGTCGCCGCCATTCCCGTCGGTGGATCAGCCACGAATTCGTAGCCCCAAATTCCATCGGGCGGCGCCTGAATATAGACGTGCGGAACGAGACGCGCATTGGACCACCCGAGCGTCGGCACTCGGCCCGATGCCGTCAACGTGACTCGCTTTGGATCCGCCTTCATTCGCGCAATATCGGCGAACATGACATCCATGACCTGCGCCGGACCGCCGACTCCGATATGCGGCTCGTTCGTAGGTTCAGCGCGGGCTTCGACGAGCAGCGTGCGCCGCGTGGACGACACGATCGAAATGCCCACGGGGTGATGATTTCCGCGGATCGTCGGACGCTCGTGCCCATCGACCACCTCCGCGCCTTGCGCGCCAATGATCACATATTGGGTGGGATGGTGGAACCTGGCCTTGGGGTCGAGGTCGAGCCAAAACACGATCGACTCCTGCAAAATGGGCAATGGTTTGCCGTCGACGCCATCGGTCAATTGATCGTCGGGATAGATCGCGCCGGGCAACAGATGCAACCGAGCCTCGCCAAGGTCCAAGGGGAAAACCACCTGAGACGCATCGCCACGAATCGCGGGGAAACGCAATTTGCCATTGACGATCGACCACCACGAACCCGGCAATGCTCGCGCTCCGGACGCCCCCACGAGAACCGTACACGTGGGATGCACGAACCGATAGGTGGGCATGAGATCGACCCAGAGCATCAAGGTGGGCTCGGTGATCTTCACGCTTTCACCGTTCGGACCATCTTGAATGGTTTCTCCCGGTACGAGCAATGAAGGGAAAATATGAAGCTCGATAGGTTTTGCGTCGGGCATTGGCGGCTCCTCTGTGAATGAAAGACCCTGGCCGCCAGACAAAAACCGTACCAAGAATGATCTCGCCCGAGTTTCGAGTTATCGTCCCGGTTCATACGCAGTTCTTGCACCCCGCGCGCAGGATATTCATTTCGCGATTCGCCGGAGGCCCTCATTCCGTGCACGTCGTCCGGGGTGAACGCCGGAGGCTTGGCATCACGTGGGTCCGCCCAAGCCGAGCGGCACGAGCATTGCAGTGCAAATGGGCGCACCGTTCCCGATTTCGAAGCTTGAGAAAACAATGAGCCTTTTGTCTCGACAAGTCGAAGTGTTGGCCAACGCGTCGTCCAAGTTTCGCGCCGTCGCGCGCCGATCGTTGGCGGAGGTTCGGGACGAATTCAAGCAAACGGGACACGTGGTTGGCATTTCGGACAAGCGTCTCGAGGTTCGGAAGAAGCTCGCGCAGGCCGCCGGCGATTCTTATTGGCAGGAACGATTTATCGGCAACGTCGATTTGTTACCGGTCAACTTCCTCGAACGCGGCGCGATTGCGGCCAAGAGCGTATGCCGTCTCGAACTCAAGGAGCTCGGCAGCGGTCAAGTCGAATATGCCACGGGCTTTTTGGTGGGCAATGACTTGTTGCTGACGAACAACCACGTTTTGCCCAGCGAAGACGAAGCTCGACGAGCTCGAGCTCGTTTCGACATGGCGGATGACGCTCGAAATTCCGAATTGATTTCCCACGTCTTCAAGCTCGATCCGGCGCGTTTCTTCTGTACGCATCCGACGCTCGATTACACGTTGGTTGCGGTATCGCCCACGGGAGAAGACGGTTCGTTGCTCGCCACGTTTGGAAACAGCGTGCTGATTTCCACGCCGGGCAAGACGATCGTGTCGGAGCACCTCAACATCATCCAGCACCCCGGCGGACAAGCGAAACAGATCGCGATTCGCGACAACCACCTCGTCGGCGAACAGGAGGACTTTCTGCTTTACGAGACGGACACGATGCATGGTTCGTCCGGAAGTCCCGTGTACAGTGACAATTGGTTTGTCGTTGCGGTACATTGCAGCGGCGTTCCCAACGCCGACCAAGCGATTCGTCTCGTCGACAAACAGACGGACAACGAAGGCAACGACAAGTCGTCGTCGGCTCCGGCGCGATTCAGTGCCAATTGCGGGGTGCGCATCAGTCGTATTTTCGAGGATCTGGCCACGCGGCCGGATCTCGGGCCGGACAAACGCAACCTCGCCTGCGCCGTCTTCCGCACCGCGGATGATATTGCTGCGGGAATCACCCTTTCACCGACGCCCATGACGTAGACCCATACGAAGAACCATTCAAAAAATTCGAGGCCAATCGCGGCTTCCCTGGAGACTTCGAGCCATGTTTGATTCCGACACGAACAACGAAGACCTGCAACGCGCTCTCGACGAATTCGATCGTGATCCGCGCACCGCCATGGAGCGCGTCATCGAAAAGCGCAACGAAGGTGGTATGCCTGCGCGTAGCCCATTGTCGACCGGTGCGATCGAAAATGGAGATTACGTTGCCCGGCGGGATCGCATGCGGGCCCGATTTCCGATTCCCGCGGAGAGCGACGAAGAGGCCCGGATTGCTCGGAATGACTTGCCTTCGAAATTGGTCGACAAAGTCGCCTATTCGACGCTCGAAGAAATGGACCGGGCGCAATTGACCAAAGCGCGCCTGGACGAGAGCCCCTGGTCCGACGATTACTGGGGTATTTACTTGGGTGTTCTGGGGCATCGGTATGCCGATCCGCAATTCCCCAACTCCGAAGACTGGAAGGCGAACCTCGATTACGTCCGAAAACATCCGGCGTCGGCCATCCTTGCTTCACACACCGCGTCGGCGATGGATCGGTTATCGCCTTCGGAGAAATACGACCTGCTCGTGGGTGATGCCACCGGCAAACTCACGGCCGCCATGTGGGCGCAGGGGCAGGAATATTATGACGAATATGGCAAGGTCGAGCTGTGGATGGGCATTTGTCATGGCTGGGCCCCCGCGGCCTACATGCTCCGGCGTCCATGCAAAACGGTGGAAGCTTTGGCAGCGGACGGCAAAACCGTGGTCCGTTTTTATCCTTCGGACATCAAGGCCCTTGCGTCGTTGTTATGGGCCAACGCGAGTCCATCCGCGCGATTCATTGGTGGTCGCTGCGGCGAATCGAATCCCAAGCTCGATGAAAACGGACGCGTGTTGTCTGCGGCCGCATTCGATACGAATCCGGGGACGTGGCATGTCTGCGTCGTGAATCAGATCGGCGTGGCAAAACGAAGTTTCGTCATGGATGCGACCTACGATTACGAAGTTTGGAACCAGCCGGTTCATGCGTACCAATATTCGTACTTCAATCCGCAGACGATGCGGGTCGTCAAGAGCCTTCGTGACGCCACGGTCGCGCGAAGCGATTTCAAGAAAGACCGATTCCGCAAATACCGCACGTCGAATTACTCGGCCATCGCGGGCATATCGATGCGCGTCAAATACGTCGTGGAGACCGAACCGTCGCATGCGCCGGAGGACAAACCGTCCAATGATGCGATTCAGCAGGTGGTTTACCATTACGACATCGAGCTCGACGATACGGGAAAGATCCTCGGCGGTGAGTGGTATCAGAATAAGCATCCGGATTTTCTCTGGACGCCGGCGCCCGGCCTACGTGCGGTTACGCCGGAGGATGCCGCTGCGACAGGAACCTGGGATCCGCGCTCGGCATTGCCGCAATCGTGGAGCAAAGCGGCTGTGGGAGCCGCGGCGAACGGCACGCCGCTCGCTCGGATCGTCGAGGCTCTGATCGCCGCCGCCCAAGACTGATTCGGAGGCGATTCTCATGAGAGATACGCCTGCCGATCGCACGACATCAACGAACCCGATCAAGAACACACGAAGAGGTGATTACCATGAGCGACGAGGAACATGACAAGGAAATGGACGCCAAGCGCAAGAAGATCGCCGACAACGTCATTCACAAGATGGTGGACAAAGGCGCGTCGAGCGCTGATATCGCCCATCAGCAAAAGGTAAACAAAGAGACGCTCGGTCACGAGGGTGACGTCGGCTGACCGCCCGTTGGTCTCGTTTATCCGGCGACCAATCCAAGGTCGCGCTGAACCTCGCGATCGCGACTCACCCGCCAGATCTTCTGGTCCAGGTAAAAGCTCCTGCGTTATGTCGTCCGCGCCATAACCTTGTCGGAACCGAAACGTATGGGCTTCGTTTCCGCGTAGGGGCAACACGCGCGAGAATCTCCGTCGCCGGTCCGCTTGCGTTCGTCCGCGAGCG
>CAYSYX010000548.1:0-6443 GCA_964435055.1 uncultured Polyangium sp. | reverse complement strand
GGTACGCGACGACGGGTTTTTCAGCCGCGAGACGTTCGACTTCGTGATGGATGCGATCGGACGCGAGCGCGCTGCCGCCAGGTGAATCGATGTGCAGGACGACCGCCCTGACGCTCGGTTCGAGACGAGCTGCACGAATGGACCGCATGAGTGCTTCTTCGGAAGCGACCACGCCGAACGAGTAGCGAGCCTCGGAGACGATCGGGCCATGCACTTCGACGAGGGCCACCTTCGGCTTCGACAAGAGCGACCGCCATCGCGTAGGCCGTTTGAGTCGCAAGTATCGACCGGCCGACATGACGCGCGCGTTTTCGCCTTCGGGCGCTCCGAGCAACGCATCGAGCTCGTCGTCGTACGCCACGTGATCGACGAGACCGAGTTCGACGGCCCGATTCGATCGATGCGGGCCTTCGTCGATCCACTGCGCAGCTTTGGTCCGATCACCTCCACAACGTTCAGCGAGAGCGTCGACGAGCAGTGCGTATCGGGTATCGAGCAAGGCGTTGAGTTGTTCGCGTTGGGCGGGACTCATGTCTTCACGCACGAAAGGCTCGGCCGCCGACTTGTACGTGCCCCGGGCGAAGACTTGAGGTTCGACGCCCAAGCGATCGAGAGCTCGTTTGACGAACTGCATTTCAACGGCGTAGCCGAGCGGCGCGACGTGCGTCTCCGGACCGACGACGATGCGTTTGGCGCCCGAAGCGAGAAACATGACCGCCGAGTCAGCACCCATGGGTGCATGCACGACGACATCTTTGCCGCCCCGGCGAAGTTTCACGAGGACGTCACGAAACGCCGCCAAGACGCTCGGACCTGCGGAAAGGTCACGAATCCGAACGACGAGGCCCTTCCGTTTGGCGTCCGCGAGGATGAGGTCGGCGAGGTCTTGAACTGACTTCACGGTCAGATGAGGTCGTTGCTGTTGCGTCCATCGCGCGAGCAAAGGCGGCTTCGGGGGCTCGACGTCCACCACACGACCGTCGACATCCAACAACACGTATCCCTCATGCCGAAACGCCAATGCGCGGCGCAGAACACGAAACGGCAAAGCGATGACAAGCAGGAAGTTGGTGAGAAGAGCAATGATCAAGGTGCTGTCCGAGCGCCGGCGATGCGGCGATGTGCGAGCCTGGTTGCGAGCGGCGTGGGCGGATCGAGTGATGTCGTACGTTGCAGCGATGCACGCAACGTAGAGCGAGAGGACGTCGAACGACAGCCGCCGGCATCGGCTACACTCGCTCGCCACTCGACCAACGTTTCCATCGTTGGTCTTCAATCGTATCAGGAGCGTTTCGTTGGCGACCGATCCCGCAGCAGACCCCGCGTCGCTTCGCATCATCCCGCTCGGCGGACTGGGCGAAATCGGGATGAACTGCATGGCTTTCGAGCAAGGCAACGACGTGTTGCTCGTCGATTGCGGCGTCACGTTTCCTACGGCCGATCTCGGCATCGACATCTATCACCCGCGCTTCGATCACCTGCTGTTGAATCCGTCGCGGGTTCGCGGGTTGGTCCTGACGCACGGGCATGAAGACCATATCGGCGGCGTGCCGTATCTGCTCGCGCGCCTCGGTGCCGACCTGCCGGTCTGGGGACCACCGCATACGCTGGAGCTCGTTCGTCAACGGATCGAAGAGCATGAGATTGCCGGAGGCTCCGTACGTCTTTTGCCTGTTTCACCGCGCAAAACGTACGAAGCCGGATCGTTTGCGTTCGAACCGATTCGCGTCACGCATTCGATCGTCGATGCCATCGCTCTCGCGATTCGCACCTCCGCCGGACTCGTCGTGCACACCGGAGACTTCAAACTCGATCCGACGCCACCCGATGGAGAAGTGACGGACGAAGATCGATTTGCAGCGCTGGGCAACGAAGGCATCGAGCTTCTTTTGTCGGACAGCACGAACGTCGATTCACCCGGACAATCCATGAGCGAACGCGAAGTCGCCGAGACGCTCGGCGCGCTCGTGGAGAACGCGAAGGCGCGTGTCGTCGTCGGCTTGTTCGCCTCGAACGTGCATCGTCTGGCGGTCATCGGACGCATCGCGGTGAAGACCAAACGGCGCTTATGTCTGCTGGGTCGTTCCGTGCAAAACCATGTCCGAGCGGCCATTGCGTCGGGTCATTTGAAGTTTCCAAGCGACCTCATCGTGCCTCCGGAGCTCGTCAGTTCACTGCCGCGCGAGCGCGTGTTGTGCATCGCGAGCGGCACGCAAGCGGAGCGCATGTCCGCGCTCGTGAAGCTCGCCGCGGGAACTCATCCGGTGCTGCGTCTCGATCCGGGCGACATGGTCATCCTCTCGAGCCGCATCATTCCGGGCAACGATCGGCCCGTGTTCGACTTGATGGGCGATCTGCTTCGTGTAGGCATCGATCTGCGCACGTGGATCACCGACCGCCGTGTACATGCCAGCGGTCACGCGTGTCGCGACGAGCAACTGCGCATGATCGAAATGACTCGCCCGCGTTCGTTCGTCCCCATCCACGGCACGTATCATCATTTGGTTCGTCATGCCGAACTTGCGCGTGATGCCGGAGTGTCCGATGTGGTGGTGGCGGAGAACGGCGAGGTGGTGGAGCTGTCGCGCGAGAAGAAGCTGGGCAAGGGGCGGCGAGTCGCGGTGGGCAAAGTGGCGACGCACGGGGGTCGCGAGCTGCCGGACGAAGTGATTCGCGAGCGAGCGACGATTGGTCGGAGTGGGATTGTCATGGCCACGATCGTTCTCGATCGTCGCGGATCGATTCAGGCCACACCGAGGCTGACGCAATACGGCGTGGTCGATCACGCCGAAGGTGCATCGGATGTTCTTCGCGCGGCGGCGATTGCGATGTCGCGCGCGATCACCGACACCGAGCCGCGCTTGCGGGCGCAAGACGAGACGATTGCCGACATCTGCCGCTTGGCGGTACGGCGAACGATCGAGCACAAGACCGGACGACGACCGGTGGTGGTCGTCAACATTTCGCGTGTATGAACGACGTCGCCTCCGGCCGAGACCTGATCGCCAAAGCGTTGCGTCGACTGATGGCGACGATACGCGAGACCCACCAACGAGTGCTCGCGATGTACTCGCCGCGGCCTCCCGAGCAGCCTGCGGACGAAGAAGCGATCCATGATTTTCGCGTCGCTTTGCGCCGAAGTCGCACGGCGTTGCGGGTCGCCGAAAATATTTGGAACACAAAACGTTTGCAACGAATCGAGCGGGAGCTGCGGTATTACGGCCGCACGACGGGGCTCCTGCGCGACGATGAAGTTCTGCTGCGCACGCTCGATTCGCTGAAGCCGACGGAGACGTCGACCGAAGAGACCCGAGTCTGGATGGACAAACGATCACGCAAGGCGCGAAGTACGCAGCGCTCCGTCCGGCGCATCGTGCACGATGGTCCGCGACGAGGTGAAGCAACGGCCTCCGGCGGAAAGCACGTTCGCCCGTTGCTCATCGTCCTTGACAAACTCGAGGAGATCCTCGACTCGGCACCGTCGAACAACTTGTCGGCGCAGGAGCTGGCCGCCGTCGGAGTCGCGAACGCGGTGCGCGAAGTGCGACGGGCGGCGTTGGGGACGCAGGTGCACGACGTGTTGGCGATGCATGCGCTGCGCATTCGCGAGAAACGCCTTCGATACACCGTCGAGCTGTTCCCTGCGGAGCTTGGCGACGAAGGCCCGCGCCTCCAAGGCCATGCAACGCGTTTGCAGAAGCGCCTTGGCGACTTGCACGATCTGGATGAAGCCATCGGCACCATGACGCGCGCCAGAGGCATCTCACGACAGACGCGCTACGCGACGCTGAACGCTCTTTACGCAGCGCGGGCGGCGTGCGCCGCGAAGATCGAACCGCACTTGGACGAAGCACGTCGGCTGGACGCAGCGATTGCTTTGTCGTGCAACGATTCACTTCCAAAGTCGGCGACGTGATACATTTTTCCCACTTTTGACGGGCTTATCTGCTGCCCAAGCGAGGTGTTGACGTGCAACGTTCCATAATCCTTTCTTCGTTTGTCCTTCTTGGCGCAGGCCTCATCCAGTTCGCTTGCGTGCAGGACTTTGATCAATTCGATCCCGGCAAAGCAACGGGTGGAGCCGGCGGTGAAGTCGCCGGCAGCTCGAGTTCGTCCAGTGGAACCGGCGGCAGCTCGTCCTCTTCATCTTCTTCCGGGTCAACGTCTTCTTCGTCGTCCTCTTCGTCGGCAACCAGCTCGAGCAGCTCGAGCGGCGGCACGATGTGTATGAACAACGGAGATTGTCCAAACGATACGCCGTGCATCAATTGGTCCTGCACGATGTCCGTTTGTGTTCAAACGTTCAGACAACAAGGCACGCCGGTCAACGATCCGACAAGCGGCGACTGCAAGACCGATGTCTGCGACGGGATGGGCGGAACGATGACCGTCAACGACGATAGCGATACACCGCCGCTCGACGGCAACATGTGCACCATCGAAAGCTGCAACAACGGCATGCCGGAGAAGAAGTTCGCCACCGCCGGCACCACGTGCGAAGGCAACAAGCAGTGTGATGGTAGCGGCACGTGCGTCGAATGCGTGAACGACAACGGATGTGCGGGAGCGGGACAAACCTGCTTCAACGGAATGTGCGTGTCGTGCACCGACGGCACGATGAACGGTGACGAAACCGGCGTGGATTGCGGCGGCTCATGCAAGAAGTGCAACGGCGACATTTGCGCCGCGAAGGGCGAGTGCCAGAGCGACGCTTGCGCCGACGGCGTCTGTTGTGACACCGCGTGTACCGGTGCCTGTCAAACCTGCGTCGGAGCCACCAAAGGAACTTGTTCGGACATTCCCGCAGGCATGACGGACAATGCTCCCGATTGCAGCGGAACCATGGTTTGCAACGGCAACGGCGCGTGCAAGCTGAAGCTTGGGGAGATCTGCATCAACGATGCCGAGTGCGCCAGCGGCAAGTGCACCATGGTGATGGGCAACAAGGTCTGCGTCATGCCGTGAAGCTCACGTACCCTGACAAACGTTTGTCAGGGTACGTATCTCCGCCCTCCGGATTTCCCTCACCTCACCTCAATCACACCCGCTCGAACAACGTCGCGATGCCTTGGCCGACGCCGATGCACAACGAGGCGAGCCCGATCTTCTTGTCGCGCGCGCGCATGGCATGCACGAGCGTGCACGCGATCCTCGCGCCGGACGACCCAATCGGATGCCCGAGCGCGATGGCGCCGCCATTCACGTTCACCCGTTCGGGATCGAGGCCGAGCGTGCGAATGCAAGCCAGCGACTGCGCGGCAAACGCTTCGTTGAGCTCCACGAGGTCGATGTCGCCCATGTTCACGCCAAGTCGAGCACAGAGCTTTTGCACCGCAGGAATCGGCCCTTCGCCCATGTAGCTCGGATCCACACCGGCCGTTTGACCTCCAACGACTCGCGCCAACGGCTGAAGCCCCAACCGTTGCACCACATCGGCGGAAGCCAGCAAGAGCCCCGACGCGCCATCGTTGATGGGCGATGAGTTCCCCGCGGTCACGCTGCCGCCTTTGCGAAACACCGGCGCAAGCTTGGCCAACGCCTCGACGCTCGCATCCGCCCGGACACACTCGTCCTTGGCAAACATCACGGGTTCGCCTTTTTTCTGCGGAACGGGCACGGGCACCACTTCGTTCGCGAAGGCATTTTCCTGCCATGCACGTGCCGCCTTCTTGTGCGACTCGAGGGCGAAGAGGTCCTGATCGGCGCGAGAGATGTTGTGCTTCTGCGCCACGTTTTCGGCCGTATCGCCCATCGAAATCAGCGGGAATCGCGCTTCCATACGGGGATTCGGATACCGCCATCCAAGCGTCGTGTCGTACACGGGCGGCGGCGCGCGATCGAAAGCCGAGGCTTGTTTCGGCATGGAAAACGGTGCTCGCGTCATGCTCTCCACGCCGCCGGCAACAGCGCAATCCGCCTCACCCAGGGCAATCATCCGCGCTGCGTCATTCACCGCTTCGAGGCCCGAGCCGCAGAGACGATTCACGGTGACGGCCGGAACTTCGTACGGCAACCCCGCCAACAACAACGCCATGCGCGCTACGTTGCGATTGTCTTCACCCGCCTGGTTCGTCGCCCCAAACACGACGTGATCCAGCACCCCGGCGGCAGCTTCATTGCGTCGTACCAAGCTCGAAATGATGTGCGCAGCCAAATCGTCAGGACGAACCGTAGCCAAACCGCCGGCATAACGAGCGATGGGAGTGCGGACGGCGTCGACGACAAACACTTGGCGCAAGCTGTTTTGAGAAATCATGCGGGGAATCTAGTCCGCACGGGGGACTTGCGGCAAAGGCTTCCGCCGCGCGGGACATAAATCGATCATCGCGATGGAGTTCCCAATGATTTCTTTGGGGTTGAGAATGTGCCCGGAGGCGCAAAAGCGAATTTTTTGTGCGGACGACGGCCCTCAACTGAGGGTATTGTCCCAGGAGCACCAGAGG
>CAYSYX010000547.1:0-6449 GCA_964435055.1 uncultured Polyangium sp. | reverse complement strand
GGTGATGTCTCCCGCCGCGACGAGCACCGAGCGATCCGGTCGAAAGTTTTCCGCGTAAAACTTCTTCACCGTCGAAACATCGATCTTCTCCGCGGACCCAACCAGGCCCTCCGCCGGATGGCCGTACGGCGTCTCCGGTCCGTAAAGCACCGCGCTGTTGACCAGGTACGCGACCCGCGTGGGTTCGTCCGCACGCGCCTTGAGATCGTTGCGCCACAAGTCCGATACGCGCTTGAACTCCCGCTCGTCGAACTGCGGACGCGCCACGATGTCCGCGAAAATCGAGAACGCAGCCCCGACGTTCTTCTTGAGCACCGACAACGACACCGTCGTCGCATCGACTCCGGTGTGGATGCCGAGCGACGCTCCAAGATCACTCATGGCCCCCGAGATCTCGATGGCGCTTCGTTTCCCCGCACCTTCATCGAGCATGTCGGTCGTGATGTGCATCAGGCCGGGTTTGTCCAGCGGATCGACGGACGATCCGCCCAACACCACGAGCGACATGGACACGAGCGGCAAACCACGACGCGACACGAGCCACACCTTCAAGCCGTTTTTCAGCTCGAACGTCTCGACCGTCGGCGCCGCAAAAGGTTTGGCTTGACCGACATCCGGTTTGGGCCCGAGGTCGATGTTCAGCGGCGGAGGTTCCGGCGGATCGGTGTTTGTCGCGACCGGTTTCGTGCCGACGTTCGTCGAACCATTTCCCGCACCACCACAGGCGGCAAGCAACGCGGCCGACGCCAACAACAGCGCACGCATCGTCTTCATCACTTGGCCTCCTCGGGCTTCTTCTCGGGAATGATGTGCATGATCACGCGCGCGTTCGGGTCGAGCGTGTTCTTCGTGATCGCCAACAACGACGCCGGCGTGACGCTGCGATACCGGTCGAGGTCTTTCTCGGCAAACGCTGGATCCCCGGTGAACGTTTCGTACAAGTTCAGCGTCATCGCCCGGCGATGAATCGATTGCAGCCGCGCAACGAAGCCCGTTTCGAACTGATTCTGCGCCCGCAAGAGCTCCGCGGCACTCACCGTCTCCGACGACAGCTTCTTGATCTCCGCGTCGATCGCCGCCTCGAGTTTTTCCAAAGGAACCCCGGGCTGAGCGATCGCGTCGATCTCGAAGTACGAACCCGAATCCGACGACGCTTGATACGCCACGACTTCTTGCGCCAACGCCTGATCGTAAACGAGCGCCTTGTACAAACGGCTGACTTTGCCCTCGGTGAGAATGACCGAAAGCAAGTCGAGCTCCGCATCCCCCGGCGTGTAGCGAGAAGCGCTGTGCCACGCCATGACGATCTTGCTCAGCTCGACGTTGTCCTTGAGCGTCTCCCGGACGATCTTGCCGAGTTTTACCTTTGGAACCTCGGGCGCCGCAGGCACGGGCGTGTTGCGCAGAGGACCGAAACGCTTCTCGATGATCGGTTTGACAAACGCCGGATCGAAGTCGCCGGCCACGACGAGCGAAGCGTTGTTCGGGACATACCAACGGCGGAAGAAATTCTTCACGTCGCGCACGGTCGCTGCTTGCAGGTCTTCGTGCGAGCCGATCGTCGGATGATGGTAGGGATGCCCGACCGGGAAAAGGAGCTCGGACAAACGCAAATCCGCCTTGGCATACGGCATGTTTTCGGATCGCTGCCGCCGTTCGTTGCGGACGACCTCGCGCTGAACGTCGAGTTTTTCCTGGGTCATTTCGTCGGCCAACGAGGCGAAACGATCGGCTTCGAGCCACAGGAGCAGGTCGATCGAATTGGAAGGTCCGATGTCGTAATAATCCGTGCGATCGGTGCTGGTCCAAGCGTTGTTCGACCCCCCCGCGGCCTCCATCCAGCCGTCGAACATCTTGGGCGGGACACGCTTGGTGCCCATGAACATCAAGTGCTCAAAAAGATGCGCGAATCCCGTGCGTTTGGGCTCCTCGAAACGCGAGCCCACTTTGACGCAGGTGTTCACCACGACGAGAGGCAACGAGTGATCCTCGTGCAGGATGACGACGAGTCCGTTGTCGAGTTTGTACTTTTGAAACGGGATGTCGATCTTCGCGGACTGCTCGGCGCGTGCATCTGCGCAAAACGCAGGAGCGGCAAAAGGCACGGCGAATCCGATGGCAAGAGCGAGAAAACGCGACGCCCAGCGGTGAAAAACAGGGCTAGGTAGCGACATGGCCGGCAAGCGTGCACCGGCCGGCAGCGGATGCCAACACGAACATCGTCGAATCGATCTGCGAGACGCGGGAGCGCGACGCTTTCTTGGATCCGGTCGCCACGGCGATGCCGGCGATGACCGCGAGAATGAAGAGAATGAAGAGGACGATCTTGATGACCGAGTACGGCGCTTTGCCCACGACCTCGCCCGTCTGCCCGTTGACCAAGAACTGATAAGGTTTGTCTTGGTAGCGATACGCCGCGACCCAGATCGGCAGCAGCACGTGCTTGAACGTCACGTGCGCGAAGTTGTTGTGAACCTGAAGGTTCTGATGCGTGTCGCCGGGAACGTCGCGCGCACAGCGTGATTGTTGTTCATGGGCCATCTTCGTTTGGCCGATGTCCCACGCGGGCATGAGATCCAGCGCGTACGCTTCCGCGCGCCAACCCGCGAGAAACTCCGGGCGATAAGGCGTCAATGCTTTGGTGTCGAACGATTTCAGTTCGTCGCCGAGGTTGTGGGGCAAACCCTTCGATGCACAAACGATCATGTCGTCGTAGTTGTCGGAGCGTTGCCCGCTTGCAGGTTCCCAACGTGTCTTTTGCACCTTGCGGGTTTGTTGTTGTCCCTGCGCGTCGGTGTACGTTTCGTCGACGTAGTAGTAGTAGCCGGCCTGCGCCGTCCAGCGCGAATACACGCGCGCATCGAAGGTCCAATACGGGATGTATACCCCGGCCAAACCCTCGACCTTGGCCATCTCGCGCAGGTTGTTCGGGCGAAACCACAAGCCGCCGAGCCACTCGTCGAACCGAGCGGCGGCCGAGTTCTTGTCGACTTTGAAGGGCACCACGGATTCGGGACGAATCGGGGTCGCCGCCGCTTCGCGCGCCAGCACCTGATGCGACTTGCAGAACGTACACGTCGCCGTTTGTTCACCCGAGGCCACGTTCACGACCGCGCCGCATTCGTTGCACCCCACCTGTTGCACGGGCGTGCCGTACCCGCGTTGCGCCAAACGCAGCCCCTCTTCAATGGGGATCTCACGCGCGCCTGAAGGCGTCGCGGGCATGGCTTGCTGCGTGCCGCAATAAGGACACTTCAGCGCCTGAAGGGTCGCATCGTAGTGAAGCTTCGCCCCGCAGCTCGAGCAGGGAAAGGAATCGCCGGAAGGGCCGGGAGAATGATTCTGTTCGGTCACGTTGAAGCTCCGGGCATCGGGTTTGGCAAAAGAAACAATTGGTCCACAAACGATCGCGAGACGTCAGGTGTTGATTTGCGCCTCGGATACCGGCGCGTGGGAAGGCTGATCGACCAAGCTTTGATCCCGCTTGCGACCAATTTCCCCGGCTCGACTGAGCGCTATACGAAACAACACCGGGCCGATCATCTCATTGATCACGATGGTGCCCAGAATCAATGTCGCCGCCGCCGGTCCCCAGGGCGTGAACGAGGACGCCACCAGGTTCGCCAGCCCGATGGCCACCCCGGCTTGGGGGAACATCCCCAAAGGCACCCACTTCATCACTTGCGGATCCACACGCGCGATGCGCCCTCCAAGGTGAGCACCAAGGAAGATCCCCAAGGCTCGAGCGATCGCAGCAATGGCTGCATAAGGCGCCACGGCAAAAAACGCATGCAGGTGCACTTCGGCGCCGACAACGGCGAAGAACACCGCAAACGTCGGCATCGCCGCGATTTGCATCTCCTGGATGACTTCGTGGCCGCTCACCGGGCTGATGTTCTCGAGGAACAACCCCGCGGACAAACCCACGAGCAACGGGTCGAGGTGCAACGAACGTCCACCTTCGGCCACGACAAACAACACGGCAAAGACAAACAACCCGACGGTTTGTCGCACACGCTTGATGTAAAACGCCGAGATCAGCCCGACGGCGATTCCCGCTGCGATCGAGCCGAAAATATGTGACGCGAGGGCTCCGAATACCGATGTCGTTCCCGTGGACGGGAAGACGCTGCGCGCCGCGGATTCCGTGAACGAAAACGCAATCACGATGCCCAGATCCGCAAGAACGACGATCGACAAACACATCTCGCTGAGCGGCCCCGCGGCTCGAGTCTCGGACAAGATGCCCATCACGACCGCCGGCGAAAGCGCACAAAGCACCGTTGAAATCACCAGGGCGACGACATGCCGCTGCGCCGGGTTCATCGTCGCCGTGAATTCGATACGTTCCAGGACCAACGTAAAGAACCCGAACAGAAAGACAAACGCCACGATCAGCCCGAAGAAGCTGACGATGCTGATGCTCCGGATCTTGCTGCGCAGGCTGGCAAAGTTGAGCTCACAGCCGGCCGTGAGCGCGATCAATCCGACGGCAACTTTCTTCACGAGCGTGAGGTCTTCGAGCATCGGGCGCGTGATGAGGCCGAGCACTTCCGGACCGAAAACCGCGCCGCACAGAATGAATCCCGTCAGATGCGGCAAACGCAGCTCATGAAAAATGTGCGCCGTTTGCATCGCCGCCAAGAGCAAGAAGCCGAAAGCGAGCGCCGCACCGGAACCCGTCACCGTCACATCCGCGGGCAAAAAGCTGCGGGCCGCAAACGAAATTCCCGCGACGAGCATCAAGACAAACGCCGCACGAATCATGACGCTCCTCCCGTGTCGCTCGTCGACGCCGTCGTCGGCGCTGGTTCGACTGGACGAACCCCTACCGGCAACGGCGTCAAGTCCGCTCGCCTTCGACGACGCCACTCGAGCAAACGCACGACGAGCTCGGACAAGACGCCACCGATGATCACGGCGTTGATGGCCCACCGCACACGCTCGGCACCTTGGCCTTCGTAAAGCGTCGCGGCACTGACGATGACGACGATGGAAATGGGACTTTGCGGCGCGAGCGCGAGCGCGAGCATCCCGGCCGACGGCAGCTCTTTCGGGCCCGCTCGTTTCGACCAGATGGCGCCCAAGCGTTTGCCCGCGACGCGGGCCAAGACAAACGCCGGTGCGAGCACCCAGCCTTGCCATTCACCAGGACGCCACGTCGCGCCGACGACCAGCAGGAAAATCAGGTAAATCGGCCGCTCGACTTTGATGAGCGTCGCGCGCAATCCGGCGAGATCGCGGACGGGCAAGTTCGCAAGCAAAGCGCCCGCGATGGCGCAAATGACGGGAACGCTGAGCGCGAGATAGCCGGCAACACCGGCGGACAGGGCCACGGCGCCCAACAAAAGAGCCAGCTCTTCGGCAGCGTTACGCGCGCCGCGCAAGAGCACGTACGTGATGATGCCGAGGGTTCCGCCAAGGCCGAAGGTCATCAAAAACCACGCGCTCGGCGGCAAAACCCAACGAATTTCCGTAGCGTGGGGACGAAACAAAACGGCCACGAAAGCAAGGACGACGAGCCCCACGACTTCATCGATGCTCGTGACTTCGTCGATCATCCGCGCGGCTTTTTCACCGACGCGTCTCTGCCAAACCTCCATGCTGATCGGCGCACTCGGCGCGGCACACGCGGCAAGCACGAGCGCATCCCGGACAAACGCATTGTCCACCCACGACACCCCCATGCCGACGAGCGCCATGCCGCACAGAACGGCCGTCGTGAGCATCGGGACAAACGACTCGATGACAATGACCGGACCCAGCGACTGCGGAAGTGAATCGAGTTTGCGGACGTCGAATTGCAGGCCGACGACAAACCCGACCCAACCCAACCCGAACTCGAACGCCGGCTTCAGATCGCTCAGAACGGCCGGCGTGAGAACGCCAACGCTTTCTTGGGAAAAAATCGCCCCGATGCCCAGGAATGGCAGACCGGCCGAAACGAGCATGGTGACGCCAAAGCGACGTTCGAGCGCTTTGAACCGAGGTTGCGCGAATAGGACCGCGAGGCTGAACGCTATCGCCAATCCTATGACAATCCTCGGAAGTCGATCCGGCGTCATGCCTGACGAGTATCCGTCAGATCGCTCGGCAGGGCTTGGGAAAAGTGCACCGGGCGTGGAGATTGTCCGGCCAACCGCTCACGTACTTCGACAAACTTTTTTCGGAGAACCCGGACACCACCGTTACGTTTTGTCCACAATGCCGAGACAAACTCGCCTCAACCGCGCGGTGGCCGCGTGCTCGACGCGCGCGTGCGCGGACGCGTCGCCGAAGCGGGACGCGGCGATTCGACGGTCGTAGGAAGCGGGCTCGTCGAACGCGCCCGAACAAGCGCCCCATCAGCCTCGATCTCGACACCAAGTCCGCGACAACGCCGCACGAGCCGCTCGAAATCCACGTCGGGAGCGATCAGCAGACCGGCCGGCGGCGATGGATCGAGGAAC
>CAYSYX010000546.1:0-6483 GCA_964435055.1 uncultured Polyangium sp. | reverse complement strand
TGCCCCGGACACGCGTCTCGACGATCTTCGGGCTTTGCGAGCTTGGTTCGACGATTGGTCGGAGACCGCGAGAACCCTCGTCACGCGCCGCGATTACCTGATTCGGCTGGGCCTCGCCAAACGGAAGAAATCGGTTAAGCCGGCCAAACCTGAAATTCCCGCCACGACCACGCCGTAGAAACCAATCCATTCCGGTCCGCGTCGAGCAGGCGCCCCATTTCTGAGGGTGCCTTGGGATCGTCAAGCAAGTGCGCGAATCGCGCAGACCTCCGACAAACCAATTTGCACGATTTTCCCCTTGCGTCGCGGTTTGGTTCCCGCTAGGATTCGTCTCGATGGATCCGAAGCGTGGCGATGGTCGCATGTTTCTTGCCCCGGGCGCGGCGGCGAGCACGTCGAACTTTTCGTTTCCCGGTACCGTTCCGAATGTCGAACGAAGGCCGACGCAGCAGGCTCATCCACGAGTGGACGACCATTTGGTGCCGCCCGAAGTCTCCCGTGAAGAGATCGTTCGCGGCCGCAAGATCGTCACGATGGGGGCGAACCCCGAACATGCCGACGTGCATAGCCGCGTCGATTTCGTCATCGCTCCGCATGTCGTCGACGACTGCGCCACGGGCTCGGATTTACTCACGCGCGTGAACCAAGGCTCGAATTTCGCCACGGACGTGAGCGTTCGCAAAAAGGGCATCGATCCTCAAACGGGAGCCCGGTACCTCGAAGAGCTGTCGTTCGAAGTGGTGAACGAGCAATCGATGCGCTCCGTCATTGAGAAGGCCGAGGATTTGACGCGGCGCGGGGTTCGTCGAGTTTTTGCCATTTTCGTGAAAGACGGGTATGTCGCGGAATGGTCGCCCGCGAAGTCCGAATTCATTCGCCTCCAGTCGGGAATGCTCGAAGATCGCTTGTTGATCCGCCCCATTGCAGTGCAAGCCTTGCTCGACGCGGCGATTGCAGAATGCGAAGTGGCCCTCGCTTTATGGAAAAAGGGCAATCCCGAAATCAAGCGAATGGTCGATGAAGGCCACAAGAAGGGCCTCGACGAAGGCCACAAGAAGGGCCTCGACGAAGGTCACAAGGAAGGCCACAAGAAGGGCCTCGACGAAGGCCACAAGAAGGGCCTCGACGAAGGCCACAAGAAGGGCCTCGATGAAGGGCGCCGGAGTTTTCTGTTGGGGCTCTTGCGCAAACGTTTCGGCGACGTGCCCGGGTTGATTCAAGAACGCATCAACTCGGCGAATGCCGAAGAATTGGACGCATGGGCCGAGCGTTTGTTTTCCGCTGCTTCCCTGGATGACGTATTCAGCCGCGAAGACGATTGACCTCGCCAAACGATTTTCTCGCCCTCACGTCGGCCGCAAACGCGGATCCACGAGCGCGTGAAGAATATCCGCGACGAGATTCGCCATGACGACGGCGATACCGGTCACGAGCACCACCCCGAGCACCACCGGCAAATCCAATTCCAATACGCCGAGCAAGGCTTCGCGACCCAGCCCCGGCCAACCGAAAACATATTCGGTCATCGCCGTACCACCGAGCAAAACCCCAAGGTCCACACCTGCAATCGCAATGACGGGACCAACCGCCAAGGGCATTGCGTGGTAGGTCAACGCGTACGTCTCGGAAGCCCCTTTGGCCATCGCCACGCGTACGTGCGGACGCGCGAACGACCGGGAGAGCTCATTTTGCAGCAAACGCGCGTATGTGGCGATGCCCCCGAGCGCGAGCGTCAATGCGGGCAAAAACAAATGCGCCAATCGATCTTTGCCCAATTCCCCGCCGCCGCTCGAAGGAAACCATCCCCAACGATACGAAAAAAGAATCACGAGCACCGGACCCAAAACAAACGGCGGCACAGCTTGCAAAATCCACGTCGCCAACATCGCAACACGCTCGAAATTCGCCTTGCGCCGTCGACTGGCGATCATCGCCACAGGCACAGCCGTCAAAATGGTCAATCCAAGCGCGGAAAATGCAAGCAATGCCGTCGGCCCGATTCGCTCGGCCACAATCGTCGAAACAGGACGCCCGGTTCGAAACGACGTACCCATATCGAGTTTGGCCAACCGCACGACATGACATCCGTAACGAGCTACGAATGGTTTGTCGAGGCATAGCTGTCTGCGAACTCGTTCGACCGTTGCGGCATCGGCATGAGGTCCCACGGCGGCTCGCGCGGGATCGGCTGGAAGCACATACGCCAAAGCGAATACGGCCGATACGACGACCCAAATGACGACGAACGCCGATACGAAGCGACCCAGCAAAAAGCGAATCCAGGTTTTCACGACGACGACTCCGTACGAAGTGCATCGCGCAGCCCTTCACCCAGAAGGCCGAATCCCAACGACAGCAAAATCAATGAAATGCCCGGTCCGAGCGTAATCCAAGGCGCCGAGCGCAAATAGCTTTGCCCCTCGGCCAGCATGCGACCCCACGCGGGTACGGGCGCGTGGGCTCCGAGGCCCAGAAAAGCAAGCGTCGATTCGGCCAGAATCATTTGCGGCACGGACAGCGCCGAAAGAACCACGATTTGACCGCGAAGGGCCGGAAAAACGTGGTGCCAGGCCAAACGAAATGACGAATTGCCCAAAGCTCGCGCAGCTTCGACGTAGCCTTCCTGGCGCAATACGCGCACGCGAGCGCGCACGATGCGCGCGACGCTCGGCCAACCGACGAATCCCAATACGACAATCGCCGGACCAACGCCCGCCGCTCGACCTCGTAATGCGGCGGCAGCGGCAACCCCGAGAAGCAGCAGGGGAAACGATAAAACGGCGTCGGTGATGCGCATGAGAAGCGTATCGACGCGTCCGCCGACGAACCCCGCGACAAACCCAATGGTCACGCCCCAAAATGTCGCAATCGTCGTCCCCAACGTCGCCACGGCCAACGTCAATGCCGTCCCGTGAGCCACCCGCGATGCAATGCATCGGCCAAGCGAATCCGTTCCCAATGGATACGCGCGCGACGGAGGCAGCGGCATACCTGCCATATCGAGACCGTCGTGGACGTTTTTGGTGATGGGCCCGTGCGCATCGAGCAACGAAACGAGCGCTGCCGCGAGCAACAACGAGACGAGCAAAAGCCCGCCCATCCAAGCTCGACGCCGGCCCTCGTGTATTGCCATGAAACCTCCGAACCGCAACCATACAACAGAGCGCGGATCGAAAGCAATGACCGCATTCGTTATCGACGTGCGTCACGGTTATGCGTTTTACCCTTTACGCCCGATCGGTTTCATGCTCCATGACCGCCATGTCCACGGCTGATTCTCGTTTCCCTCGCGCGACGATTCGTACCACCCCCGACGACTTCATTGTCGAGGAAATCCCCGCGTATCCTTTCAGCGGCAAAGGCGAACATCTATTCGTTACGATCCGTAAAACCGGCCGAACGACCATGGACGTGGCCAAAGAATTGGCTCGGGCTTTCGGCGCGGACCCTCGTGGCGTCGGTTATGCCGGAATGAAGGACAAACACGCGATAACCACGCAAACGATTTCCATCCCCGTGCCCATGGCCGTCGACTTCGAACCGTTATTGGCCAACGCGATACTTCCGGGCGTCGAAATCCTGGATGCCCGGCGTCACGATAACAAACTCAAGCCGGGCCATTTGGACGGTAATCGATTTCGGCTGCGTTTGCGTTGTGCCTCCGCTGCCGATGCATTGCTTGTTCGCGACAAACTCGTCGAGACGGCGCGTCAAGGAGCGCCCAATCTTTTTGGTCCGCAACGTTTTGGTCGGGATGGGACAAACCCGACGCGAGCGCTCGCGTGGCTGGCCGGAAAAGAACGCGGACCGCGGGATCGTCATGAACAACGCCTGCTTTTCTCGGCCTTGCAATCGATGCTCTTTAATCGCGTGCTCGAACGGCGAATCGAAGACGGGACGTGGACGACGGTATTGCCCGGGGACCTCGCGAAAAAACACGATTCGGGGGGCCTCTTTCTCGTCGCGAATGAAGGCCCGGAGTTCGAAGACGCCATCGAGCGGGCAAAGACCGTCGCCATCTCCGCAACAGGACCGATGTACGGCGCCAAAATGCGCTGGCCCGAAGGTTTGGTGAAGGACCTCGAGCTCGATGTCTTGACGAACGTGATTCCGGATCCGAAGAGACTCGACGACTTTCGGGCCTACGGTGAGGGAACTCGCCGAAGCTTGCGAATGGAGGTCACCGGGTTCGAAGCCGCGGATCCCGACGCATCAGGCATGCTCGCAGTTTCTTTTGTGCTACCGAAGGGTGGCTACGCTACGACGGTTCTTGCAACGGCCTGTCGTCTCGTGGATGCGACATCGCGAAGCGATCAAGCTGCGGAAGAGGACATCGGGACCGAAAATTCCGATCAATCTCCCTGAATCAGGCAATTAGGTACAACAAGACAAACGTGTGCTCGATCCCGTGGGAGAGGGCGGACGTGTTACGTCCAGAACGACGAGCCCGGGTGGAAAAGACCCGAGAGTGAAAGGCACAACCGGAAGATGAATCTCATCGAGTGGCTCCAGCGGATCATGGTTGGCTTTGGCGCGGCGTGGGTCATGTGGCTCATGATCGGGTTGTCGGTGATCAGCGTCGCGATCATCCTCGAACGCGCCTGGTTTTTCTGGACCTTACGGGACGATGTCGTGCTGTTGCATCGGGACCTGCGTAACGCCTTGCGAGACTCGGTCGATGCGGCGATGAAGCGCATGGAAGCGTCGCCTTCCGCCGAAGCGGCCGTCGTCAAAGCGGGCCTGATGGAAGCGGATCGCGGTCCGAAAGCTGCGGAAGAAGCGATGGCCGGAGCGCTCGCGTTGCAGCGCATGAAGCTCGAACGACGGCTCGCGTACCTTGGAACGCTGGGCAACAACGCCCCGTTCATCGGTTTGTTCGGTACGGTCATCGGCGTCGTCGGTGCCTTCGATGCCCTTGGTAAAGCCGCGGAAAAACCGATGGCGCAAGCCGCATCGGCCGCAATGGCTCCGCAACAGGTCATGTCGAGCATCGCCGAAGCGCTCGTCGCCACCGCCGTCGGTCTCGCGGTCGCCATTCCCGCCGTCGCGTTCAACAACTTCTTTCAACGTTTGATCAAGTCGACGCTCGCGAACACCGAAGCGCTCACGCGCGTGCTCCTTGCGCACTTGCACGGTGAACCCGCAGCTGGTTCGTCGGAACAAACGGAAGAAGAACCCCCGGCGCCCGTCGCGAAAAAGGCCGAACCCAAGGCCGAAGCCAAGAAGGAAGCTGGCAAGGGCAAGAAGGCCGAGCCCAAGAAGGAAGAATCCGCTGAAGAGGAGGCCGGCTGATGGGAATGTCGAGTCAAAGCAACGACGATTCGATGGTCGAGGGCATCAACGTCACGCCGCTGGTCGATATCACCCTCGTGCTTCTGATCATCTTCATGGTCACGGCGAAGATCATCGTGTCGCAAGCGATGCCGCTGGATCTTCCCAAGGCTGCGTCGGGCAAAGAAGTGCAGATGGTGTTCAGCGTCGAGCTTCGTTCCAACGGAGATCTCGTCGTGGACGGCAAGAAGCTCCCGAACGCCGAAGCGTTGCTGCCGCTTGCCAAAGAAGCGCAAGTGAAGACACCGGATCTTCGCGCGGTGATTCGAGCTGAATCATCGGTGCAACACGGTAGAGTGATGCAGTCGCTCGACATGTTGAAGAAGGCGGGTGTCTCGAAGATCGCGTTCGGCGTGACGCCCGTCGCCGATGGTGAAGCGGCGCCGGCACCCACACCCGCACCGGCAACGCCGTAAAGCACGAGGAGTTTGTCCGATGGCGATCGCGAACAACGGGGGGACGGCAGTACATTCGAAAGTCTCACGCGCGCGTTCGGCCGAAGACGATCGAGATCCGCTCGCACCTATTTTTGCGCTTGGAAATCGAGCTGCGAAGACGGGGGCACTCATCGGCTTGTTCATCGCGCTCTCGACGCATGGGTATGCGTCGGGACGAGCCATGACGGCGCTCTTCGACATGCAGCGGGCGATTCGCGACATGCGCCAAGGTCTGCATGAGTTTTTCTGGACCGAATACGACGTCGAACCACCGGAAGAAAAGGTCGAAGAGAAGAAAGAAGAACCTCCGCCCGAACCGGAACCCGAGCCGGAGCCGGCTCCGAAAATAGACAAACCCGCGCCGAAGGAGGAAGATCCGTATGAGGACAAAACACCTCCGCCTCCTCCGGCGCAGGCCGCAAAAGTCTTGACGGCGAAAGAAGACCCGGACGAACCCGTCGACATGACGGGCAACGGGTTTGTCACGGGCGAAGGCAACGGACCCGGTTACGGCATGGTGAGCGCCGAAGGAACGGGCAAAGAGCCGACGTTCAACAAGGCCGCGTCGCTCGATGGCAAACGGCCCGATCGATCCGTACGCCGAGCCTTCCGGCGAGATGCGACCGGTCGATCCCTACGCGGAGATCTCGACGACGACGGGCCCGAGCTCGCCGCCGCCGATCGTCGGGGTACCGATCCCGCCAGGGGCAACGCC
>CAYSYX010000545.1:3050-6485 GCA_964435055.1 uncultured Polyangium sp. | reverse complement strand
CGACGAAGGCGGCCACGCCGAGATGATCGGGATTCGTGGCCTCGATGCGGAGCGTGGCGAGTCGTGTGCGATCGACAGGCCGATGTTCTCTCGTCCGCAGCACCAGTCATCGTTGGGCTCGGAGACGAATGTTACGGATCCGGACGATCTCGACATGGCCGGCACGGAGGCTCTTTCCCGCTTGCAGATGCCGGATCTGAAGCTGACGATGACGCGACGAACCCTGAAGTACGTGAACTTCTTCGCGCGTACGGACAAGGGTCGTCGGATGTTCGAGACGTGGCTTCGACGTAGCGGCAAGTTCCAAGACTTGATCCAGCACGAGCTGCGTGAGTGGCGTTTGCCCGAGGATCTGATCTGGTTGTCGATGATCGAGAGTGGATTCGATCCGCGCGTGAAGTCACCCGCAGGCGCCGTCGGTCTTTGGCAGTTCATGCCGTCGACCGGTGCCGTGTACGGGCTCGTGCAGAACAAGCACGTCGATCAGCGCAAGAACCCGAAACTCGCCACGACGGCCGCCGCGCATCACTTGCGTGATCTCTACATGCGGTTTGGAAATTGGGACCTCGCGCTCGCCGCTTACAACATGGGTTACGAGCAGCTGCTTGATCGGATCGATCAATACGGCACGGCGGACTTCAACGAGCTCGCACGACAAGAGGCGTTGCCTTCGGAGACGGCGTCGTACGTTCCGAAGATCGCGGCTGCGGCGCTCATCGCCAACAACCTCGAGCGTTTCGGTTTCGATCAAGTCGAGATCATGCGTCCTGTGGACGGTGCCGAGATCGCAGTTCCGCCTCGTTTGTCTCTCAAGACTGTGGCGAAGGCGTCGGGCGTGTCTGTCAAGACAATCCGATCGCTCAATCCGGATTTGTTGGGGGACAAAGTTCCTCCGGGACATGGCGACTTCATCCTCAACATTCCCGCCGAGTCGCTCTCACGTGCGCATGCGATGTTGCCGGTGCTTCTGCAGACCGAGCCGATTGCTGTCGACGACGCATCGGTTCTCGATCCTGTCGATCTCGTGGGTGGGCGTGAAGCGCGATTGCGTCCGTCGGGTCGTGAAGACGGCAGCTTGTTGTCGCTCTTGCCGTCGTACAGGAAGCGTCGCGCGTTGCGTGACCCCGTCGAAGATTTGGTGGGGACAAACGACGATGATCGAGGCGATGACGACTTCGAGGTTCCGGAGCAACGTCGTCGAGTGAAGCGCAGCGGTCGCAAGACGTTGCTGTACAAGGTTGGTCCGGGCGATACCCTGCTTGGTGTGGCGCGTCAGTTCGCGATGGACGTCGACGACGTGGCGAAGGACAACCACATCGATGAAGACGCGAAGCTGCGCACGGGGGCGATCTTGAAGCTGCGCGTGAAGCCGTCGATGATCGGCTCTTTGGACGATCAAATCGAAGTTGCACCGCAGGATGGCAAAGCGGACGGCGCGGACGCGAAGGATGCAAAAGGTGGTCGTCGCGAAGCTTCGGAACCTAAAACCGAGGCCAAACGATCTCCGCGAGACAAGAGTTCAGCGGTTCGTAGTGACAGACCGCGCGGTTGATCCTCTCCCACCTCTTCTTCGCGCGACTTCCCCGAGCAATCACTGCCCGTCACGAACGTACCGACGAGGGATCCCCACGGCGTCGATCCTGTGTACGATGCGTGCGCCATGAGCATGCTCGTCGAAAACAAAGCCATCATCAAAAAGCTCTCTCGGATCTGCACCGCGGGACTCGAGGCCGCTGTTGTCCAATGTGTCACCGCACGGCACTACGAAGTCACCGTTGAGCATCTGCTTCTTGCGCTGCTCGACGACGCGAACTCCGACGTCGCGTTCCTCGCGATGCACTACGACCTCGACCCGGCGCGTTTACGCACTGCGCTTCAGCGCAGTTTGTCGGATTTGCGCACCGGGAACGCGGGCAAACCCGTGTTTTCTCCGACCATGCTCGAATGGTTGCAGGATGCGTGGACGGTTGGATCCGTCGAGTACGGTTTCACCAAGATCCGCAGCGGTGTCCTCTTTGCGCGCATGGTTCAACAGCCCTCGCGTTACTCGATGAGTGGTATCGGCGCGTTGCTCGAAGGCATCTCGCGCGAGGACATCAAGAACAACCTCCAGAAGATTATTTCGGGTTCGAAGGAAGACGCCGAATCGGCTGCTGCTGCCGCAGGTGGTGGTGCCGGTGGTGCAGGTGGCCCCGGTGGTTTGCCCGCGGGAGCCGGCAGCGCAGCGGCGGACTCGGCGCTCGCGAAGTACTGCGTCGACTACACGGGTCGTGCGCGTGCGGGACAGATCGATCCGATCTTCGGTCGTGAGAGTGAGATCCGACAGATGATCGACATTCTCGGTCGTCGTCGAAAGAACAACCCGATCATCGTCGGCGACTCCGGCGTTGGTAAAACGGCGCTCGTCGAAGGTTTGGCGCTGATGATCGTGAACAACCAAGTTCCGCCGCTCATGCAAGGCGTCGAGATCATGGGTCTCGATCTTGGTTTGCTTCAGGCCGGCGCGGCCGTGAAGGGCGAATTCGAGAACCGCATGAAGCAGGTCATCTCGGAGATCAAAGGCTCGGCCAAACCGATCATCATGTTCATCGACGAAGCGCACACGATCATCGGTGCGGGTAATCAGCAAGGTGCCGGCGATGCTGCGAACTTGCTCAAGCCTGCGCTTGCTCGTGGTGAGCTGCGCACGATCGCGGCGACGACGTGGGCCGAGTACAAGAAGTACTTCGAGAAAGACGCGGCGCTCGCTCGTCGTTTCCAACCGGTCAAGGTGGACGAACCCAGCGAAGCCGTTGCGATCACGATGATCCGTGGTCTGCGATCGAAGTTCGAAGAGGCGCACAACGTCATCGTCACGGACGAAGCTGTCGTGGCCGCGGTCAAACTCTCCGCGCGCTTCATCTCGGGACGCTTGCTTCCGGACAAGGCGGTCGATCTTCTCGATACGTGTTCGGCCAAGGTGAAGATCGCGCTTCAGCAGAAGCCGGCTCAGGTCGAAGACATCGAGGTTCGTATTGACACACTCTCGACCGAGCTCGCCGCGTTGAAGCGAGATCTCGCGGCAGGCATCACGATCTTGGATCCCGAGCGCATCGAGCAGCTCGAAGCGAAGATCGCGAAGTCGAAGGAAGAGCTCGAGAAAGTCAGCGCTGCGTACAACCAAGAGTCCGAGGGAGCGAAGAAGGTCCTCGAAGCTCGCAAGCGCATGAACGAAGCGAAGAGCGAAGCGGAGCGCGACACGCTCCGCAAAGAGGTCGTCGCGGCGATCGACGAACTGCACAAGAACCAAGGCGAAGTGCCGCTCATTCGTCCCGACGTGGACGAAGCGATGGTTGCGGCTGTCGTCAGCGCGTGGACGGGTATTCCGGCGGGCAAGATGCAGTCGGACAACGTCAAGGCGCTCGTCGAAATGGAGTCGCGACTCAACGCGCGTAT
>CAYSYX010000545.1:238-3040 GCA_964435055.1 uncultured Polyangium sp. | reverse complement strand
GGGTCAGAACTACGCGCTCGAGACGGTGGCGAAGGAGCTTCGCTCGGCGCGTGCAGGTTTGAAGCCGCTGAATACGCCGATGGGCGTGTTCCTCTTCGTTGGTCCGTCGGGCGTTGGTAAAACCGAAACGGCGCTCGCGCTTGCCGACATGCTCTTCGGTGGTGAACGCATGATGGTCACCATCAACATGAGCGAGTTCCAGGAAAAACACACGACCTCGCGCCTCATCGGTTCGCCTCCGGGCTACGTCGGTTACGGCGAAGGCGGCATGTTGACGGAAGGTGTTCGTCAACGTCCGTACACCGTGGTTCTTCTCGACGAATGCGAGAAGGCGGATCCCGATGTCATGAACCTGTTTTACCAAGTGTTCGACAAGGGCATGTTGACCGATGGAACCGGGCTTCTCGTCGACTTCAAGAACACCGTCATCATCCTGACGAGCAACTTGGCGACGGACAAAATCACGAACCACGTCGTGAGTGCATGGGAAGAGAATCGTGAGCCGGTGATTCGCGAGATCTACGAAGAGATCAAGCCGACGCTCTCCGCGCACTTCAAGCCTGCGTTGCTCGCGCGTATGACGGTTGTCCCGTACGTACCGATCTCGCCGAAGGCTCTTGGAGAGATCACGCGCCTCAAGCTCAACGGTCTCGTGGATCGTTTGCGCAAGAGCCAACGCATCGAGACGACGTACTCGGATCGCATGGTTGATCTCATCGCGAGCCGTTGTACGGAGGTCGATACGGGCGCACGCAACATCGATCACATCTTGCGCGCGTCGCTCTTGCCGCTGCTTTCGCAGGAGATCCTCGGCAAGATGGCTGAAGGAATTCAACCGAAGAAGTTGTTCATCGACATCGACGAGCACAAGAACTTCGTGGCGACGTTCCCCGAGTGATCTGAGACATCGGATCGAACGCAAGGCTCCTCTCGCGCAGCGAGCGCGAGGGGAGTTTTGTTTTTGGGGCGGCGTCGATTCGTGCGCGAGTGGATGCGTCGGCGGACGCGAGTTCGTTGACGGCGTTTATCGATCCCAAAAATTTGGGCCATTCGCCGCGTGTTCCGATAGAAAGGAGAGCCATGGCGGTTTTAGCGTCGTTCACCCATCGAATGCGCAGGCGTGCGGCCCACGTCCTCGTCGGACTTGGACTCAGCATCGGCTTTGCGGTGGGAGTGTTGGGGATCGGTTGTGCTCAAGCACCTCCGCCGGCTGCTCCGAAACCGTGTGACGTGCAGATCGTCACGCTTCGCATTTACGCAGCCGACAACATCAACCCCAACGAGAACCAGAATCCTCGTTCCGTCGTCATTCGGCTTTATCAGCTGAAGGACGAGATGCGTTTGCAGAACGCGAGTTACGACGAAGTTCTGCTGACGGACAAAGAGATCCTTGGCGATGACATCGCCTCACAGGACGAGGTGGTGGTTTTTCCGAACGACCTCGTCGAGGTCAAGTTCGAGCGGGTGAAGGAAGCGAGTGTTCTTGCGGGCGTGGCGTTGTTCCACAGTCCGAAGGGCCAGAGCTGGAAGACCTTCTACACGTTCCCGCTCAAACCCGGAGAAGCGCAATGCGCGGGCCGCGGGGGTGATGCGGGGCCGATCGCCGATCCGCAGGTGTCGTTTTTCGTCGAGTCGACGAAGCTCGACAACGGAAGCGAGTTTGACGAATCGATGTTCCCGAATGCGACGTCGGTTCGCAAAGTCAACTTGCCGAAGAAGTCGTCCGAGGGCGCGCCGAAGGCTGCGTCTTCAGCGCCTTGAGAAGACTCGGGAGCCTCGTGTGATGTGGTGTCTCCATCCGCTCCCCATCGTTGTCGTTCGAGTGCCCAAGGCACTTGGCGACTGCTCGAGCCACGCCTTTCCACCCTCGACTCGCGTCCTTTGGGGGGCGAGTTCTGATAAGACTGACCGGGCAATATGATCCACCCGCGCAAGCCCGTCTGGACCGAGGGGCTCTTCATGACCCCTCAGCATTTGCAGCAAGGGGACCAGTATCACGAGGCGTTGATACAAGCGCGTACGAATGCCCTACTGAACTATCCGTGGGGTGTCGTCGGCGTGCAGTTCGACGAACGTGCGCTGTCGGCCGGTCAATTGAAGCTCGTGAAGTGCCACGGGTTTTTCCCGGACGGTACACCGTTTTTCGTCGGCGATCGCGGTGAAGACGTCGTCGAAGCGCGTCCGCTGGAAGGGGTTTTTCCCGCCGCACTCGAAGCGCTCGACGTGTTCCTGGCGATTCCGCAGATCCGCGAAACGCACCCGAACATCGCGCTCGATCCTTCCAAAGTGAATCCCGCGATTCGGTTTGTCGCGGCAACATCGACGGTGCCCGACATCAACACGGGTCGAAGTGACACGGCCGTCGTGTGGGCTCGATACAACCTGCGCATTCTGTTCGGCACCGAGCCGCGTGATGCGTATCAGACGGTTCGTATCGCCCAACTCGTTCGGGATCGAACGGGCGCGATTGTCTTGAAAAAGACGTTCATTCCGCCGATCCCGCATGTCGGCAGCTCCGACCACATCATGGCGGGTCTGCGACGGATCTTGTCGGCGATGGTTGGTAAGCAAAAGTCTTTGGCCGAAGGACGTCGTTTGCGTACGGCGGCATCGGTCGACTTTCAGTTTTCCGACACGGCGAAGTTTTGGATGCTGCACACGCTGAACGCGTTCATTCCCGCCGTCTCGCACATGGTCGATCACGGCAACGCGCATCCGGAAGACACGTACATCCTGATTTCGTCGTTGATTGGTGAGCTCTGCACGTTCGCGGCGGACGGTGATCCGACCTCTCTTCCGAAG
>CAYSYX010000545.1:0-228 GCA_964435055.1 uncultured Polyangium sp. | reverse complement strand
CAATTACTTGGACCTCGAAGGAGTTTTCGAACCGCTCTTCGATCGCGCGCTCACCATGATCTCCGCCGTGCTTGCGGAGAACTACTCCGTCGTGCCGCTCGAGAAGCGCGAGGACGGCATGTACCTCGGCAAGTTCGAGGATCCGAAACTTCCGCGTACGCACGAGCTTTTCTTGGAAGCCAAGGGCGCGGACGAAGCGACGCTTCGCGAGCGTTTGCCGCGGCTGCT
>CAYSYX010000544.1:0-6502 GCA_964435055.1 uncultured Polyangium sp. | reverse complement strand
GGGAAAACCCTCCGCAGAGCCGAAATTTCAAGCGACCCTCGGCGAAATCGCCGGCCTCGAGTCGCTGGAATTGCCTCGTCCCGTAACGCCCACGCTGCCCGAAGAAGTTTTACCTTCGTACGAACTTCCGAGCGATCGACCCGTCGTGGTTGCTCGTGAAATCGCCGCCAAATCGCTCGCGAGTCCGGGGACGCATCACGTTGCTTCCGTGGTTGGTTCAGGTTCGGCGCTCGTTCTGCGCGCATTGGCCAAGGCCACGAAACGCAAGGTCATCGCGATTACTTCGGACGTCGAATCGGCGCGGGCTTTGTTCGCTGATGCTTCCTTTTTGCTGGCCGGTAAAGACGCCGACGAACCCGATGCCGGACAAACCACGCTGGGCGACGTGCTGTTTTTTCCGCCAAACGAATCCAGCCCTTATGCCGATGTCGCTCCGGATCGCCGCGGTGCGGAGGCGCGCATCGCCGCTTTGTTTCACCTGGCCGTCGATTTGCCGTGGCGCGTATTGGTTTGTCCTATCCAAGCCTTGGCGCGAAAAGTGGTGCCCAAAGACGAAGTGCTGGAACACGCCGAGCTGGTGGTTGCCGAGCAAGAAGTCGACCGAGATGCCTTGATCAAACGCATGTCCGCCGCCGGATACGTTCGTAGTCCGATCGTCGAAGATCCGGGCACGTTCGCCGTGCGCGGCGCCTTGATTGACGTTTGGCCGCCCAATGCGGGATTTCCCGCCCGCATCGAATTCTATGGCGACCTCGTCATGAGCATCAAATCGTTCGATCCGGAAAATCAAAAAACGTTGGCCGAAATCAAAGAGGTCTGGCTCCCGCAAGCGCGTGAAGCAGTTTTATCCCCGACAAACCTCGAACGCGCAAAGGACCGCGTGCGTCACGCGTGCGACGCCATCGACTTGCCTTCGACCAAAGCTCGCGCGCTGCTGGATGACGTATTGACGGGCCGATCCTTTTTCGGCGCCGAAGGATTTTTGCCGGCGTATGTCGACCCGGCGCCGTTTGATTCGTACCTGCCCGATGATGCAATCGTCCTGCTCGAAGATCCTGCGGCCATTACCAAGGCGTTGCGCGAAGAACTCGAACGGGCCAATGATGATTTCGGTCATGCGACCCGGGAGGTGCGTTTTCCCGTCTCCGCATTTTATGAAGACGAAGCGCAAACGACGAAATGGTTGTCCCAAAAAACGGTGCTCGCTTTGCACCGAACAGGCATTGCGGGACAAACCGGCGAAAACGATTCTTTGGAGAGATTCGAAGTCGCGCCGGAGGATACGCCGTCGTTGGCGACGCGGGATCAGGCGGACTTGGAGCGAGCGATCAAGGCGGCGCGGGCATCACGAGGAAAAACCGCGGCGCTCGATCCGCTCGTCCGGCGTATTACGGCTTGGCAAGAGCAGGGGTTTCGCATCGTCATTGCCGCGCGGGCCGAGACGCAAGTCGAGCGGCTCGTCACGTTGCTCCGGCATCGCGATGTTTCCGTACGCGCGCGGCTCGGGGCGTTTGACCCCGCGATCCTGGACGAACCCGAGGCGACGACGACGGCGTTCGTCGTTCGCGGGGCATTGGCGCGCGGGGTCATTGCCTTGGCCGAGCGCTTGGTCTTGGTGACGGAGGAAGAGGTCTTCGGCGCGCGAGCGCATCGAAGGGCGGCTCGGGCCGAGAAAAGCGCGACGACCTCGGCCAAACCATTTTTAGAGGATTTGCGGAGTTTGTCCGTCGGCGATTACGTGGTGCATGAAAATCACGGCGTCGGAAAATACTTGGGCCTCGTGCACAAACAGGTGGGAACGAGCGTCATCGATCTCATCATGGTGGAATACTCGGGCGGAGACAAACTCTATTTGCCCGTCTATCGGCTCAATCAAATCCAAAAGTTTTCCGGCAGTGAAGGCACGCCGAAGGTTGACAAGCTTGGAGGACAAACGTTCGCGAAGACGCGCGCCAAAGTGGAGAAGAGCGTGCGTAAAATGGCGGACGAGCTTTTGCGTCTTTATGCCGAACGCCGCGCCGCCGTGGGAGAAAGCACGCCGCCCACGGACGACGAATATGCATCATTCGAAGCGTCTTTCCCATTTGAAGAAACACCGGATCAATCCCGAGCGATCATGGAGGTATCCAATGATCTCGAAGGCACGCGGCCCATGGATCGGCTCGTTTGCGGCGACGTCGGGTTTGGCAAAACGGAGGTTGCTTTGCGGGCGGCGTTTCGAGTCGCGATGTCGGGCAGGCAAGTGGCGGTTTTGTGCCCCACGACCGTTTTGGCGCAGCAGCATTACTTGAATTTCAAAGCGCGTATGAGCCCTCACGCGCTCGAAGTTCGAGCGATGTCGCGTTTTCAAACGAATGCCGATCAAGATGATTGCATGCGCGGATTACGTGCGGGCAATGTGGACGTGGTCGTCGGGACGCACCGCTTGTTGTCAAAGGACATTCACTTCAAAAAATTGGGATTGCTCGTCATCGACGAAGAACAAAGGTTTGGCGTAACGCACAAGGAGCGGATCAAGGCGCTCAAGACGAATGTCGACGTATTGACGTTGTCGGCGACACCGATCCCCAGAACGCTGCAAATGGCGATTTCGGGATTGCGGGACATGTCGATCATCAATACCCCGCCGGTGGATCGTCGAGCGATTCGGACAATCGTGACGCGGCATGACGAAAACGTCGTTCGTGAAGCGATCGAGCGGGAAATCGGCCGCGGCGGTCAGGTGTTTTTCGTGTACAATCGCGTCGAGGGTCTTTACGAGCGCGCGGCGCGTCTGCAGGAAATCGTGCCGAGCGCGCGTATTGCGGTGGCGCACGGGCAAATGAGCGAGAGCGCGCTCGAACAGGCGATGATTGATTTCGTTTCCGGCAAATATGATATTTTGTGCTCGACGGCGATTATCGAAAGCGGGCTCGATATTCCGCGTGCCAATACGATGATCGTGGATCGTGCGGATATGTTTGGTTTGTCGCAGCTTTACCAATTACGCGGGCGCGTGGGGCGTTCGAAAGAGCGCGCGTATTGTTATTTGGTCGTCCCGCCGGCGAACGCGATGACGGACGAAGCTCGCGCCAGGATCGAGGCGCTGGAGCGGCATACGGAATTGGGATCGGGTTTTCAGATCGCGTCGCTCGATTTGGAATTGCGTGGATCCGGCGATATTTTGGGGGCCGAGCAGAGCGGAAATGTGGCGCTCGTGGGCTTTGAATTGTTCTGTCAGCTGCTCGATGAAGCCGTGCACGAATTGCGGGGAGAAGTCGTCGTGCATGACGTGGACCCGGAACTCGCGTTCGATGCCGATGCGCTTTTGCCGGAGAACTACATTTCGGATATCGGAGTGCGTTTGTCGTTGTACAAGCGATTGGCGAGCGCTTTCAGTCCGGACGAAGTGACGGACTTGGCCAATGAAATGGAAGACAGGTTCGGCCCGCCACCAATCGAGGCGCGACGCCTTGTGCATTTGATGAGTCTGAAGACCGAATTGCGCAAATTGCGCGTTCTTGCGTGCGAAGCGACGCACAGGAGCGTCACGTTGCACTTGGCCGACGACACGCCGCTCGATTCGGCGAAAGTCATGAAACTCGTGCAGCAAAAAGGTTCGGCGTACAAGCTGTCGCCCGACATGCGTTTGTCGCGAAAGACGAAAGAGACCGAGCCGTTCGTCAGTGGTCTCGAAGCGACCGACAAACTTTTGGCTGAGCTTGCGGCGTGCATGAAGGACGGAAGATGACGTGAAGGCAAGCATTTGTCATTTTCGAGTCACCGCGAAGAAATAGACGTCGAGGCTTGACGATGTGTGGTCTCCCTGTCACCCTCGCCGCGCCCCATGACCGTTGCTTCGTGCACTGGAAAAATTCTCGTCGTTGACGACAACGAGCAAAATCGAGAACTGGCTCGTGCGACGCTCGAACCGGAGGAGTATGACGTTGTTGTCGTGAGTTGCGGCGAAGACGCGCTGCGCGTTTGGGCCGACGTTTTGCCTGATTGCGTCTTGCTCGATGTGCGTATGCCGGGCATGGATGGTTTTACCGTTTGTCAACGTATTCGCGAGTTGCCCGGTGGAGCGGACGTTCCCATTATTTTTCTCACGGCGCTGCGCGATGTGGCGACATTCGATCGCGCCATGCTCGTCGGTGCCGACGATTTTTTGACCAAACCGGTTCGTCCAACCGAACTTATCGTGCGAGTTCAAGCGGCGCTGCGGATGCGGCGTATGGGGGCCGAGCTTCGCGAGCATTACGCGCTGATTCGCCATCAGCGCGATGACCTCATGCGCTTGCAACTGCAAAAAGAAATGCTCATGTCGTTTGTCGTTCACGACCTCAAGAATCCCGTGGCGACGATGGATCTTCTTGCGCAGGTGCTCGTTCGGAATCGCCACGTACCGCGCGAAGCTCGCGACACTGCGCAACAAATTCGAGATTCGGCGGGTTATCTCATGCGCCTCATTCACAACCTTCTTGATCTCAGCAAAAGTGAAGAGGGCAAGCTGGTTCCCAAGAGGTCCGCGATTGATTTGCAAGCGCTTTTCGATGAAGTTCGAAACACCTTTGCGGCGCATGCCGAAGCTTCCGACATCGTCATCGAAACGATCGTCAAGACGCCGGAATGCTTTGCGGATCGCGACCTCATCCGCCGCGTGGTCGAGAATCTCATGGAAAATGCACTGCGCCACGCTCCCCGCAACACCTCGGTGACCCTCGAAGCCGTTCGCCGGGATGTCGCCGTGCATCTTCGTTTGATTGATCGAGGTTCGGGAATTCCCGTCGAAATGCGCGAAAGAATCTTCGATCGCTTCGTCCAGCTCGACGGCTCCTCCCTGGCAAGTCGTTCCGGACGCGGCTTGGGCCTCGCGTTCTGCAAACTCGCCATTGAAGCGCACGGCGGCCGTATTTGGATCGACGACGCGACAGCAGGCACCATTGTGTGTATCATTCTGCCGCATGACGCAGGACGTTCGTCGTGACGAACAATCGAGCCGGTGGTTCCAGCAGCTTCTCGAGACCGCTCCTGATGCCATCGTCGTTGTTGATGAACAAGGCTGTTTCCAGTTTGTCAATGCTCAAACCGAAGCGTTGTTCGGATACTCGCGAGCCGAGCTTCTAGGGCAACCTGTCGAACTGCTCATTCCCGATCATTTGCGGACGCAACATACGCAGTATCGTCGCATGTTCGTGGCGACTCCGAAGCTTCGTCCCATGGGCTCCGGTCGCGCGTTGGTCGGGCGGCACAAAGACGGTTCCGAAATCGCCATTGAAGTCAGTTTGAGTCCCTTGACGACCGACCGTGGAACCGTCGTATCCGCGGCGATTCGCGACATTCGCGAACGGCGACAAATGGAGGCTCGCGAGAAGCTCGCGTCGGATCGGCTCCTGAGTGCCGTCGAAAGTATCCAAGATGCATTCGCGTTGTTCGACCATGACGAACGATTTGTCCTGCTGAACAGCGCATTTCGACGCACCTTTTCGCACTTGACCGGACAGTTGATCGGCGAGCGCTTCGATTGCTTTCTCAACCGCGCCATCGAGCTTGGTACCTTCGATTTGGGCGGTGAATCGCCGGACGCATTTCGAGCGCGTTGGCTCGCGTATCGGCTCGATCCCAAAGGAAACCTCGAGGTCAAAACGACGGAGCATCGCTATTTGCGCATCACCGATCGGCGTACCGCGGAAGGTGGCGTCGTCACGACCATTTGGGATTTGACCGACGACATGCAGCGTGAAGAAGAGCTGCGCCAAGCTCGGGCCCTTGCGGAAGCGGCGAGCGCGGCGAAAACTGAATTTCTGTCGTCGATGAGTCACGAGCTGCGGACGCCGTTGAATGCCATTCTTGGATTTAGTCAGTTGCTGCAACGAGATCGCAAGGCTCCTTTGATTCCGCGGCAGCTGGGCATGGTCGAACAGGTGATCAAGGGGGGCGAGCATCTTTTGCGTCTGATTGACGACGTATTGGACCTGGCGCGGATCGAGACGGGCAACATACCCTTGTCCATGGAGCCGGTTGCTGTTTCGGCAGTCCTCAATGAAGCAAAGATTTTGCTGGGGCCGATGGCGACTCGAGCGGGGATTGAAATCGAAATCGCTCCGTTGCCGAATGATTTTCCCATGGTGACTGCCGATCGCACGCGATTTGCGCAGGTCATGATGAATTATGGATCGAATGCCATCAAATACGGTCGGCAGGGTGGAAAGGTGTTGTTTCAGGCGAAAGTCGTCAATGACATCGTCCGTATTTCGGTGGTGGACGACGGCTTGGGAATATCCGCGGAAAAACACGCCAAAGTGTTCCAACCTTTTCAACGAGCCGGTCAAGAAGCCGGACCGATCGAAGGTACGGGCATTGGCCTGACCATCAGCAAAAAGCTCACGGAGATGATGGGAGGCCGGGTCGGTTTTCAAAGCAAATTTGGCGAAGGTTCCGAATTCATGGTCGAATTCCCCATTCCCCACCAGCTGCTCGCGACCGCGGAGAAGCGCAAGAATATCGATTTTCGAGCCATTTC
>CAYSYX010000543.1:0-6514 GCA_964435055.1 uncultured Polyangium sp. | reverse complement strand
ATGGTTACACGGCGCAAAACAACAACTTCAATTTGTACAATGACGCCGATTACGTCGGTCAATCCCATCCGCCGCTCATTGGATTCGGTTTTGACGGCGTCGCGGTATATGGGGCCTATACGTCGAGTTTCCCCAATATGGATGGCTCGACCGTGGCGCTCGATGAATACGGCGGACATCGTCACGATGCGGCGTCGCCGTACCATTATCATTCGCAGGTCATGGATCCGCCCGTGGGCGCGGGTGTGCCTTACAAGCTGCACGTGTTGGGCAATGTCGGGGCCTGGCGCGGAAACATCGTTGATGTTCCCAATTTCTGGAATGGCGACAAGGTTGCGGATACGACCGGTCAATCCACGATTTGGGTCAAGGGGCAATAAAAGGTGCCGGGCACCTCGTAGATACGCGGTCCTTGCCGATTTCCTCGCGTGACGGACCGATCGTCCTACGGGAATGGTCGTCAATACCCCCGATACCGACGTCCCGCCAATTGTCGCCGTTGCATCGCCTCATTCAGCTCGCGGCGGTCCGCCTCCAAGTAATGCTGCGGAATCATCTGCAAGTGCACCAGCTTGCCCAGCGGCGTCAATGAAAACGTCCCGAGCAGCCGATTTTCCTCGCCCAAACCCAGCTCCACCCACCGCGCGAATTGCTGCCGATGATGCGCCATCGTCGCCGCCCCGTATTTGTTTGCCCGAGATCGCACCCGCGTGTACGGGCTGTACAGCAAATCAAAGGTCACGTCACGCGTCGCCCGTTGCTCGTCATTCAGCGTTCGCCAATATCCGATACCGAGCCCGCCTTTTTCGATCGCCGCGCAATAATCCTGGACGTCGCGGTGATTCAAGAACGTCGCACGATCCCCAATCGAAAAACTCGAATTGCCGAGCCCATGATAAAGCACCTCGCCGTACGCCGGATTCACGCGCACTTTGGCCAATTCGAGCAGCTCGCGCCCGACATGGCGCGGGGACCGGTAAAACCGCGCGCCCAGCTCTTTCCACCCGAGCCGCGTAAATAACGCTCGCGCTCGCGCATCGCTATGCGCCGTCTCGATGAAGGACGGCACCGTCTCGAGTTTCCCGTACGTCCCACTGCGCGGATCATCGTGGTATGGGTAAATATTGCGAGTCGCTCCAATTCGTCGAGCGTCTTTTGCCATGACGCGGGCGTTTGTCTTTCCAATCCCGTCATGATGTCGATGTTGATGTATTCGAAACCCGCTTTTCGAGCGCGTTCGATGGCGTCGAACGCAATGCGCAGGTCCTCTTTGTGGTGGTGAAAAGCGTACAGCTCCGGATCCAGCGTTTGCACTCCGAAATTGATACGCCGAAAACCCGCCTGTAACAACGCCATAAGTTTGTCGTCCGATGCCGTCACCGGCTTTGCTTCCACCGTGGTCATCGCGGTTCGCGGAGGTCCCAAATGAAACAAAAGATTCATCAGGAACCGCTCGAGCAAATGCACGGGCAATGCCGTGGGCGTCCCGCCGCCCAAGAAATACAATGCGGGCTTCACCTTGGGCGCTAATGCGCGCACACGCCGCATTTCGAGCGCCAATGCATCCACGTAACGCGCCATGAGATCGTCGTTTTGCTTTGTCGTCAGCTCGTAATGGAAGCAATATCGGCAGCGATATTTGCAAAAACCAAAATGGAAGTAATACCCCGCCGCATCGAAAGGCCCGAGCGCGTCGCGCAAGTATTCCTCTTCGCTCGGCGTGTGCCGATATTCCTCGCGTTTCTCCATTTGCACCGCGGGCGGATACGTGAGCTGATAATCGTGCATCTCGGGCCGCGGCACAAGCGTCGGCTCTCGGGTCCAGAGCATGGCCAGCCGATCCCCGAGCTCCTTTTCCGTCGCCGTATTCACGTCCAGAGATTCAATGGAACTCGAGCGTTTCATCCAAGCCATGAGCGTCGCCCTTTCGCCAATTGATTCGCGGTGCGTTGCATCGCCGCACGCACATTTGTATCGATATCGTCGATGTTCCCATGTTCAGCCGAGATCGGCGGCAAGACTCGCACGCTGATCTTCGTCGGCAACGGCCAATAACCCGGAAGCGGGCCCAGCCAAAACCCCCAAGGCAAACTCCACGAGAGCGGGAATCGTTTTAATCGGAAGCGCTTATCATAACCGAGTTTTTTCGCCAACCACGCCCCCTCCCAAAACACGATCAATGCTTCATGGCCTCCCACGGATACGACCGGCACGATCGGCACCCGAGCTTCACGGGCCATTTCCACGTATCCTTTGCGACCGGCGAACACAATTTCGTTACGCCGAGAAAAACTTCGACACGCATCGTCGTCGCCTCCGGGATACACTTGCACCGCCCAACCTCGACGCAGCGCTTCGAGCGTATTGTCCCGATTCGCCCGCACGGCACCGAGTTTTCCGAGCGCTCGCGCGAGCCCTTGCGGATATTGATCGAACATTCCATCGTGCGCCAGCGTGACCAACGGAGGTTGACGACCGGACGTGTGATAAGCGCCGATCCAGACCAACGTATCCGGGATCAGCGCCGCGCCGCTATGGTTTCCAACGCCGAGAAACGGTCCTTCGGGCAGATTCTCCAGGCCTTGAATGTCCGCTCGAAAATAACGATGCAATGCTCGCGTGAGCCAACCGGCGTGCCGCCGCTGATACTCAAAATCGACCGCATCGAGATCCCCGGGTTTCACTTCCACGGCCATCGGATCCTCGCGGGTTCGAAATCATAAAACCCAGGTTCGGGCCACTTGGGCATCGTGCAGCAATACTGGGCAAACCCCACGAGCGACGTAAAACGCCGATCGAGGTCCAATGGATCGGGATATTCGAAACGTTCGGCGGCGTCGGCCAGTCGAATGAGGCCCTCGTGGTAGCCCGGCCATCCCACCAATTTGCGCAGATACGGTGCCCAGAGCGTTTTACCTTCGACAACCTTGCGCGCTTCGTCCCGTAAAACCGCCAAACCATGAGGATGCGATTGCAACAATTGCAGATCGAATCCAAGAAAAGCATCTTCGTGATACACACTGACGACGTGTCGCACGATCTGCTCGGCGCGTTGCGTGATCCCCGTATCCACGATGAGCTGCCGCGGATTATATAAAATTTGCAGCGGAACTCGAATGGGAATCTGGCCCATGAAGGTATTTCGGCTGCGCTCTCGTTCGCGATCGCTCTCGCCCAACGTGACGGGCAGCATCGCCATCCAACCCACCGCGAGCTGCCAAGGCGTGGGCAATTGATCGATATACCCGTGGCGCTGGAAAAACCCGATCCGCTCGCGAATGTGCTCTTCGGTGTTCATAACGCCTCCCTCGAAGGTTCGAGTCCGACTTGGGTCAGGCACGGATTCAGATCGTCGACGAGCCGCCGACAAACCGCTTGACCATCACCGCCGAGGGCAGGTTCCATGGTGCCGGTCGACGTCGTCGAGTCGAGGTGCAGCGCGTTCATCGCCGCGCACCGTACCAAGAGATTTCTTCAACGGCGAGTCCAAAATGCAGTACCGTGGCGACGTGAAGTCCGACTTGATACGAGCGTACGGCTCGGATCCCATTGCGTTTTCGACGCTTCAGCCGGGGCTGTCGTATTTCGAGACGTCGTTTGGTTATGTCGCTCATCAGCCGGCGTTGGGGTTTGCCATGGCGCTTGGCCCGCCCATTTGTGCCGATGGCGATCGAGCGGAGATGATCGAGCGATTTCTTCGGCATCATCGGCGGCCGGTTTTTTTCTATGTGCGTCGGGACGTGGCCGATCTCGTCATGAACCTCGGGGGCGGCGGACTTCAGATGAGCGGCATGGGTGTGGACAAAGTGCTGCCGCTCGATGCATGGCCCGACGATTTGCATCCGAAGGTACGGGGAGCATTAAAAAAGGCGCGACGTAGCGATTTGCGTTTGGTGGAGGTTCGTCCGTCGGAACTCGGCGTGCACGAGCGGGAGCGAATCGATTCCATCACGCAAAGTTATTTGCGAAAACGTACGGTCCAGACGGAGATGCGCTTCATCAATCGTCCGCTTTCGTTCGACGACGATTTGTCGCGCATGTTCGTCTTGCAGCTGGGCCCCGAGGCTCGCGTTTTCGGTTATGTGGTGCTCGATCCGTATTTCGCGAATGGCCGCGTTCAAGGTTACTTGCTGAACCTCATTCGTTGCGAGCCGACGCGGTTGTGGGGCGTTTATTATTCGGTCGTGGCGAAGCTCGTTTCGCTGTTGAAAGCAGAGGGGCTCGAGCAATTCTCGTTGGGTTTTTGTCCCTTGGTCGACGTGAACGTCGAAGGGTGTTCGCCGTGGCTTTCGCGCCAGGTGCAGTGGATGGAGCGCCAGTGCGCGGATATCGACTATCTCGCGCGACTTCGGGAGATGAAAGAGGTTTTTCCGGGAGTAACGCCGCAACGATATTTCGTGACGCCTTCGCGGTGGGTCGCGACGACCGTTCTCGCGTTCCTCTTGGCGAGCGGGGTACCGATCCGGGGAATCATTCGCCGCCTGTTTTCCGTCGAGGCGCAGTGAAACCTCGACGAGCGTAAGAAACGGTTTGGACAATGTCCCCAAAGCATGCGAGATTCTCGACTATGACGCATTGGAAGGTTTCACTCGGCACGCTCGCGCTCGCGGCAGCGCTGACAATACCGCTCGTTGGTCAGGGATGCTCCGGCGACCCCAATCGCCCCGGCGAAAGTGGTGGCTCTGCGGGCTCGACCGGCAATGGGACGACACCGAACGTTTTTGCCGTCTACACGGTGCCCGCGTCGCTCGATGCGCTCGCCGAAAAGACGTTCTTCGACCATCCTTGGCCGAGTGATCTGCGCCTCGAGAATGGTTCGCCGCGTTTCACCGGCTATTACAATCCGAAATCGCTTCCGATCCTGACCACCTACATCCAGGCGTTAAATGGCTTGGTCGACGGTTTTTCCCCTGCGGGTGCGGGTTATCTTCGTTTCTCGGGTGCGATTGACGTCGAGACGCTCCCTGCGACGCCCAAGGACGCGCAAGATCCCGCTGCCGGCGTGCAGCTCCTCGATATCGATCCCAATTCTCCCGAATACGGCACGAGAAAGCTCGTTTCCGTCTCGTTCCACGCCAAAGAAGGCCTTTATTATCTCTCGAACACGCTCGCTTTCATGCCGACACCGGGTTTTCCCTTGCGGCCCCACACGCGTTATGCGCTCGTGGTCACGGACGCATTGCGTTCGGAAGACGGCGCGCGGATCGGTCAAAGCGAAACGGTCGCCATGCTCGTGGGCGCCAAATCGCCCAATGCGGAGACACAAGCAGCAAAAGCGGCTCTTGCCGATGCCGTGAGCGAAATTCAAAAAGCCGGCGTCGGACGTGGGCATATCGTGCACCTCACCGTATTCACGACCTCGGACCCCACGAAAGAACTCGTGGCGGTACGCGATGGCGTGACGAAAACCGCCGATCCGCCGACCGCCGACGAAACCAAATGGAAAGTCGCGAGTTCGAATGCAACCTTTACCGAATATCAAGGGCAATACGGGCCATCGCCGAACTACCAAGCAGGCAAGCTCCCATTCTTGCAATTCGGCGACGGTGGGCAATTCGAGTTCATGGATGGTTTACCCGTCGTGCAAAGCGTCTCCGACCTGCGTTTTTCCCTGACCGTGCCTTCATCGAAAGCGTGTCCAATGCCCGCTTCGGGGTATCCGATCGTGCTTTATGCTCACGGCACCGGCGGCGATTGGCGCAGCTATGTCAATGACGGTACCGCGCAATCGCTGGCTGCCCATTGCCTTGCAACGATGGGCGTGGATCAAATCTTTCAAGGTACACGGCCCGGCTCGTTCCCGGGAGCGACGGAATCTCAAATTGGGCTCACGTTCTACAATTTCCAGAATCCGATCGCCGGTCGGACGAATGGTCGTCAGTCGGCCATTGACGAAGTGCAACGTGCCCGTCTTTTTACCGAGAGCCATATCGTCGTGCCGGCTTCGATATCGACGACCGGCGGCGATATTCTGTTTGACGCGACAAAACTCATGGTCTTCGGCCATTCGCAAGGCGGCCTGAACGCACCGCTTTTCACGGCCATCGATCCCGCGGCACGGGGTGGCGTTTTCTCCGGCGCGGGCGCCATCATCACGATCGGCCTGCTCGAAAAGAGTCAACCTCAACCGAGCATCGCGCTGCTCTTGCGCGCCCAGCTCGGGTTCGATGTGACAAACGTCGGCGAGCTCGATATTTTCCACCCGTGCATGTCGCTCGTCCAATCGCTCACGGACGTCGTGGATCCGATCAATTACGCGCGAATGCAAATCACCGAGCCACGGATGGGTTTTACGCCGAAGAGCGTTTACATGACCGAGGGAATCAGCCCGGACGGCGAGGGTGACAATTATGCGCCCCCGGCGAGCATTGAAGCGCACGCCATTTCGATGGGTTTGCCGCTTCAGCTTCCCGTCGCGCATGACATCCCGCAGCTTGCGTGGGGCGGGCCGACGCCTGTGGACGTGCCGGCCGAAGGCCTTTTGGGCAACCTCGCCGACGGAGCGGCTTCGGGC
>CAYSYX010000542.1:0-6516 GCA_964435055.1 uncultured Polyangium sp. | reverse complement strand
CCTCGATCTTCGCTTTGTACGGACCCAGCCGTTTGCGGAAGTATTTGTCCGGGTGAAACTCGGGAGCGATCGAGTAATACGCGCTCTTGACGCGCTTTTTGTCCGCATCCATCGGCAATTCGAGCAGCTCGTAATGCGTTCGTGATTCGAGCGCGTCGAAAAGCTCGACGATCTTTTTCTTCTTCGCGTGATCGAGATCGACCTGCTCGTCCATGTCGACGGGCAAGATCCGCGGAGGATCGAGAGCCAACTCGGCACCACGTCGCGTGGGCGGAGGCGCTTCGATCACGACGTCCGTCGGCACCGCAACGGGACGACGCTCAACGACCGGATCCACAGCTCGCCACTCACTTTGCGAGTCGAAACTTCTGCGCGTCGGCGGAGGTGGTTGATCGCTCGAATGTTCCAAACGTCTGCTCGCCGGCGGTGATTCGACGGGAGCATCGAAACGCCGTGAAGCAGGCGCGTTGGTGCTGAGCGGAGGATCGAATACGCGACTCGAAGGCATCTCCGAACCACGTGTCGAGATGACTCCGCCACTCGTCATGAGCGCCGGTGCGCGACGGGAAACCGGCGGCCGGGCTTCATTGAAATCCACTGCGCCAAGCGCCACGAGCCGATCGAGAACACTCGTCACTTCCGCCGAAGAAAGGCCCGTGATCAGCGAAAGCTCACGCTCGCTCACCACCCCGTCGATTCGCGACAACAGGAAGGCATCTTCAGTCTTGAGCGGGAGCGACTTGATGTCACAACCCGGCACCAGCCTCGGAACACGCATCATGGGGGAACCGAAATCGCGCGCAACGCTCGAACGCCCAATCTAACGGGGTTCGGTGGTGATTGGCAATCGACGTTCCTTCGAAAAAGCCGGGATCTCGATTCGATGTTGCGCCGGCTCAGTGTGGCCCAGCGTCGCCGAGTGCGTTCAAGATGACTTGATCCTGCACGCGTACAGCCTCGTCAAACGCAGTGATTGCAGCCTTTCGCGCTTCTTTGGCCTTCTCGGTTTCGCCTTGTTGTTCCAGCGATTTCGCACGTCGCTCTTCGACGAGACCTTGCACTTCAAACAAATGCCCGCGGAAGTACGTGACACTCGCGGCGAGCTCCAATCCTTGACGAACGTGCGTGTTTGCCGCGTCAAACTGCCCGCGAGCACTCTGCAAATCGGCAAGTCGCGCGTGTGTGTCGGAAAGAACCTCGCTGACCTCCGCCGGCGGATGTTCACCACCGGGCTTCGGCCCGCGAGCAAGTCCTTCGAGCGCGGCAACGGCGGCGTCGATATTGCCGGATGCCTCGGCCGCGTCCGCGCTGTGATGCGCTGCGCGAGCCTTCGACAAGAACGCGAGGAGCACCGGATCGATCACCATCGGCCCCGAAGCCTCGGACAACGCAGGACGCTGCGGATTTGCCCGATCGTGTTCCGAGCGAGCGCACGCGACAAACCCACCCACGAGGCTTGCGACAAGCACCACCCAAGGGAAGAAACGGCGCTTCACCGAACCCCCCACAAGGCAAAACGATTGTCCCGAAGATCGGCCGCTCGCGCGTTGGCAATCCGATCGACACGCGCCGACTCGCCACCGGCCCGAGGAAACGGCGTCGCCGCATCGAACAAATCCGCAGTCGATCGCGAACGCTGCAACACCGGAGCCGACACGTTCGACGCCACCGGCGTGTTTGTCGTCGGAGCGAAATACATCGCCACTCCCGCCGCCATCGCCGCCACACCAAGCGCCGCCGCCGTCACGAACGGCAATACGCGACGTGTTGCGGTTCGTTCCGACGAACGCTTGAGCGCCCTCGTGATGAGCAGCTCGTTTCGGAGCGGATCGATACCTCGCGGTCGATGCGCGGCCACGAGCGCATCCATCAGCTCCACTTCGGGTTCGTCACGACCATCGCCGCGCGGATGTTCGATCGCTTCACGCAAGCGCGCCGCAGCTTCACGTTCTTCGATGGACGCGGGAGCATCGGTCGTTGCGATACCCAGCGCTCGAGCAACGAGAGCATCGTTGTCCGCGGCATCGAGTTCCGCAGGTTGGTACGCCGAGCGCAACACGGCGCCAAGCTCGTGATCGCCTTTTTCCAGGAGTTCTCGAAGTTCTTCCGCAGCCGCGAGTTCGCGGGCCGACGGCGGAGGTTCGTCTCCCCAAGCACCTTGTTCGTCCGGAACAACTTCGGAACGAACGAGCCGTAGTTTTCGATCGCCGCTCATCGGGACGCCTCCTTCACGAAGGTTTGTTCCCCCGAACGTGACGCCTGCAAAGCCTTCTTCAGCGCGGCGAGAGCTCGATGCAGCACGACGTCGAACGTCGAGACGGAAACCCCGAGCTCCGCAGCAACTTCATCACGAGATCGTTCTTCGAGAACACGCTGCCGGATCGCTTGCGCGTACCGAGGATTGATCGCTCCGAGAGCCGCTTCGACGCGGGCCCGCGCTTCGGCCAAATCTCGTTTTTCGCACAACTCGACTTCTCCACTTGCCGCGGGATCGTCTTCCGAAGCGTCGATTTCGCGTTCGAGATCCGTTGGGTCGTAGAGCAATTCCCGGCGACGGGCGCGAAGAATGTCGAGCGCGATCCGCAACGCGACGACACGAAGCCACGGATAAACGCCCGAGTTTTGCCATTGAAACTGGTGAAATCGTTCGACGACACGCGCGTACGTCTCGGCGAGCGCATCTTGAGCGAGCGCTTCACGTCCGAGACGCGGCAACAGCACGGAGCGATAAAGAACGGGGCCGTAACGACGCAAGATTTGTCCGAGCGCAGTTCGATCACCCGACTGCGCGCGAACACAAAGCTCACGCTCGGCTTCCAAATCCGTTCGTGCCTCGACGACGGTCACGGGCGGCACGATACTCGGATGCGGTCGAGACCGCACCGTCGTCACGACAGAAGACGGTCGCGCTTGAGCTCGCGGGCCGGAAGGCCCGAGCCCCATGGCATTCAGCAGCAACCCGACCGGGTCGAATTGCGGCGCCATGGGCGGATGTAGCGCAAAAGCGGAGGAGGTCAGCACACCCCAACAACGCAACGACCCCGCTCGACCTTACGGCCGATCACGATCAGAGTGCGCGACGGTCTTCAAAACCCCGTCCAAACGCCTTATGACCAGCGCCAAAGCAAGGCCCCTTCGAGGTTCGTCGTGAGTCAACAGGTTCGAGACTCGGCCCGTAAAACGTCGCCCTGCCCGCGATGCAAGGCTCTCAACGGACAAGACTTCACGCACTGTGTCCGATGCGGTCACGCGCTTTCCTCGAGCGCCCAAGTTTTGCAGCATCTCGGTACGTACTTCGACGGCGACGGGATGTGGGGCTCGAAGTTCCTCATCTTGATCACCGTGCTCGTCTTCGCCGGCCAAGTTTGGGTCGGGCAGATGCACAGTCATCAAAGCGGTCTGTCGGCGCTGATGCGACCGACGACATCCGATGCGGTTCGTTTCGGTGCGCTTCTTTCCGGCACCGTTCTGCAAGAGCCATGGCGCTTGATTTCGGCCGTTTTCGTGCACTTCGGCACGTGGCACTTGCTGAGCAACATGCTCTTCCTCACGTGGCTCGGTCGAGCGGCCGAGCCGGCGATCGGTTCGGCAAGGTTTGTCACAGCGTACATCGTCACGGGGATCGCCGGGTTTGTCGCGTCCGTTGGTTATGGGGCGCTGTTCGAAGATGGCGGAGGTTTGACCGCGGGAGCCAGCGGTGCGGTGTTTGGCGTCACGGGCATGGTGCTCGGTTTGCTGTTTCGCCAGAAAAACCCGCAGTGGAAAACCTTCGCCGTCCAAGCCGTCTTGTTTCAACTGCTCGTCGGCTTTGCCATCAACCAATCGCGCGTGGGCATCCTGATCAACAACCTCGCGCATCTGGGCGGCCTCGTGGCGGGCATGCTGTTCGGCGTTGCGTTCGCCACGCGCAAGAAATCGACGCGCGAACCGTCACGGACCGAGTTTCTCCTGAACGTCGGGGCGTTGATCGGATTGCTGGTTTGCGTCGGATCTCTGGTTTTGGCGCAGAAATCGTTCTTGTGGCGCCTGATGGAGACCTTCTCCGGCGAGGGCTAGGCGAAGAAATATTCCACGATCTCGACTTTTTTTTGCTTCCGGGTGATTGCAAACCTCACGCAGACCGTCTACCGGCCGCCATAGAGTTCCTTGACCAGGAGACAGACATGTCGTCGCAACGCGCAACCCAGTTCGCCCTCATCGCTTTTTCGCTCCTGCTTGGAGCCTGTAGCTTCCAGTTCCAAGCGGGCATGTCCGCCAACAGCCGCGCCAATCGGCGTCAAGCCGCGCAACCGACGCGCGCCACGACGCCGCCCAAGCCGCAAGCGACAGCCACATCGCCTGCCGGCACGTCCAAGCCCCCGGTCGCCCCGGCCGTCGAAGCACCTCGGATCACTGGGAAAAACGTCTTTGGCAACGGCACGATCGGCGCCTTCAAAGGCAATGCCTACGTGATTCCCAACACGACCACGACGATGCCCGACCTGTCGAAACTGGTTCCCTTCGCGTCGTTGCTCACGGACAGCTTCATCGTTCAAACGCAAACGTTCACCGAAGGTTTTCCGGGCGTATTGATGCAGGACGAGTGGTTTGCCATTCGGTACAACGGCAACTTCGAGATCACGAAAGAAAACACCTACACCTTCAAACTCACGTCGGATGACGGCGCGATCCTCTACATCGACGGGGAGAAGGTCATCGACAACGACGGCATTCACGCCGCCAAGACCACGACCGGTTCGAAAGCACTCAAGGCGGGCAAGCACGCACTGCGCCTCGATTATTTCCAAGGAGCGCGTGGTCCGGTCGCGTTGTCTCTCGCCATCAGCGACGCGCTCACCGAGCCCCGGCCGCTCGTCGGCATCCGCTGATTCGTCCCTCCCGTAACTCCCGCACTCGCCTTCCCCTTCATTTTCCCCGCCGAGCAGAAGCCATCGACCAAGTGCACCGGCGTGCGCCTAATTAACCGCACGACCCGCGCGAGGTGATATCGTCCGTTCGCTTATGGCGTCCGTGAACCCGCTCTCCCGGGAACTCGTTTTCAAGGTCGTTTACTACGGGCCTGGCCTGGGCGGGAAGACGACCACACTCGAACACATTCACGCGACGGCAAAGCCAGATCATCGCGGGAAGCTGGTTTCGCTCGCGACTCCGGTCGATCGAACGCTGTACTTCGACTTCCTGCCGATGCGCCTTCCGCCGATTCGCGGGATGCATGTTCGCCTGCAGCTCTTCACTGTGCCGGGGCAGGTGTACTTCAACGCGACACGCAAACTCGTGCTCACGGGTGCGGACGGCATTGTTTTCGTGGCGGATTCGCAGACGGCTCGAGCCGATGCGAACCTCGAAAGCCTCGACAATTTGCGCGACAACCTCGCCGATCAAGGCCGCAATCTGAACGATGTGCCGATCGTATTTCAGTACAACAAGTACGATCTGGCCGACGTTCTTTCGGTCGCTGAACTGGACAAACTCCTCAACCGCTCGAATGCACCTTCGCTCGCGACGTCGGCGCGAACCGGACTCGGCGTGTACGAAGGACTCGAGAAGATCACGCATGCGGTGCTCGCGTCGTTCGAAACGCAGATGCCCGAATCGGTGCGTGTCGCCGCAGCGGCCGCGTACGATCCTCATGAAGAAGGACTGGCGGCGGCGCTCCGTGGAGCATCGCAAGGTGAAGATCGGCCGCCGACGAGCGGGGCCATTTTCAATCGCGTCGCGTCGAGTCGCGTTGCGTTGGGTTCCATTCCGCCGGAAACAGGTTCGGAAGAAGCTCCGCCCATCGACAAAGCAGCCATGCGCGCGGCGGCGTTGCCCGTGACGACGTTCCCGGACGCACCCGATGATGGTTGGGGCTCAAAAGAAAAGCTCGCGATCGCTCCGGCGACGGATGCGTCGATTCTGACGCGGCATGAAGGGGCCCGAAGTCACTCGTCACGTGGACCGGACTCACGCTCGGGGGAGTCCCCCAGAAGTCGCAATCGTCCGTCGGTTTTACCGCCCAAACCCTTCGCGCCACTCATTCCACAAGCCGGTCCGCCGCGAACGCACGCACCGGCAGCGCCTCCGAACGCAACGACGAGCGCTCCGAAGGAAACGGCGCCGTTGCACCAAGCGCATGCTCCATCGCCGCCGGCAAACGCGACGGTTGCGGCAACGCCGACCAAGATAACGCCCGGCGCAGACAGAGCGCCGAGCACGGAAAAGACGATCGCGCTCCAGGTCAAACCACCGACGTCTCCGAAGCCGGAAGCGGCAAAAATCGAGGTGGTTCAGCCGAAACCGGAGCCGGCAAAGATTGCGGTTGCTCCGGCCAAACCCGAGCCACCCAAACACGAACCGCTGAAGCTCGATGTTGCTCCGGTCAAACCCGAGCCGCCCAAGGTCGAGCCGCCCAAGGTCGAGGCCGCCTTTGCTCCGCCCAAGCCCGAACCTCCCAAGGTCGAGGTTGCTCCGGTCAAACACGAGCCGCCCAAGGTCGAGGCCGCCTTTGCTCCGCCCAAGCCCGAACCTCCCAAG
>CAYSYX010000541.1:0-6550 GCA_964435055.1 uncultured Polyangium sp. | reverse complement strand
GGGGAGGGCGGCGGCTGGTCGTCTCCGAGATGGCGCACGACCGGCCCGATCGCTTCGACCAAGGCATCCGGCCCACCATCTCCTTGCAATGCCGTGAGCGGCACGCGAGCCAATACATCCGCGAGCGCTGCATCACCCGGCTCGGCAGGCGACGGGCGTTCACGTACGCCGAACACGACACCAAAATCTTCCGGTGGTTTTCCCGTAAGGTCCGCGGCAAACCTTCGCGCATTTTCTTTGGCATCCGCCCCGAGCGAAGCGCTCGTACAAATGACGGCAATCTTTTCGGGTTTGTCGGTGATCTCGAGTCGCGCGAAAAGCCGACGCAGCAGAAAGGCCACTTCCGCGCCTTTGGCTCCGCGATACATGTGCGCTTCGTCCAAAACCAGCAGCAATTGAGAATCCGGCTGCTTCAACCATTCCCGAGTTTGGTCGAAAATGGGACGTTCGAACGGACGCGCCAGCATGTATTCGAGCATCGAATAGTTTGTCACGAGCACATCCGGCGCTCCACCTTGACCCGTTTCCGGGTCGTACACCATTTCGTGACGCGTAAAAAGCTCGCGATCGTCCCGCCCCGTTTGCAATCGCTCGTCCCAATGGTGCTTCGTATAAGCCTGCCCCTTTTTCTTGCCCGTTTTGTATATCCCTTTTTCAGCGCGCTCCGCCGCCAAAAATGCTTCCAAGTTTTTCGCGGGATACCGCCCGAGCTTTTTGAGCTCCGCTTTCAGCTCGTGGGGCATTTCGATGAACTTCTTCAAGAGCGGCTCGACCCGATCGCCGTCTTTGCTCGAGTCTCGCGGTCCCGCGTAAGGTGTGCGGCTCGTGTACATGCCAAACACGGGATGGCGGCGCGACGCACCCAAATCACGAAATGCCTGCATCGTCGTTTGGCTACCCAAAAGCAAGCGTAGACGCGACAATTGATCATTGACCAGCGCGTTCATGGGATACAGAATCAAGCCTCGCACCGCACGCCGCGAAAAACTCTGCGGACGCCCTGCGGCTTCTTCGTAGAGCCGCGCTAAAAGCGGCAAAAGAAAACACTCGGTTTTTCCCGACCCGGTTCCGGTCGCCACGACCAGATCCCGCCCGTCATTCAAAAATGCTTGAAAAGCTCGAGCCTGGTGCTCGTACATCGTCGAAAACAAAAGCATGCGCTCGGAATCGTGATCGGTCGGCGCCGTCGACAAACGCGTGAAGAGCGCCGTCGTGGCCGCGGATAGTCCGAGGTCCGCATACGTTCCCTGAAAAACTCGATATCGCGGCGTCGTTTCGACGAAGGGCTCTTGCGCCAGGAGTTTTCCGCCCTCGGAGACTTCCAAGAGCTGCCGACGCGCCTTGATGAGCGTCGCATCACTCAAGGGATACGCGCTCTCGATGTACCGGCGCAATTGCCGGCGCAATCGATTGGCCAACCGCGTAGGCGTATACTTTTCTTCTTCCGGCGTGGTGTTGCGCGTCCACGTGACCACCGGCGTAACCTTCGCCGTTGCAGCGACCGACGGCGGCGCGATCCAAGCCCGCAATGCGTCCACCAACGGCCCCTCGACACCTCGAAAAGATTCGACGAGCGCCGGCGATTTCATCTCCGCGAACAACGTGTCGAGAAATTCCGGCGTTGCCGCGCGAATGCCACTGAAATCGAAGACGTCATCCGCCTGGATGTTGCGTCGTTGCCGCAAAAACGTGGCATCTTCGACATTCTGCAAAATGCCTTCCTCGGCATATTTGCTCATTCGGTGCGTCGTCACGAACCCTCCTCGACCATCACGAAAAGCCGTTCCTCGAGCATGCCTCGTGCCCGCGCGTAGTTTGTCGCGTCGAAGCGAACTCTTCGCGGCTCGTCCATCGATTCCCCCGTGGCCGCGAGCCACCGATATTCGGCGCTCGGGAGTAAAACCGGCAAATGTATTTCCGAGCCAAACTCGGTGCGTGTACTCGGAAGAATGGCGGGCAACCCAGCACGCGCTCGGTAGACGAGCATCGCCCGTCGGGCTTCATCGGGGGACAAGGGCACGATGCGTCGCAACGCATTCGTTTGGCAAGCCCAACCATACGCCAGCCATCCGCCCGCTTGTTTCGCTCGCACGATGCGGGCGGATTCAGTCGGAGCAACCTTGTGCCAAACCTTCGTCGACGCTGCCGACGGCTCGAAAACGTCCCAATCGTCCCAACGTAATACGCTCGCCCGATCGTGATATCGCGCCGCGTTTTCGAGTCGTTCGTTGAGCTCATCCATAAAAATGTCCGGCAAAGGGGCCCGATCGAGTCCCGCAAAACGCGTCGCCTCCAAAACGTGCCCGCCGAGGTCCGCGACAAACCGTTGGATTCGCGTTTCGTCCTCTGTGGATAAACGTCGCGGCAAACCCGTCACTGGAACATCCAAGCCCTTGCGTATTTCCGACGTAGGCACGGCCCCGACCACCATCCACCGTCCCGCCCCGAGGCGCACCCCGCGTAATGGCGCCGGCGCGATTTCTCCACCCGGCCCCGATTGCACATCCCCAATGCTCTCCAGTGTTCGTCGCACATCGGCGACCTGCTCACGCGTGACCCCGAAATGCGTCAACAATTCGTACACCCGCGATTCGAGGATCCAGCGTAAAGCAAACCCATGCGCCAAAAGTTCCCCGCGCATGACCTCCGCAATGAATTCGGCATGTCCCGCGGTCAAACCACCGTAATGAGCTTCGACATGCGCTTTGTAGGTTTCGAGCGAAAGCAGGGTTGGGTTCATCGGCCTTGCGTTGCTCCCTCAAGCGTGAAATTGGCAAAGGAATTCGGTAAAACGTGCGCGGGTCGATTCATTGTCCGCCGACGGCAAACCCGATTCGTCTTCGAGCAGCGTCACGATGTTCGTCGGCGGCCGTTGAAATGTTCGTCCGCGTTCGTACCCAAGCCAGGACAAACCATCCGTGAAAATCACTCGCCCCACATTCTGCTCGCGGGCTAGTCGTTCGCCGATGGCTCGAACGCCGTCCACTCCGTGCCCGCCAAAATCCGTTCCCCGAGGACAAACCACCAGCAATCCCACGCGCTCGAGCGTCATGCCGTGGTCGCCTCGAATCACCACTTCCAACGTAAAAGCAATAAATTGCTGATAAGGTGACTCCGCGTGCGAGTCGAGCGCCACGCGGGCCGGCTCCATTCGATATCGAAAAAGCCGACACAAAGGCTGAATCCATGATTGGTAAACCATCGACGGATCAATCATCGTTTTCGCCACGCGCGCTCGTTCCGCATAAAGCGCCGTCACGCGTTGCCAAAGATGCCCTTCGTTCACCGGCGTGTGATGATGCAAAATGACCCGGCCAAACTCGGCGCAATCCAAAATGAGGTCCCCGAACCACGCGTACGCGCGTTCCTCCTCGATTTGCCCGAGCAAATCCGATATCGGCACGACCCCATCGCGATCGGCGACGAGCGGCGACAAGCGCCGTGAGGTTTCGCCTTCCCAACGCACCGCAATCGAAAAGAGCGGGGGTACGTCCAAGCGTAGGTTTGTCTCGTCGAGCGCACTGAGTTCCACGGCGCGTTTGACGTCACCATCGATCACCTCACGCTCGCCCGCGAGCGTGAGGCTCGCCTGCGCACGCGGCCATGCGCGGGCACGTGCGCTGCGATCATCGACCTCGAAAAGAACCCGTTCCGGCTCGCGCGTCAAGTCCGAGGAGAGCACATCCAGCGCATATCGACCTTCGGGCAAAGGTCCAAGCTGCACGAGGAAATCACGGCCCGCAGGTAAATCGAAACGAGTTTGGCTTGACGATCCGGCCAAGAACAGCGCAAGTTCGCCCGCTTCCCGCGTTTCCACGCCCGCGATTGAAATCACCGGGGCATCGGAGGACGTAAAACAGGCATAACGCTCGGCATTTCGTCCCGTGCGAACTTCCCGCGGGCCAATGCCCACGAAATCCACATCCAGGCTCGTTTTCGCGGTCGCCAATCCCAAGCGCAAGAGTTTTTCCTCGGCGTCCGGCGTCATGGGTTTGGGCAACGTGATCTCGAAGCCATACCACCCGCCGGCCAGGGTTTTACCTGTATCGCCGGCCAATTCCCGGGCATCGAATTCCGGTGGAACCAAGATGCGATACGTTCGTCCGGGCGAAAGAACGGCCGCCGTGAGCATTTTCCCTTCGCCCGTGACGTCCACGCGAAATGCCGTCGCGCGCGCCGCGGTAAACCCGGGCAAGGTCAAGGCGGCGAGGTCCTCACCGATTTCATCTTGAAACTCGCCCCCGAAAAATCGGTATTCGTTCGTCGACGCAGGCACGTCGATTCGCGTCCGGCCATGCCGCAGATTGGCCGCAAATACGGTTTGTCGATGGTCCCCGGTCGCAAGGTCGAGCATTTTGACGAATCCGGGCAAACCTTTCCAAGGTCCCGCCACGATGCAAAGACCCTCGTTCAATTCGAAATGCGCCGTCCAGGCGTGTGCATTTTCGACCGCAGTCGGCTCGGTCGGCGGCGTTGGAGCAAAAAAGCCGGCAATCGCGTCGGTTTGTCGTCCGAGAATTTTGTTTGCGGCTTCCGGTGAATGGATATCTCGGCGCTTCGGACCGGGGGGCGGCTTCGTCATTTCCCGGACGAACAGCGGATCCGCCAGATTATGCATCGTGTATTGCCGCGGAGGCGCCGTCGGAATCAATTCGACGGGAGGCGGCGGAGGCGGCGGAGGCGGGGGCGGCGTCAAACCCAGCGTCAGTTGCGGTTTCGCGGCATTGGCTTTTGCTTTGAGCAGCGGGTAATCGTGCAACAGCCGGACCAAGTGACTTCGAAGATGCGCCACTTCGGTATCGATTGGCGTGGGAATGGGCTGCTCGAGCGCTTCTTCGACGGCGTAACTACCGACGATGTTGACGACTTTGTTGAGCACGGGATCTTGCCGCAATCGGGCCATCCCTTGCGCGCGAGCAATACGTGCGAGCATGGAAAGCGCCTCGACACGCCAGGCTTCCAGTGTTCGCGGGGTTTCCATGGAGGCGCGATTATCAGGAGGACGAACGGGGGAGTCAATAGAAATGTGCGAGGGGGGAAACGGAGAGAACGGGGTTCGCGTTGACGACTAGGTTACACCGAACATCGTTCTGCAAGTTGATTGACAAGGTTGGGCGAGTGGTGTACGTGCGGAAACGACGTGGAGCGACGCGGGCTCCCGGCGAGCAAAGCTGATTGTTTCGAAGCCATGATGAAGCCGATTCTAAAAACGCTGGATTTGAAGTCTTTTCGAGCTACAACCGGGGTGGTTTTGGCGGATATCTGCCCGCTGACGTGGCTCTTTGGCGCGAACAATAGTGGCAAGAGTACGGTCCTTGAAGCGACTGCACTAGCTCTGCGCGCCCCGGATCCCGGGCAATGGGTTCAGGTTGCACGCCACCGCGACATGGATATGCCGCTCAGTGATGGGTTGTGGTCCCTTTTCCCCGGTGGTGCGGCCATGCGTCTCGAGGACGGACCGCAGCAGTCAAAGCGAATGCTGATTGATGCGGACCTCGCAAGCGATGGTCACCGAAGTCTGGAAGCTCGGTGTCTTGCCACCGAGAGCTGGGATGGCGATCCTACGAGTGAAGCACTGATTCGCCTCGAATTGCGCATTGATGGTGCGTCGATACAAACTATGGAGTTTCGCCGCGGGCGCACAACACAGTGGACGGAGGGCAAAGCATACAAGGTCTTTACTGTGACACCAGCAACGCATCGCTCGACGAAAGCCCTCGTCGAGCACCTGAGTCGCGTCGTCGATGAGGGAAAGAAACACGTCGCGGTCGAAGTATTGCAACTGTTCGACGCGGATGTCGAGGACATTGATGTCATTGCGTCTCTCGGACGGGAAGCCGTTCGCGTAAACCACAAGAAACGTGGCGTCGTCGACTTGGCGTCGTTCGGCGACGGAATGCGACGTGCGACCGCACTTTCACTGGCGCTCGTTCGAGCTTCGCGGGGCGTGTTGCTCATCGATGAAATCGAGGCGGGAATTCACCACGCGCTACACGAACAAGTGTTCGACAAACTCTTTGTCGCCGCAAATGAAATGAGCGTTCAAATTCTTGCCACGACGCACAGTCTGGAGGCCATTGATGCCACGCTCGCTTGTATTGAAAAAGCGGGGCGTGCAGAAGCTTTCTGTGCATATTGGCTCAGGCGAACCGACACGACTCATGAAGCGCGCCGTTATGATTACGAGAAACTTTGCGCGTTGCGCGAAGGGGGGCTCGACATTCGATGACCAGCTTCTTCTACCTCGTGACGGAAGGTGTGCACGACGTTGCCTTTTTGGGAAAACTGCTCGCCGAGGTTTTTGCCACCAAACGTATAAAAAAGCTGGAGGAACTCCCCGAACCATTCCAACGGTGGCTTGCCTCCTTCACGTGGCCCCGAAAAACTCGGACACATCACGATATCGAGCGATTGGCGGTTCCCGCACCGGAATTTCATCAATTGGCGTCGAAGAAAATCGTCATCCTGCGAAACGCACAAGGTATCAGCGAGATTTACAAGACCTTGTCGCTCGATCGCGAAGCATTTGACCGGCTCCAGTTGCAGCCCG
>CAYSYX010000540.1:0-6552 GCA_964435055.1 uncultured Polyangium sp. | reverse complement strand
GCCGCGGACACGCGCGATCATCATCATCAATCCCAACAATCCCACCGGTGCGGTGTATCCGCAATCGGCGCTCGAAGCATTGGTTCGCATGGCCGAACGTCACCAGCTCGTGGTGTACGCCGACGAAATTTACGATCGCATTCTTTACGATGGAGCGAAACACGTTCCTTTGGCGACGCTCGTGGAAAAGACATTGTGCGCTACCTTCGGCGGATTGTCCAAAGTGCATCGCGCCTGCGGCTATCGCACGGGCTGGGTGTATTTCACCGGCACGAAGGACCACGCCAAGGATTACCTCGAAGGGCTGGAAGTGCTGACGTCTTTGCGTCTTTGCGCGAACGTGCCGAGCCAATTCGCGGTCCAGACGGCATTGACGGGGCATCAGAGCATTTACGAATTAACGGCCGATTCGGGGCGCCTCGGGAAACAACGTCGAGCGCTCATCAATGGCATTGCGCGTTCGCAATTCATGCACGTGGCCGCACCGACGGGCGCCTTGTACGCGTTCCCGTCGATCGACACGCACAAGATTCCGCATTTCAACGATGCCAAGTTCGCTTGGGAATTGCTGGAAAAGGAGCACGTGCTCGTCGTGCCCGGATCGGGCTTCAACATTTCCAAGACGAACCATTTGCGTCTGACGTTCCTGCCGCCCGAAGATATCATGAACGAAGTTTTCGTGCGAATGGAACGCGTGCTCACGCAGCTGGCGGAGAATCCGAGCGCGACGTAGAAAAGGTTGCCGATTCGCGCGCTGTCCGCCCGAAAACAGCTCGATACTCGTATCGGACAGCTACTTTTGCAAAAATGAAAAGTGCCAACCACGGTCGAACCATGGTTGGCACTTTCGCTTTTATCGGCAGGAGCAACGATTATGGGGCGACGGGTTCGAGGAACGCATCCAGTTCGCCATCGAGAACGCGCTCGACCTGCGGGTTCGTGATACCCGAAATCTCATCGCGAACCAATCGCTGCGGAGCAAAGATGTAACTCCGCCGCTGATGACCAAACGCGATCGACGTTCGTTCACCTCGACGTTCCGCTATGAGTTTTTCTCGACGCTCCACTTCGATTTGCATCAGTTTGCTGCGCAAAATGCGTAATGCATTGGCGCGGTTCTGATGCTGACTGCGTTCGGATCGAGCGACCACGACAATCCCCGTCGGAAGATGCCGCATACGCACGGCCGAAGCGACTTTGTTGACGTTTTGACCACCCGGACCACCGGCCGTCATCGTCGTCACTTCGAGGTCGTCGTCGGAAATGTCAATCGAAATGGTGTCGTCCACATCAACCGCCACTTCCACCGCGGCAAACGAGGTTTGTCGCCGATCACCTTTGCCAAAAGGGCTCACCCGCACGAGTCGATGCACGCCATGTTCACCCCGAAGCAGGTTGTATATCCCCGCCCCGGGAATGCGCATGGTCGCGATATCGATTCCCGCGTCCGCGCCTTCTTGGCAATGCATGATTTCGATGTCGAGCCCGCGACGCGTCGCCCAACGCGTATACATGCGCAAAAGCATTTCGGCGAAATCCTTCGCATCCACGCCTCCCGCACCTGGCTGCACCGTCATGACCACACCGCGGCACCCTTCGGGTTCCGGCGGAGCACATTGATGCATCGTTTCTCGCACATGCGTTTCGAGCAACGTCACATCGGATTCGACAGCATCGAGCGCCATCGAATCGTTTTCCTCGAGCACGAGCGCGACAAACCCTTCCACTTCGTCGAGCTTTTCCTCGGCGAAGGTAATACGATCCCATTGCGATCCCAATCGTGCCCGCTCGGATAAGAGCTGCTCGGCACGCTCGCGATTGCGCCAAAGGTCGTTGGAACTGAGAAGGGAGTCGAGTTCGGCGAGGCGTCGCGCCTGCCACGGGACCGAGACCGCGCCCACGGCACGGGTCCCGACGGAACCGAGGTCAAAGACCGTCGCGGAGCCGGGTCAAGCGTCGACGAAGCAGAGAGATTCGTTCGAGGATGGGAGTATCCATAACAACGCCTTTATATCCCCGCGCCTCATGCTTGTCAAACAAAAAATTTCAATCCGGATGCGCCGGTGGATCGAACACGTGCATACCCGCGCGATCACCAACCACGACAAGACGCGAGGACGGCACGAGGAAACGAATGGACGTCGGTTTCGGACACGAGCATCGCCCACGCAATACGCCGGTCAGGGTTTCGCGAATGTCGATTTCTCCTTCTTTCGTCGCAATGAAGACGAGATTCTCATCCGCGGAAAAAGCAAAGGTCCGCAATTCATCCCGAGATCGACATACGCGCTGCACCGTGCCATTTTCCGTATCCACGAAGGTCAGCTCGTTCGAGTATTCCATCATCACCAAAGCTCGTCCGTCACTACGCAACAAACACCTACCTCGCAGCCCGGAAATGCCGCGAATGAGACGCAGGGGTTTTCCCGAGTCGACGTCTTCGATCAAAATGCCATTCTCGGCCCGTATCGCTGCCCATCGTCCCGATTTTGACAAGGCGATACATTCCCCCCGCCGATGACCGAGCAGTTGCGTCGTATTCGGATCCCATATCTCCATGCCGTCCCGCATGGCCAAAAACACGTTTCCAGCTGCGGTTTTCGTGAATAACATAGACGGCTCGACTTCGCGCGGAAGTGTCGCCACGATTTGATTGGACGAAGTATCCCAGATGATCGTGTCTCGCCGACCGGATACCTCAATGGTTCGCTCCGCCGGCGGCCCTTCCGAATCCGAATCGTCGCCCGTCTTGCGCCGCGGCGCCGCCGACAAGACCCAAGAACCGTCGATACTCAAGGTGGGCCAAAAAGGTTCCTCGAAAGGCGGTGCGAATCGCCGCACGAGCTTCAATGTTTCCAAATTGAAAACATGCACCGAAGCATCCAGACCCAAAACGATCAAGTCTCCCGCGGGAGAGTTTGTCATGGCGTGCGCTGCCCGAGGGACGATTTCTTCACGCGCAATCGTATGCGAAACAGTGTATTCGAGCAATGCCCCCGGCGATGAAATGGCGTCATCGACGACGGGCCACGGAAGCTCGGGCAAGTTCACTTCGGGCACGTCCGGCGACGTTTGCAACGGCAGCGCAGCGACCACGGGCAAACGCGCGACGTCTCCCGGCGATCGAACATCCACGACACGAAACACGTTCATTTCCGAATGCGCAAAGGACGTCGGTCCCAACGCAACCACGGCGCGAATCGGAAAACGGTCGGCGCGTTCGGCAATGAGCCGGCCCGATTCACCCTGCCAAACCCGAACAACTCCGTCGTCATACCCCGTGAAGAGAAACGCTCCGTCATCGCCTACGGCGCATGAAATCGCGCGGGCCCCGACGTGAACACACCTGATTTCTTCATACGTATCCGCGGAAAAGCTCGACAAATGCCCCGACGCATCCAGCGTTGCAAACGTTCCATTGCGAGCCCGCGCGAGCGTCAAAGCGGGTCCGTGCAAATACCGGGCATGAAGGCATTGCATGGTTTCACCGTTCCAAACCCGCAAAACGCCGTCGGCCCCCACCGACGCCAAACGTGAATGGTCAAGCCACGCCAAACCCGTCACGTTGCCTTGATGCGCCCATGTTTTGGCCACCACCTCGCCATTGACCGCTTTCCAAACCAACACCGCCCCCGACGGCCCCGCGCTCGCCCACGCCGTCCCCAGGGGATTCGACGCGACAACGGAGACCGGCTCGGGATGTTTGACCCGCGCCTGGCATAAGAACGTTTCCAAGTTCCATACATGTATCGTTCCGTCGGACGAACCCACGATGGCCAGAGTGCCCTCGACATCCGCAGCCATCGCGGAGAGGCTTCGCGGCAGAGCATCCATGGCGCCAAGACAAACACCCGTCGTCACATCCCAGTACAAAAGAAGCCCATCTTCACTGGCCGAAAGAAGACCTCGCGGCGTAGACGCCAAAGCCACGATGACGCCGGCATGTCCCGCACGCATCGAATACGTGGTCAAACGTTTGTCTCGGTCGCGGAGAATACGCCGCAAATTCGGACCACCCGTGACGAATCGATCCTGGAGAAAAGCAAGCTCGCGCCCTTCAAGGAGGTTGGTCGCTTTTTCGCGCACCTCGGGATTGTCGAACCGAACACCTTGATTGAGCAAAAATTGCAGAAACGCTTCCGGCCGATCCCGGTCCCGTGGGGTTTTGAAAAACCCTCGCCCACGTTCAATCATGCTGCGCATATTCGAATACGGATCGCTCGCCCCAAAAAGCCCCGCTTGACGCAGCGTGGACATTTCCTCCAGCAATGCATCGGTGCCCCGCGTCGTATGTTCACGCTCGACGCGTTCCACATCGAGAAACGTTCGCTCTTGGGCTTGCTGCGCACGTGCGCCGGCGGCGACGCGAGCTGCGGATTGAAATCGTTCGATCCAGGCGATGAGCGCGGGTTGAACAACCAAAAGACCTGCGTTTGTCGAAGTCACCAAATCGGCAAGAAGCAGCGGTTCCAGAGCCGACTCGAAGGAATGGCCCATATCGGCAAATCGTTGCGCTCGGTCCCGAGGCATCATCCCGCTCGAAGGGCACAAGCTGAGCGATAAGGCGACACGACGCGTTTCGTCGGGCAAAAGCGACCACCAAACGGTGAAAAACGCCGCAATGGGCGTCAACCAACTTTCGTGGAGGTCGCCTTTTTTGAGCGAACCTTTTGCCTGCGTCAGCGCGTGGAGAATCTTGTCCTCGTCAGATTCGAGCGATAACATGCTCCGAATCAACTTGTACGCCAAAGGTTCACCTTCGGCCCATTCCACGAGCGGCCCTTCCAAACCCAAATGCTCGGCAAATGCAGCTCCTGCGGATGGGTCCAGCGGTGGCACTTGGTAGGTGTAGGCGGTCGGCACGCTCATTTCCACGTGCGTCGTAATGATCATGCGCGCACCAAACATTGGCGGCGGATTTCTCGTAAATTCTCGAAAACTCGTCTCGAATACGATGAGCGTATCGGTTCGCGAAGCAAGAACGTCGTTCAACGGCACTGCCGGCGATTGCAGGTTCGATGGAAGGGTATGAATTCCCAGCGAATCAGCCAATCGGGCCGAAGCTTCGTCGTCATCCGGAGAGCTCATTTCAATGAATCCGCCGGGAAATTCGTGTTTTATGGATTCAGCATACGCACGCGCAAGGCTGCTCGTTCCGCGACCAAATGGCGCGGTGAGACAAATGAACCGAGCCACTCCGCCATCGAAAAATGCCGCAATGTCTTCGAGGGCTTTGTCGCGCCCAACCAAAGCTTTGGGCGGCGGACGTTCAACAAAGTTCGTCGTCAATGAACGAATTTGCCCCAATGCCTGTTCGACCGCCGGTACGAGACGAACCAGCGCCTGAACATCGGCGGGAGGTTCGGCCATGGGCAAGGGCAAAAACCCTTCAGCTTCCGATTCGAACGTCGCTTGTGCCAATACGGGTAAAACCAATGCCGACCGACCGTGACGCAGACGCAAGCTTTCGAGTAACGGAATGCCTCGAAGCAGGACGCGATCGATGCCTTGCGACAGAAACACAATCAAGAGCTGCACGCCTTCGATTCGTTCGAAGAGCAGATGATCGCGAGCAAACAGGACCTCACGCGCAGTCAGGCGCATAACGCCACGACGCACGAGCGGTTCGAGCACGGAGGCTTGAAACGCCATGGCCATATTTTCGACGTGAGGTGTATGCAGCAGCGCGACGGGGACCGGCGAATGCATGAGGTTTTGTAACGTGAATCCTTCACGAAGGCCAGATGATTCCACAAGCCGCCGCGGGATTTGCTTCCGCGACTCGTGGGCGCTCAAACGATGTTATGGGAATGATGCGGAACGACGGGGTGGGGCATTGAAGCGCAATCACGGAACGGCCGGTTTGCATTCGCCGAGATTGGCCCAGCACGATCCATCGACGCAGAAATTCGCGCAATCGGCGTCCGCAGTACAATCCTTGCGTTTGCATTGGCCCATCGTGCAAACGAAATTGCCGCTACCGCAATCGGCATTCATCGCGCAAGGCGCCGCGTCGCAATGGTGCGTCGGACTGCAAGCGAACCCGGGACCGCAATCGGCGTTCGCCATGCATCCGGGTCGACAATGCAATCCCGTTTGCGCGCCTCCATGCGGCACGATGCATAACGTCGCGTCGCAAATATCGTTCATCGTGGGGCAATCCGTATCCATCATGCAATCGTTGACCACTGATGTATCCGGTTGTCCGTCGCAAAGCGGTTCCAACGTATACGACGCGCAAAAACTCGGCATCCCCTGGCAATCCGTTGCCGTTCGGCATCCGGCCATAACGCCTCCCGATCCGCCAGTGCCGCCGGAGCCACCCATTTCTTGGCCCCCGCTTCCGCCAGAACCGCCATTGCCCGAGCTCGATGAACTGCTCGAGCTGCTCGAGGTGGAACCGCCGGTGGTGGAATCACAAGCGGCAGCAAACGTGAACACGCCAAGAACAAGAAGAAGCAGGTTTTGTCGCATTCGGACATAATCGCATGTTTTGATGTCCCCAGCAATGGCAAAAAAAACGAAATGATCGGAACTCTCCAAGCTCACCGC
>CAYSYX010000539.1:0-6561 GCA_964435055.1 uncultured Polyangium sp. | reverse complement strand
CTTGGCGGCTACGCACTGGATGGCGAGTTGATCTTGGCGGCTACGCACTGGACGGGGAGAGAGCCTCGCAAAAGTGCGTATTGACGACGACATGACCTTCGTGGTGGGTAGATGAGCGGCCCGACGTAGCGATCGTCAATCCACTGACATGCAAGACTACGTGCATTGCAAGCATGCACAGACGATGTGCCAAATCAAGATAAATTCAACCTCTTGTAGTTTATCGCGCGTTTTCGCTTCGCAGGCTGAAACGTATGGACCTGGGCTGTCGTACGTCATGGCCAACATCGACGCACTCGGAGGCGATGTTGGCCACACTGTCCCCGAATCAAGGAAAAACCAACGAATCTTGTAAAATCTTGTAAAACATTAAAATGTATGGACTTTTTTTCTTTTTCTACGCATGCGTCCGGTCAAGTTGACGGCCACAGATGTTGCGCGTTTCCATGCACGTATGCTTCACGCTTCGCGACGACGTTGGTTCCTGTTGGCATGCACTTCCCTTGCGGCGAGTTCGGCAGCATGCAGTCAAGCCACAAATCCGCCCGATGAAGAGCTTGGCGCAGCGCGGCAGGGAGCGACATCACAGTCTTCCCTTGCCAACGTAAGTTACTTTGGTGTCTACGCGCGCAACAGCGTCTCGGTGGGGCGCGAAGCGCAGATACATGGTGGTCGACTTGGCGTACAACGAACGGGACAAGGGCCGACGCTGGTTCCTGGGTATGAAGTGGCGATCGGGGAGCTGGCGGTCGTCTCGACCAACAATGACGTAAACGCGGATTCGTTGCTGTTGAGGGCGGGGGCGACGCTTGGAGCGATTCACGCCAACGACGTTGTGGATCTGGGGGCGAACCACGGGCCGATGTCGCCGCTTGGTCCGATGCCGGCGTTACCGATCCTTCCCAAGTCCTTTCCCGGAACGACGTCACTTTCAGTCCCCGCGAACGCAACAGTTCCGATCCCTTCCGATGGCTCCTACGACGGCATCATTGTGGGTGACAAGGGGACCTTGCGTCTTGCGGGCGGCGTTTATCACATCCAATCGCTTACACTCGGTAAACAGAGTCGATTGTTGACCGACGCGCCAACCGTCTTGCGAATTGCCGGACGTCTTGCAACCGGTGAAAAATCATTCATTGGCCCCACGAATACATCGCAAGTCATTTTGAACACGCGCATCGAGGTTGGTGGAACCAATGGCGGCGCGGGTGGAGTGACAGATTTTCCACGCGCTATTTCATTTGGCGAGAAGTCGGAGGTGCGTGCAGTTGTCTATGCCGCTGAAGGAACATTGACGTTTTCCGAAAAGGTCGATGCGACGGGTGCATTTTACGGGGCCGATATCGAAATTCTGCCCAAGGTCGACATCATCACGCTCCCGACGCTCCCGCCGAGCCCGGAACCGAGTCCATGTCGTTACGATTATTGTACGAAGGGTACGCTAACCACGGACGGATGCGTCCGACCGCCGATGCCCGCGGGAACGTCGTGTGCGGACAAGGATCCATGCAACGGCGCCGAAGTATGCGACGGCAATGGCAACTGTTTGGCAGGTACACCCATTGAAGATGGCAATCCGTGTACGGCATGCAGTGGTTTGACCGGGGAAGTTCAGCATGTTCCGGTGCCCTTGGGAGCGTCCTGCGAAGACGGCGATGTTTGCAATGGTATCGAAACGTGCGATGGTAAGTCCGCGTGTTTGTCAGGGACTCCGTTGTCGCCGGAGTTCTTGGATGACGGTGACGATTGTACGACGGACACCTGCGATCCAATGGTTGGTCCGGTACACACGCTGATCAGCGTTGACGATGGAAACCCCAATACGTTGGATTGGTGCGATCCGGAGGATGGCGGCGCAATACATACGGCATGTGCACCGCTCGATCCAACGATACCGACGCAGATCGTCGAATCGATGAAATGCGTTTATGACGGGTTGCCGCCATTGCAGACGGAAATAAAAGAGCGTTTGGCATCCGAGACACTGGATCCCGCCATTTTAGCCGCCGTACGTGGAAGGGTCGTTGGAATGGATGGCATTGCGATTCCAGAAGTGAAAGTTCGCGTGCTCGGCCCTCCGGGAAGTGCATCGGAGCCCTTTGGTCACACGTATACCTTGCCCAATGGCGGTTATTCCATGGTGGTGGGCGGCGGTGTCGTGCGCACGCTCGTATTCGAGAAGAAAGGCTATTTACCAGTTCAGCGACAAATTTCTCCCGCCTACCAACAAGATCTCCCGCTGGAGGACGTGATTCTTCGCGCTGTGGATATGCAATCCACCGTATTGACAGTGGACGCTCCATTCATGCAAGTGGCCCGAGGGGCCGTGCAGGTGGATCAAGACGGTTCGCGCCAAGCCACAATGCTCTTTGCACCGAATACGACCGCAACCATGACCATTCCCCAAGCGGTCGGTGCGCCGCTGGTGCAACCATTGAATGGAAGTGTGACGATACGAGCGACCGAATTCACCATCGGTCTCAATGGTCCCGCAATGATGCCGGCCGATTTGCCACCAGCGTCCGCATATACGTATGCCGTCGAATTGAGCATCGACGAAGCGATGGCCGCAGGAGCCACCCAGGTCGATTTCAACCAACCCGTTGCGTTTTACTTGGACAATTTCTTGGGTATACCCGTGGGTACGCAAGTTCCCTTAGGCGTGTATGATCGCGAAAATGCGAAATGGATTCCCGAGTTTGATGGTCGCGTGATTCAAATCATAGGTACCGATGCAACAGGCGCCGTGATCGATTCCGGCAACACGCCAATTGTGTTATCCGCCGAAGAAAGAATGCAACTTGCATCATTGTATCCGGTGGGCACGTCTCTGTGGCGTGTGGAATTGCATCATTTTTCAACGGTCGACCTGAATTTCGGGCCGATGCCGCCGATTGACGCGTGCGTCCCGGATGATGAAAAGTGCCCCTTGGGCGCAGCTCCGGAAACACCTCGACCGGAAGATGACTCGTGCCAACAAAGCGGTTCGATCATTGAATGCGAAAATCAGATTGTCGGTGAACGCATACCGATCGCCGGGACACCGTATACACTCAATTATCGCAGCGATCGAGCGTTCGGCCGCAAAGAAGCGTATGCGATCAGCATTCCGGCAACGGGGTCGAAGGAATTGCCGTCGTCACTCAAAACGATCGCGGTGCGGCTCGAAGTCGCCGGGAGGAGTTTTGGCGTCAATGTGGACTGTTCCGGGGTATGCGAAAAGAACAAGCGCGTGGAATTGCCGCCTTGGGATGGCAAGGACGCACAAGGACGCATTCTGCATGGGGCACAACCGGCCAAGGTTTCCGTTGGATATCAATACGAAGCCGAATACGGAACGCCGTCTGCCACACAATCGTTTGGCGCGCAAACCGTGACAGTCGGCACGGGTATTTCCGGACGTACACCGATTACGTTGTGGAAACATTGGTACACGACGCTCGGAGCCTACAGTGCCGAAGCGTTGGGGCTCGGTGGTTTTACCGCCGATCGGCATCACGTGTATGATTCGATTGATCGCGTACTTTATCGAGGGGACGGCAGTCGCGTGAGCGCACGGGCGCGTCAATCGATGCTGCAACTTGTTGTAACAGGAACCGATGTTGGGACGCCCGAATCTATCGCCGTGGCCGGCGATGGGTCGATTGTGTGGGTTGATTCCGCTGCACATGTCCTGCGTCGAAGGAAGCTGGATGGCACGCTCGATATTGTCGCCGGCAATGTTGGTCCAGGCGGTTATGCCGGCGATGGTTTGGACGCAACACACCCGGCGGTTCTATTGCAGCCAATTGCAGCATCAACCGCAGACGACGGTAGCGTGTACATTGTCGAGCAAGCGAATCTTCGGATTCGGCGCGTAACCCCGGATCACAGGCTGCGGACCATCGCCGGCGATGGGTTGCCTGGACCCACCAAAGAAGATGTGCTCGCGACGACGACTCACCTGGCGAATCCACGTGCGGTGGCGGCGGGTACGTTCGGCGATGTATATGTGACCAACAGTTCGACCGTGTATCGCATTGCGCCGGGTGGGATGTTGACGCGATTTGCCGGAGGCGGTGCGAGCGGGACCATACAAGATGGTATGGCTGCAAGGGACATCGTATTCGGCAACCCGGTTGCTCTTACGGTAGCGCCAGATGGCAGTGTCTACATTGGGGATAGTGGTCATCACGCTGTGTATCGCGTGGGAACGGATGGGCTGATTCGCACCCTTGCGACAATCAACGAGCCTTCGCTCATCGCAGTAGCCGCCGATGGTACCGTGTACGTTATGGATCGACAACTCAATGAGCGGCCGGTCATCAAGACGATAGCAACGGATGGGATTGTCAGTACATTCGCGGGACGCCCCGAGCAATCGAGTTGCTTCGGCAATAATCTTTGCGGCATGGGCGGTCCGGCCGCAGCCGCCTCGTTCAGCGTGCTCAAGGGCCTTGCAACCGCTCCGGACGGCAGCGTATTCGTGACCCATATTGGAGGTCAAAACCGAATCTTGAAAATTCAGCCATCGATGCCGTTTGTTTCAGCGGGCAGTCATCGCATCATGTCGGAATCGGGAACGGAGACCTACGATTTCGATTCCGCGGGGCGACATCTGCAAACGCGGGATGCGCGTACGGGCGTAATTCTGGAGTCATTTGAGTATGACCCGCAAAGTCGTCGATTGTCCGCCATCCTGGATCGCGATGGTTTGTCGACACATGTCAATCACGACGCGTTATCTCATGCGCCCACGCAAATCATTGGGCCATTCGGACACGTGACCACGCTGGACGTCGATGGCGAAGGGTATTTGAATCATGTCGAAAATCCCGAAAACGAGAGTTTGGATATGACGTATTATCCGGGCACGGGGCTGTTGCATACGTGGACCGATCCGAAACTCCAAACCCATTCGTTCGAATACGACTTCCTGACCGGGCGTTTGACAAAAGACAGCAATCCCGCCGGTGGGTTCAAGAGCTTGAATAAGCTCCCGGTTGCAGGCGGTTACGAAGTGAACATCACGACGGCGTTGGGCCGAAAAACGTCGTACGAAGTGACGAAATCACAACAAGGCGCCAAAACGCGTTTGGTCGAGGCTCCGTCGACGTTGACGTCGGTGGCGACAACATCGGTCAATGGGACGCAAACCGTAACGTTTCCCGATCAAACGACGGTGCTCACCGAACCCGCCGGGGACCCTCGATTTGGCTTGCAAGCTCCGATTGCTGCCTCGGAAACCACCGAAATCGGTACGCTGACGCGTGAAGTGAAACGGTCTCGCGATGTGACGATGAATCCGAATCAGCCGACGGAACTGGCTACGCAGGTCGAGACCATGACCATCAATGGATTGACCTTCCAAACGACCTACACACGAGCGACCAATCAGGAAGTGACGGTGACGCCTGAAAACCGCCACGTGACGCGTTTGCTCGATACCAAAGGACGCGTTGCCAGTGAACAACTGGGCAACCTCGAGCCGGTCACGTATTCGTACAACAACGATGGTCAGGTTGAACGAATTCAATGGGGAACTCGCGTATGGCTCATGCAATATGATGGCCGCGGGCACCTTACGTCTGTGACCAATCCCTTGAATGAGGTGACGCAGTTTGGCACGGATAACGTGGGGCGATTGACGAGCGAAACGAATCCATTGCTGCAAACGACAACGGTTGCTTATGACGCCAATGGCAACGCGAATGCGGTGACGCCGGCGGGACAGCCGCAACACACAATGACGTTTACGCCGATGGATCAGCTCGCGACCTACACGGCGCCCGGTGTCAACGGTCAACCGGCACAAACAACTTCGTGGACGTACGACCTCGACGGAGCTCGTGACACGATGACGCTGCCCGATAGCAGCATCGTGGACGATACGCCGGATTCGGCCGGTCGCCTGCACACGATGGCTCTGCCCGGCGCAGAAGGTACAATCACGTTCGATTACGATCCGGACACGGGGCACCTGAAAACGCTCACCGGTCCCATGACCGTGAATCTTTCCTTCGGCTACAACGGCCGCCTCTTGACGGACCAAACGTGGTCGAGTATGGGTATTTCCACGAACGTGCATCACGACCACGATAACTTCTTCCGCATTGAGAGCGAATCGATCAACGGGCAGAATACCGTGGCGTTCGGCTACGACAATGACGGCCTCTTGACGTCGGCGGGCGCGATCACGTTGCATCGGAATCCATTGACCGGACAACTCGACGGGAGCACGGCGGGGTTTGTCGAAGACGTCTACGAGCGCAATACACACGGCGAAGTGCGGCGGTACAAAGTGCTGGTGAATGGTGCCGTGGTGATGGACGTGCATACACCTCGCGATGCAATGGGGCGAATCGATAGCCGTACCGAGACGATGAGCGGACAAACGTCGCTCGTGGATTACGTGTACAATGCCGCCGGGCGCCTCGAAGACGTGATTGGTTCGACAGGGACAATCCATTACGACTACAGCCCGAATGGCAATCGCCTCGGACGAACCACCGCGCTGGGCACGGAAGCGGGCACGTACGACGAGCAGGATCGGCTGATCACGTACGCGGGGCGCTCGTATAC
>CAYSYX010000538.1:0-6563 GCA_964435055.1 uncultured Polyangium sp. | reverse complement strand
AAACGTATTGGTCCAGCGCTCGCTGGTCCGGGTCCAGGGGCGGATAGCCCCTGGTGGGGTTTGGGGTGAAACCCCATATTGAGGGACGTTCATGCGTGGACGAATGATTGTCGGGATTGATTTGGGCACGACGCATACGGTGGTTGCGTCGGCGAATCCGGGTAAAAACGAGGCGCCGGAGATATTTGCCATTCCCCAGGTCGTCAGCTCGGGCGAAGTGAGTGAGAATCTATTATTTCCGTCATTTTTGTATGCGCCGATTGCGGGAGAGACCATTGCGGACCTTCATGGGGACGCGCCGTGGGTGCTCGGCGTATTGGCGCGAAAACGCGGCGGTGAAGTGCCCGGACGATTGGTTGCTTCGTCGAAGAGCTGGTTGGCGCATGCCGCAGTGGATCGCACGGCGGCGATATTGCCTTGGGGTGCGGCTGAAGACGCGGAGGACTTGCCGCGAATATCGCCCGTCGATGCGGCGACGCGGCTGTTGAAGCATATTCGAATTTGCTGGAACGAAGCGCATCCGGAGGCCTTGCTGGAGAACCAAGAAGTTGTTTTGACGGTGCCGGCTTCCTTTGATGAGGATGCTCGGGAATTGACGGTCGAAGCGGCGCATCATGCGGGGCTCGAGGTTCGTTTGTTGGAAGAGCCGCAAGCGGCATTTTATGATTTCATGGCCCGCGTCGGCGCGAATGAATTGGATGCATTGTGTCGGCGGCACGGGGGCGAGGCGCTGGTCTTGGTTTGCGACGTGGGCGGAGGGACGACGGATTTATCGCTTATTCGAGTGAAGCCTGCGGAAAGTGGCCAAGGCGTGGACGTGGAGCGGGTGGCCGTCGGGCGCCATTTGTTATTGGGCGGCGACAACATGGACTTGGCTTTGGCGCATACGTGCGAAAAACGCTTGATCGAGCCTCCGGATCGCTTATCTCCGGCGCGGTTTGGTCAACTGGTCATGGCGTGTCGTGCGGCGAAAGAAGAGTTACTTGCGGCGAATCCGCCGGACGAAGTCAAAATCACGGTTCTTGGTGCGGGTTCGCGATTGATTGGTTCGTCGTTATCCACCATTCTCACGCGTAAGGAAGTCGAAGGCCTCGTCCTCGATGGGTTTTTTCCGCCGACAAAGCGTGACGATCGTCCTCGGCGTGGTGGTAGTGCGCTCGTGGCTTTCGGATTGCCTTATGAGCGGGATGTCGCCATTACGCGTCATGTGGCCCATTTCTTTACGCGTCATGCGCAGAATCACGCGGGGCCATCGGCGCTTCTGCTCAACGGAGGTGTCTTTCTATCTCCACAAATTGCCGAGAGGTTGGCTGAATCCATTGCCTCGTGGAGCGGCGTGCGTCCGGAAATACTCCCGCATCGCGATCCGGATATGGCGGTTGCGCGCGGGGCCGTGTTGTATGGCCTTTCCTTGTTGGGCCGAGGTATACGCATTGGCGGAGGTTCGGCGCGCGGGTATTATGTCGGCTTGGCGGGTGAAGCGGGACAAACGCGGCAGGCGGTTTGCGTGGTGCCTCGCGGGGCGCGGGAGGATATTCGTTATGATATTTCCGACCGGACGTTTTCTTTGACGCTGGGACGTCGCGTGCGATTTCCGCTTTTTGCGTCGAATGAGGCGATCGATTTGCCGGGCACGGTCGTGACGATGGATACCGAATTGTTTCAGGCTTTGCCGCCGGTATCTTCGGCATTCGAGCCGGGTACGCGTCCCGGTGAAATCATGGTTTCGTTGTCCGGGCAATTGAGCGCGATTGGCACATTGGAATTGTCGTGCATGGAAATGGCGGATTCCGCCGAGGCGCGGCGATTTCGATTGACGTGGGATTTACGGGAAGCGAGCCCTGCGGCGGATGAAATGGCGGACGCGGCCAAGGGCTTGGAAGCGAAGAGCGGCGCGCCGCAAATCGTTTTACGAGGTAAACGTTGGGACGATGCGCGAGAAGCGATCTTGCGCGTGTATGGCAAAGGCCGCGCGGACGTCACGCCGCGGGAAGTGAAAGACTTGATTCGCGAGCTGGAGAAACATGCCGGCGAACGAGCGTTATGGACGCTCGACACGAACCGCATGTTGTTCGACGTCTTGTGGCAAGGGCACAAGGGCCGAAAGCGCAGTGCGGATCACGAGCGCGTGTTCTGGCAATTGGCGGGATATTGTTTGCGTCCGGGATTTGGTCATCCATTGGATGCCGAGCGGGCATCGAATCTGTTTTCATTGTTTCCCGAGCGACTCACGTTTGCGCAGGAGGCGCGGACATGGCAACAATTCTGGATTGCCTGGCGACGTATTGCGGGGGGTCTCGACGAAGCCGAGCAAGTCATCTTGCGGGATCTGCTCGATCCATTCATTGCACCGGCGGAAAAGCGCCTAAAAAAGCCCAAAGGGATTCGCGCCGAGCCGGACGCCGATATCGTCGATTTGGCAGCGGCGCTGGAGCGAATTTCTCCCGGTCGGCGCAGCGAATTGGGTGGGTATTTGTTGGAGCGAACGTGGACAAACCGCGATCCACGCGTGTGGGCGGCGATTGGACGCATCGGCGCGCGTGTCCCGGCGTATGCGTCGGTGCATTATATGGTCAATCCGAGTACGGCGGAGCGTTGGATAGATCATTTATTGCGCGACAAATGGCACGATTTACCAACGGCGCCGCGGGCGGCGATGGAACTGGCGCGTATGACGGGTGATCGTGCGCGGGATGTATCCGAACGCGTGCGAAAGGAAGTTATCAAACGATTGGAGACGGTGGGGGCACGACCCGAATGGGTGCAGGCCGTCCGAGAAGTCGTCAACGTGGAAGAATCGGATCGTGCGGCGTTTTACGGGGAAGGATTACCAGTTGGATTGGCGTTGATATCTTGACGGCATGCGTTGGCGATTACGAAAAACCGCGAATACGATTTTTCTTTTCAGGCCGTCTTCTTCGTGGCAGAAGAGAATTTTGGTCGATGAATAGTGATTCGCATACGTACGCGGAGGGGGGAAATTATCGTGTTGTGATCGGAACCGACGGTGTGGCGCATTTTCGCGTATGGCGTCGGCCCGATGTGAGTCGCGAGGTGGGGGCGTCGTATGCTCGTGAAATGGTGGAGGTTTTCGAGCGGTTGACGCTGGAGCCGTGGATACGTGTGCACGGTGTCGTATTCGACTTGGTCGAGGCAACGACGACATGGGGCCCAGTGACCGAAAATGCTATTGGTGAAATGTTTAGAAAAATGGAAAATGCGGGGCGTTGGTTGGCGGTGGTGACTGCAGCCGACGCGATTCAATTGATGACGGTATCGAAAGTATTGAAGAAGTGTGCGCCCCGATGTGGTCGGGCATTTGGATCGTTATCGAATGGGCAAACTTGGGCGGGGCAGCGGAAACGAATTTCCGTTTGATTCGCCAAAAGTTATTGCGCCATTGCCGCGATTAACTTGTTCTGCAATTGCACCGTAATCAAGGCGGCATCGGGCGGCAAATGCAATGTTGTCGTTTTTCCTCGAGGCACGAGCCAACTGTCGCCTGGCGCGGCTCCCCACAGGCTTCCTTTGAGCACATAGAGAAAAACAGCCGTTTCATCATTACGGGTCATCGATTGCGAAGTGCCGAATGGATGAAGCGCGAGCCGATGTTCATACACCGAGCGTCGAGTCATGACGTTGAAGTCGCGCGTGGAGCCTGCGGCAAGACGCGCGCGAATGGTTGTTTCACCAGGAAAAACGAATGGATTTTGCAAGGGCCGAAGCTCCACCGAATCGCTGCCGGCCATATCCAAGACCATTCCTCCGCCGGATAACACGACGAGCGTCCGGTCGACGCCGGGGAAAATTGAAAAATCGCTGTCCGCATCAATCTCCGCGATGCTGATCCGCCAAGCGAATTGGTTGTCATCACCCGGTTCGAGCGCAATTTCGGAGGTCCATCCGGCGCCGTTTTTCCAGCGCATACGCCGATAGTGCGATTGAGGCAGAAACAAGGCGTCGGGTAAAGGAGGAGCGAGAGTCATTGCGGCGCGAAGGTAACGAGGCTCGGGCGCGAACGCAATAAAAACTTGGAGGAATTCGGAGCTAGGTGGAGGGGCTCGGAAAAATCAGTTGCTCGAGGTCACGCAAGGATTGAACGCGCGAGGGCCAATCGTCAATTCGGATTTGTGCTCGGAGGTGACTGTAGCGATGCAAAATGGCCAGGGTCATCAGACGCCTGCGGAACGCGGCATCGAAACGAGGATTGGTGTATCGATAACCGTCGAAGAGGGCATCGATGAGGGAACCATTGCCTTCGCCAAGAAACAGGCACGGTCCAAGAAAGTCGTATTCTCGAAAGCCGACCATAGCATCACCAAAATCAATCATGCCCGTGATTTGCCATTGTGAATTGATTTGGCCCGCCAGAAGATTGAACGGCGTGTATTCTCCGGTGAGAATGACCGACGGTTCATCTGGGATCGGAGCCTCCTTCGACATGACGTAATTTTCGACCTCGCGGAGAAACCACTCGGGCATTCCGAGGCGTGTATGTCGTGTCTTGCATTGGGCTATTTGTTTGGGCAAAAATGAAGCCCACAACGGATCGAGATCCGACAAGCCGCCGACGGGTATTGCATGAACCTCAGCCATGACGCGCCCAATTTGTCGCATGCAGCCGGCCTTTTCTTCGGTCGTGAGACTCGGCCAAACGCGTTCCAGGGTGACACCGGGCAACTTGGACAGAATCACGTAGGTCCAGCTATCTTCACGTTCTCCTTGACCCGCCAGTTGCGGAATCGAAATGGATATATCGTGAGCGGCCAAATGTGCGAGTGTACGTCGCTCGCTTTCCCACTGATCGCGATGAAAGGGCGGGAAGACTTTCACGACGAACTCATCGGCGGCGGCAGCAATGAGATTCGAGCCGTCGGGGAAAGAAACCAGAGGTGTCGTGGGCAAACCGTGCGCTTTGCAAATGTCGACGATTGCCGGAAGCCAAGCCTGCGAATCGTGGCGATAACGTGTATCGAAGTCGGTGGGGGTGAGGTTTTGCGGAAGGTGCATGATGAATTGGTTTGGTCGGGAAAATGCACGAGAAGCATCGAGCCGGCAAGGGAATTCCGCGCCTACAAAAAATGCCCGCTTGACATTCGACCCATCCAGGCGCGAGCCGTTTCCCTCACCTTCACGATTCCACCACAACCTCCATCAACGACAAATACGCGAATGTCCCCAATTCAATCGCGACATCGACAAATACGTGTCCCCACGCATCGGGTTTGACGCCCTTGAATTCGACAACCGTATCGTCGTTTGTCGTGGTATTCGCAGATCCCGCTCCCGGCCCCGTCGTTTGTAATGCCGCCGAAACGGTCGATGCGCCGGTCACGGTATAACGCGTCACGCGGACTTCGGCGTCTTGACGGGCGGCAAATAATCGAAATGTGTACATTTTTGACGGGTCCAAGCCGCGCAAATAGAGCGCTCCGGGTGAATCCGGGCCGTCCGTAAAAAAGAAATCCCCCGTTGCACTGCCGACCGCCAGATTCCCGAGTTTCGCGCCGTTGGGCCATAACAATCCTCCATTGGATCGCCCATACCCGATGAACCCGCCGGCAATCACCAAATCAACGCCCGTCGGGCTGCCATCGGTGGCAATCATGTCGACGAGCTGTTCACCCGGCAAAATGCCGATCCCGCCATTCACGGAATGCCAGTTGTTCCAATGTTGCCCCAAATAATCCGGCGATGGTGTGGGTTCGCCATCCATGGCATTGCTTGGACCAAGATCGATCAGCAATCGTGTTCCGGCGGGAAGCACTGGATTCGCAGGCCCCGCGGGCGGCGTCGGAGACGTGACGGATTCGACCACGGGCCGAATCGCGCTGTTCCATAACGTGTATCCCGCGGCGCTCAAATGGAGTTGATCCGCGACGAAGAGCGATGCATTGGGAGGTGATCCCGTTGCCAAAAAAGGAGTTGCCACGTCGGCGTAATGCACGGCCGGATCGCTCGCGGCAATTGCAGCAATGGCTTCGTTGACGGCTTGTGCGTTCGGCCATTGATTCCAACGCGCCGGATTCGGCGTCAAGCCGATGAAAACAATCGGTCGATCCCAGCCGAGCTCCTGGCCGATGCGATATCGAAAACAGCGAAATCGATCCACGACGACGTGTGGAGCCACACCGGCATCGATGTCGTTTGTCCCGGCATAAAGCACGATGGCCCGCGGATTGTGCCGTCCGACGAGCTCGTGCTCGTAAAGAGCCACTTCGCCGAGTTGCGTTCCGCCAAACCCACGTTGAAGCGGCGAAAAATCCGTATACGCGTGCGCCAAGTTTTCCCAGCGACGAATCGAAGAACTTCCCACGAAAACGACGGGATTGTCCGGCCAACCACCCACGGCATCTTGGGCCGACCAGCGCGCAATGACATCCGGAAATATCGGACCAAATTGATCCACCTCGCCGCAGGGATAAGGTCCGGCATCGAAAGATTCACCGCCGTCCGTGGTGAATCCATCCATTGCCGCGTCGATTGGAGCATTGGCGCCATCGGGCGCATTCGACGCATCGGAGGCACCGGCGTCGACGTCGAGCGTTGGTACGGGGTTGTCG
>CAYSYX010000537.1:317-6602 GCA_964435055.1 uncultured Polyangium sp. | reverse complement strand
TGTCAGAACAGGACCGTCGCCGGAAACGAACCGGGCAATTCCGAAATCGAGCAGAACGACATGACCGACGGCTCGATCGGGCGCAAGAAATACATTGGCCGGCTTGATGTCTCGGTGCACGATGGCGCGGGCATGAACCCATTCCAGCGCATTCGCGACGGGCTCGAGAATCGCGATCGTTTCATCCACGGACAAACGTTGTCGGGTGGCGAGGAGTTTGTCGAGGCTTTGGCCTTCGAGCAATTCCATGATGATGTAGGGGCGAGCGTCGTCGAGTCGGCCCCAGGCGTGGATTTGCGTAATGTTCGGATGCGCCAAACCAAATACGATAGCGGCTTCTCGTTCGAATCGGCGTCCGATGGTGCGCTCGGCCAAGTGTTCGCGATGCAGGATTTTGATGGCGACGGCGTGTCGGGTGTCTTTATGAAATGCGCGATAAATCGAGCCGAAGCCACCACGAGCGATTTCGGAATCGACGTCGTAGTCACCGATGCGACGATTGGGTTGGGTCATGGGGAATTACAGTCTTTCGTGGTTGAATGGATACACCACGAGGAATCATTCGTCATGCATCCGAACCCGCCGGTGGGTAAAGAATGGCGGGAGACGAATAGATTGCCTCAGACGAGTTGCAAACACAAGTAGGCGCACTCTGATTGTCTCAATGCCGCTACTTGGGCCCTCCGTCGCAAACGCCGCTGAAGCTCGCGATATTGTTGTCGATATGGCATTCGTGCCAAGCGTGTGGAGGCGCGTTGTCGTCGACCACCACATAGATCTTGACCGATCCGTCGACCACGCCCGGCGGGGGATTGGGCAGGGGCAAATAGAGCTCTTCGGATTCGGCGGGATACAAGCTTTTTGTGGTCACGAGCGGACTGCCGGGCAATGGTTTGCCGCCTGCTGCGGGATCTCCGGCGTAAAGGCCGATATTCACACCGGGCGGCGCGGCGGCTTCGCCAATGTTGCGCACACGCGCAAGCAGCCCATACGAGCCTCCGCAAAGCGGAACGACCGAAGCCACGAGGTCGGGCGCGAAAAACTCGCCGGCGGGTTGCACGTTTTGGCGATAATTGTTGAGGCGCCCATTTTTGAAGTTCGGCGCTTCGACCTTGGGAATCGTGCCGTCTTCTTCGACGTTCGTCACGTGGTAGGCGTGTTCATTCCAAATGCGCCGCGTACGGACCCAATTGCCATTTTTATCGCCATACACGCGAACGCCCGTGGTGCGCGAACCGTCATCGCAATTGTAGGTCGGATAATACGAATTCGAGACGACCACGAGATCCGCTTGTCCGTCATTGTCGACGTCGGCCACGACGGGATATTCGAAGAGCGTCGCATCCGTATTGCACGTCTCGAATAACACGGAACCATCGGGCCCGGCATACACGTGCATCTTGTATTCGTCGGCGTAAATGACTTCGGCCCGACCATCGCCATCGAAATCGAACACCGAGCTGCCCGTGGACGACGACGAGCAATCCAAGGTTTGGCGCAACCAAATAAACGTGTCGGCGTCCGCAACATTGGGATCCATCAGCTTTTTGCCATCGAAAGCCGCATATCCGATCCCTCCCGCCAAACCGACATCCGGGAAACCATCCCCATTGAAATCCGCCACCGTCGGGGGGCCGCCGCCCCACATTGACCCGGACGAACCCGGCGGACACAAAGTCGGGCTCAATGTCCCATTGATGTCGATACCCGCACGGATCATCTTGTAACCTCCCGGCGCCGACGGGTCGAGATGCCACACGCGCAAACGATGATTGACGAAATCAGGGCCGATGATCTCCGCTACGCCGTCTTTATCGAGATCCCCGACGGCGACGAAGGTTCCGACGAGCCCCGTGTCGATCATCGTGCTGCCATCCGGGCGCATGACTTTGACCGCGCTGACGATATCGAGTTTGCCATCATTGTCGACATCGTAAGGCACGATATTCGCTCGATTCGGATGATCCAAGAGAGGCAGCGGCAAATTACTCACCGTTGCACCCGTTTTTCCATCGAGGATTTGCGATTCGAGAATAACTTCGACGTCACCGTCTTGATCGAGGTCCGCGAGCGACGGCATGAAGCAATGCCCGGGAGCGCTCGTCCATAACTCTTTTCCTTGGGCGTCGTACGCACGAGCACGTTCATCGTAGGTGCAAACGACGATTTCATTGCCCGGAACACCGTCGATATTGCCGGCGGCAATGTTTTCGCCCGCATCCAAGGAGGATGGATCTCCGGTATAAGCCGACCATTTTTCGACGATCTGACCATTCACGATCGAAATGGCGTGCAGCTTTCCATACGCACCATAAACGCCGTTGGGGAAACTCATGAATACGATTTCCGGAATGTCCCGCTCATTGACGACACCGTCGCATGTATCATCGTCGAGCTGAATGACCACCGGGGTCATCATGACGGCGTCTTTGTACATCGGAGCTTTTGGATCACCCCAGCTGTATTTGAGCACCGGTTCGAATACCCCTGCGGGCGGGTGATATTCGCATTTCGTAAAACACGTAATCGGATCATTCGGACCCGGCTCCATACCCGGGGCGCAATCCGGCGGGCGAGGAAGACATCGGCCCGTCGCGAAAACAGCACCACCCAGGCAAGATGCATCGGCCATTCCTGCGTCGGGCATTTCGTCGAGCGCGTGTTCGCAATAGGATCCCACCGCGCAATCCGACGAATCGACGCACGGATCGCCAGGTGTGACGCATTGCTGAAACGAGCAAACTTCAGCGCCCGGACAACACAATGCACCACAGGCTTTGTTTTTCGCACAGCAAACGCCGCCCGAAGTACACAGCCCGCCTTCACCACAACCTTGACCGGGCGTGCAGCTCGACCCGCCGCCTCCGTCCATGAAAAGATCGCCCCCTTGCCCGCTCGAACTACTGCCGCCGCCCGCTCCGCTCGAAACACTCGATGCGGAGTTCGTCCCCGACGAACCGCCGTCACCACACGAGGCAATGAGAGCCAAGGGCAATATGCCCATGCCCGCAACCCAAACAACGAAATGAGATGCTCTTCTGCGCATAACACATCATCGCCCGCATACGCGAAGATGCCAACCCTTATTTCGCTGCTCGAGCGCCGCACACGAACCGAGAACAGATGCAGAGCAATGTCGCTTTCGCAATTCACCTCACGTCAATGGTTCGTCCAAACATCGCGGCAATTCGGTCGGCATGAGCGTGGTCGAAATCATATCCGGTTTCACTGCCATCCCAATCCTGCCACGGCGAGTATGACGGGCCGGCGGGGTTGTTGCGTAAGTAGAGCGTTCGCACGTTCCCCAAAAATGGACTGTTGATCAGCGCCGCCAAACCCTCTTCACCGATTCGATTGTCACCAAGTCCCAATGTTTCCACGCAACTCAAGACAGGCGACGCGGCAAGCGCGGCAGCACCGGCATCACCCATGGCGCATTCGTTCAATTCGAGCGACCTGGGGCGCATAGTCGATGCCGCGAGGCATTTTGCTCCTTCGTCCCCGAAACGATTACGTGTCAAAACCACCCGTTGCAGCGATTGCAACCATTCCGCTCGCGCCAGCTCCGCAATGCCTTCGACCGTGATCTGATTGTCGGAAACATCCAAAGAATCAAGCCGCCATTTGGTGCCTGCCAAAGCCAGGGCCCGAGCCCCCTCATTTCCCAGGCGATTCGCCGACATACGCAGATGCTTCAGCGCCGTACAACGCCCAAGCGCCGACGCCGCAGCGCTCCCCGCTCGATTGTATCCAAGGTCCAAGTCCGCGATCGATGTGAGGTTTGGTAATAACGCGACGAACCCTTCGTCGCCGATATCGTTATCCATGCCAAACCGAGATTCTCCGCCCAGCCCGAGACGCGTCAATTGCCCGGCGAAATGTGCCGCGCCCAAAAACCGCGCCCCACGATCGCCGATACGATTGGCGAACAGCTCCAATGCCACGAGCTTCGGAAAGCGCAGGTTGATCAAACCGCGCATACCTTCCGGACCAAGTAGATTTCGGCTGATATCGAGAATCTCACAATCCTCGAATTCCCGCCCCCGCAATCGCGGTATCAATTCGGCGGGTTTCGCCCATTCATTGATCGCAATGCGTTTCATGATGCGTGTTCAAACGCTCGTCTGTTGTGCGGTTCGAATGGTCACTTGACCCAATAGAATCGAGCCGGCAAACGATTCGAAGCCGAAATAACCGCTTTCCCCATTGACGGACTCGACGACATCACCGAAGAAGCAAACCTGGCCGTCGAGGATCATCCATTGTTTGTCGCCATTTTTGCCCCAGGTTGCATGATGCATCACGCCGGGGTTGGGCTGGACAAGCCCGGTGGCCAACACGCGAGCAGGCTTCTGCTCGCCCGATGAGCTCGACGGGTAATCGATTTCCAACCCGGTCAATTGTCCTCCCCACCCACAAAAGCTGCCGACATAGACGGTGCCGAGATTGAAGGCATTGACGGATTTCTCGGCGCACGGAAATACGAAATTCATGTCGTGCGCCGAGTCTCCTGGGTACATGAAAGAAAAATCGACAATGACGTCTTGCGACAACTTCTGATTAAAGAAGAGGATTCCAAAACTTTGCCCCTTTGGAACGTGAAGGCGAAGCAGCCCTCGATCGTCGGAAGGCTCGAGCCCGTCGACGGTCCAATTCTGTTCGACCTCGCCGGCATTCAAGGGCGCAGAATACACCTGGGTCATGCCCTGCGAAAGCTGTTCGATCTGGTTGCGCAGCCAGGTGCCATAAACGCCGTAATAGGTAGCTTCGGTGGTTCCCATTGTCGTATCCTTTCGAGTCGAATGTGTGCCGCCCTGTTCGATTTATCAGATCACGGTCGCGTTGCCAAGCCTGTTGCTCACAAGCATTCACGCGCCGCGGCGGCGACGTGGAAGGTGCCGGTGGTTTTTCGCGTACGTATACGTGACGTGCGGCATACGCGGAAGAAGCCGGAGGCCATCTCCATCGGAGCATCAGGCTCGGCAAGACATGCGCTTGAAAGACGATGGCTCAGGGCGCGAATAACAAATGCGCGAAGACCGCGCTTTCGCCGGCAGGCGTTTTTCCGCCCCAGGTCGGTTCATTGACCGTCGGAATGGCATTACCCAACGACTGACCCGTCATTGCATCGGCATCGTGGCGTCCGACGGCAATCACGCCTTTGTCGAGCGGCAAAATGCCTTCGAGCACGGTATTTCCTCCGCCATTCCCATCGGCGGGATTCCAGGTTCCCACAATCAACGACGAATACACGAGCGTATCGAGTCCCGGCGTGAATACTCGGACAAACGCATTCCACGTCGAACTTCCTTCGTCCTTTTTCAACATTTTTTGATGCGCGGTTTTGGTCGTAATCGTGCGACGTCCGATACCCGTCAAGTACACTCGACCTTCCCCGTCCACTTCGAGACTTTGCACCCGGGTCGTATTCAAGTCCGCCCAACCCGCATTGTGACTCGGCCATCCATCGAGGTTTGGATACGCGGCGCCCGTTCCCTTCATATCGTCCACGTATTCGGCAACCCACGAGGAAGCGGCGAGTTTTCCATCGCCGAGACCCAATTTACCGAGCCACGAGATATGAATGTTTCCGCTCGTCCCGGTAAAACCATTGTGAAAAGATACGGCGCCGGGGTTGGCGGCGACTTTGTCCCCGCTCCACAAGTTTTGCACGTTGTTGCCGTGCGCTCGAGCCAACACCACGACCGATCCGTTTTTATAATCGATGGCCAGGTGATCGACGTATTGGTCCGGCGTGGAATTTTCCTTCGTTTCGTGATACAAACGGCTCCACCATTGCAGGGTTCCATCGGCGCTCATGGCGACCACCGCCGGCTCGAAGTCCGGATTGCCGTCGGGCAGCACCGATTGCGTGCTGTAACCGAAATAGATATCGCCGGTTTGGCGATTGATCACGATTCCTCCGACGCGTTGGGTGGGTTTGTCGCTGGTCTTGTATCCCGTATATCCGGGCCCCGAGGCGCAAGGTCCCGGCGCGGGTTCACAAGGCCCGGAGAAATAATAGTCATCCGGATATTTGCCTTGCTTGGTTTGACCATTTCCATCGTCGTGAACGAGCGAATAATCCGCGGCCGTCGTCGAGCGCAAACTTCCGGCGCGACCGGCTTTCATGACCACGGCGCTATATTCGGGTGCGCCCCCGGGATATTGCGACGCAGATCCGCGAAATTCGCCGGAAGCACCCCAATGCGCGGGCCAATGTTCCACCGCGGCGGGTTTGCCGTCGGGGCCCTTGGGGTGGTCGTTGTCGAACCACTCGGGACC
>CAYSYX010000537.1:0-307 GCA_964435055.1 uncultured Polyangium sp. | reverse complement strand
GCCGAGCTTTTGAATGGCGGCCCAATCGTAATCGTAATCGGAACCCAATCCATACACGACCGAGCCATCGGCGGCCACGTCCCAAGGTTGAATGGTTTCATAAGCGGATTCGCCGGTAAAACCTCCGGCTTTGCGCGGTTTCGCCGATACATCGTACGTCCATGCGATCGCAATAGGCGCTTCATCGATGAACTTCCCCGACAACTTCGCGATGTAATAGCCGTCCTGCTGCGGATCGGTCACGTCGCGACTGCCGGAAATGTAAATGTCGCCCGTCGGTTGTCCGGGCAATGTCGTGGTACGAATG
>CAYSYX010000536.1:0-6623 GCA_964435055.1 uncultured Polyangium sp. | reverse complement strand
GCTGCATCCGCGAACCTGGGGGTTGATGCCGGGCAAATCGGATGCTCCATCGCACTTGTTCAGCCTCGACCTCCAGCCGCAGGGATGCTCCATCGGAAAAGCCGAGCCTCGACGCTCAGCCGCGGGGATGCTCCATTGGAAAAGCCGGGCATCGACCCCGAGCGGCGACGATGGTGGATAGGCGAACGCGGGGGTCGAGGGCCGGCGGAGGGGATGCGGTATTGGAAAAGCTGGGCATCAACCCCGCTGCGCTTCGAGGCGGATGCGGAGTTTGTGCAAAGATGCGAGCTCGTCGTCGTACACTGTGTCGACGGTGCTTCCACGCGGATCGTTGCCCCACATACACGTTTTGCCCGCCTCCGCGATGATTGTCGCGCGAAATGTTGCCTTCGCGTGGTTCATGAGGTAGGCGACAAAAGGCGTGCCCGGTACCGACGCGATGGGAAGGGCGCAGATGTCCTTCACAACCGCCAAGTCCCTCCACCATCGCATTCGAAAGTCAAAAAACCCATGCCGCAGGCCCGGACGAATTCCTTTGGAGCTATGGATGTGGGCAGTGCTCCGCCCGTCACCCCTACCCCGGAGATCCCTCCGCGGTCCGTCAATGCGCCGACGGGCAGCGAATTTGCCGAAGAAGTTCGTTCCAGCGAATACGCCCCGGGATACCGGGAACAACGCATTCTGTACGAATTGCTCCATGGGAACATGCCTGCGTGGTATCGAAACCTCGTAAAGATTGAGGCTCGAGAGACCATAAACGGAAAACCGCATGTCGTCGTTTATCGCGTCATGCCCGATTACCTGGCGATTGGTTCAGACGAGGACTATCTGCGCGTGTCGATGAAGCCCCTCACGGCGCAGGTATTTGCCGATCGTTATGGTTTTATGCTGCCCACACGAAAAATGAGCGACCGGATTCACGCGGCAGCCAAAGTGAAGCTCAATCCGTATCCGATATCGCCGCACAGCGAGGCGTTCGAATTATTCGTCGAGCACAATGCCATCCTTCAACGACAATGGGAACAAGCCGGGGCCCAGCCGGGGGATCTCGTGGCGGGTCATAAAAAAGATGTGGTGATCTCGACTCGCCTCGACAAAGAAGCGACGAACGTCATGATTTACGGTTGGCATGACAAATCCGGGCGACCGCTTCAGCCTCTTTCCGGATCGCATTACATCTGGTTCACCGATTACAGCCAGTGTTATCGTATGGTTCATCGCGTGGTCGAAGTGGACGGTCAATCGATGTCCTTAGACGAGTTGCTCGCGCATCCCGAGCTGCACGTATTGGTCAGCGACGAAGGACCTGTGCGTACGGCGCGTTATCAAGGCCCTCCGACGAACTTCGCGGCTTATGCGTTTTCCGACGAGGAATGGGTCAATGAATCACAATTGCCCGTCGAGGAACATGGTCTTTGCGCGTGGCATTCGGCACGATTGGAAATAGCGCTGGGAAATGCTCGACATGGCTCAGGGTCTTGGGAGACGACGGGGCCCAACCACGGGCCGTTGGTGGACAAGTACCTCGTTTCGGTGGGATTGCCGCCGGGAGAGCATTGGTGCGGCGCATTCGTTGGTTTTCATTATTTGCACGCGGGGTTCGACGGCGAGACCTTCATTCCACCCGAGTGGACGCCGGATGCGCGAGAGCAGCCGCGAAAGCATATTTTTCAATCGGCGTACCGGTTGCGTTTGTATTTCGTCTCGTCGGAAGGTAACTATCTCGAGTTTCCGGGGGCGGTATTGACCGAAGAGGAGCGCAAGGAATGGCTCGATACGCAATTGGCCGCGTTTGCCCCGCAGCCGGGAGACGTATTGCTCATGCACACGACGCGCGGGCCATTTACGCACGTGGGGATGGTGGGCGGGTACGATCCGGCGACGTATGAATTGGTGGTGTACGAGGGGAATGCGAGCGATCGTGCGGGCGCATTCGTGTACAACCTTTTGCTGGACGACGCGAAGAAAGGATTCGGCCATTTTGGTTTGGTGGGTCGGTTTGGTCGCGCAGATCTCTTTTTTCTGCCGGCGATCCCGTCCGACCACGCCACACCCGAGCCATTTCGTCACGTGACGGTCGCCGCGGTTTGACGAGATCGCGATGCCCACGACCCCGAAGGCCAAGGAGCGCCTCCGCCGTCGTCGAGTTCCGTGATGCGGGCGTCGAGCAATGCAAGCCCCATGTCCGTGTGCCCATCATCTTGACAATATGCAGCGAAGAATCCCGTATTGAGGCATCGGCGCTCGATGCGATAAAAACGCAGGTGCTGTAGGTCATGCCGATACTGGCGGCATGATTCGAAGGATGGATCTTCGTCCTGATCATTCGTCTCATTTTTTGCCACGAGCTCCAGGGATTCGTGAAGCCGCCACCATCACGCCCAAACCCGTGCTCGGAGGGGTATGACACAGAGTTCGTCGGTGACGCGAAGCGTATAGGTGCGTCAATGCCGAAATTTCGAAGTTCTTTTTTCGCGGGTACAATGCAAACGTAGTTGCTTCGCGCGGACGGATTGTATAAACGCAAAGTTTTGACCAAGCGCGGAGGGAGGCGCCGGCAGATGAACCTCACAGGACAACACATCCGTCACATCAACAGCATTACGCATGACGGCAAGATCGTTCTTTTTGGTACCGGGCTTGATGGCATCTACTATTCGGTGAAGCGAAGCGGCTTCGAAGACACCGCTCTGCAGGAAGGCGCAGACCTGTTCGGCTTCGAGCCATGGGAAAAGCTGCGTCTTGGCGATTCTGTCGATGACCCGTCCGTCACTGCTCGCGAAAAAGAAACACTCGTGGACTCGAGCGGCAAGCAACTTCTTCGCAGCGTGTATGGGGCTCGGGTCGAGGACAGGGCAACGCCGTATGCGCCGGTGCAGGTTCTTTCGGTATTGGGGCACTTGTACGTGTTTCGGGCATCGTTCACGGAAAGGATTCTCGTCAGCCGCTTCGTGCTCGATGGTATGACGAATAAACTCGTTCCCAAGCTGGAAGTGCGGTTTGCCCGCAGCAAACAGCGTTATGCTCCGAAAAAGTCGCTATCGACCGATGCCGGCGCAACCTTCGATAACCTCAACTATCGAGACGTCGACGGCAATGCCTTCTATGAGCCGTCGCTCGAGCTGACTTTTGCCGGCACTGAGGCCCTTTGGTTTGCGCCGCTGTTCGTCCCCACGTCGGAAAGTGATCGATATCGATGGCATATTTTCGTCGTGGATTCCGACCGACTCGTGCACTACTCGATTGGCGCGGATGCAAGCGGCAACTTTGACGTGAAGGATTATTTTTACGGGACACCGGATACGGCGAATCCAAAAAAAACCACCTATCGATGCATATCGGGGATCATTCGTCGCACGATCGATCTGCAAGGAATGAAGATTATTGGCGGCCCGTCGGTGACCACCTACGACCTGCAGAAAGAGCAGATCACGGACGCGGGTCCGCAACTCACGCGCGACGTGACGCGAGCGATGCTGGCCATTCCGGTAAAAATCAACGGACAAGACCAGCCGAAGACCGCAGTCATCGATTACGCAATCGCCGTGGATGGGACCTTGTCGCAAATCGATTTGACGCCCGATGAGAGCCGCATTTTGCGCAGCAATGTGCACGATGTGGTCACTCCGTTGTCGCTTCTCGATGATATCAAAGAGATGGCCCAGGCAACGCCGGCTCCCGGGGGGACCATTGTAGCAACCGAGCGCGGGAAGGATGATTTGCTCGCGGTTCGGTCGAAAAGTACGCTCTCGGCGAACGTCGATGCAGGATCCAACGTGAAGATTCGGGGCACCCGGAGCTACGATGGGCATTACACGGTGGCGAGCGTGGACGGGGCGACATTTCAGGTCCAAGCGGCCTTCGATCACGATGAAGCAGGTTTTTGGGAGGTTGTGCCCAAAAAACAGACGGGGCTCGTCTTCGATGATATGGTGATCGGCACGGAAAAGACAGCCGACGGACGATTGAAAATTCTGTGCCCGGCGCATGATTTGAGGGTCGGAGATGAGGTGCAGATTTCGGGCACGCGCGATTACAACGGCGTCTTCCCGATCAAATCCGTGGACAAAGTCTCGAAGGCGTTTGTCGTCGACACGCCATTTTTCACCGGAGAAGCGGGAAACCTAAGCAAGGTGGTTCGCCGTGGGTTACGCATGAACGGCGACGATTGGGTCGCCACGCCGGATCTGAAATTGGCCACGCCAAACCACCGGCAGGACTTCGAGCGCACATTGTCCGCATGGGTGCGTGTGGATGCCCATCGTGGCGCGGAACAAGTCATCATCGAGGACCGAGGACAGCTGGCATTGCTGAGTATCTCGGATGAAAACAAGGTCTGTGCCACCGTGTGCGTCAATGGCTGGCCCCTCCGTGCCATCGACCCCGAGGAACTCCCGCTGAATACGTGGGTGCATTTCTCAGCCGCGATTTCGTACAGCACCACCAAGGCCGGAGAAGTGCGCGTCAGCTTGTGCCGTAATGGAGTCGAGGTCGCATCGCAAACGATGAGCAAAACCCTACCAAGCCATCTGGGCGAAAAACTCATCGACTTCACCGGTGACGGATCTCACGTGGAAGTGCCTGCTTTCACGAATCCAGCGAACGGCATGACCGTTTCCGCGTGGGTAAATAATCCCGACACGACGTGGACCGGCGATGGTTGCCTCGTGAGCAAACGCGACGCGTTCATTTTGCACCCCATCAAAGGCAGCCGCGAGATCCGATTTTACGTTTGGACGACTGGTGACTTTGGGTGCGTGTCCTGCATTCCCGACGACATCGAAGGCTGGCACCTCTATACGGCCACGTTCGATGGGCAAACGCTGCGCATTTATGTGGATGGGGCGCTTGCCGGGGCGGCTTCATTGGCCGGAGCGGTCGCACAGGACACAGGTGCGATGTTCATTGGTCTCGATGACGGTTGGGAGCGGTATTTCCAAGGAAACATCGCGTCTGTCGAATTGTGGGATCGGGCCCGGACGCAAGCGGAAATCGTCCAATCCCGTTCGAAGCGGAGGAGTGGAACGGAACCTGGACTCGTCGGGTATTGGCCGCTCGACAATGGCACGACCCAAGATCTATCGCGGTCCAAGCGTCATGCCAAGCTTGGCGGCGGTGCGCAATGGCGAGAGGTCACCCACGCTTTGCCGCAACCCTTGTTAAGTCAATGGAATGCCGATCCCGAATTACCGACGGCGGAATCCGCGCACATCATTGGTCGCAAGTTTTCCGGAGAAATCGCGGACGTTCAGATCTGGAGCGTCGCGAGGTCCGCCAATGACGTCAAGAAGACCATGCACGTGAAATTGACGGGGAAAGAGCAAGGGCTCGAAGCCAATTACCGCTTGGGGGCCGTGTCTTATGAACAAAAGCCGCCGAGTGTTGCGGATTTCTCGTACCACCAGCGTAATGGGATCGTACACGGGGATCCTTATGCAGGCGCGAGACGTTTGGGGCGAGCTACCCAATCCGGAATGAAGGTCGTCAAGTATGGTAGTGACGAACTCGTTGCCGTGAGCCAGCGCGGGCTCTACGAAGAAACGTTCGAATTCAAGGTGACGAGCCCCAACGCGTGGTTCGATCCGAGCAATGCCGATGGTACGGGGCAAAAGCTGTTCACGTTTTCGTATTGGGGCAAGTCGAGCCGCGGGAGCGACCAGATCGTCGAATTTCCGCTCGATGACGTGCGGCAAAGTGAATTTTCAAGGCTCGAAGATGGTTGGTACAAGGCGACCTGCCGCGTCATTGTGCCCGATGGAATCAGCCTCATGCGCGCGTTCGAAATCTCCGAAGTGAAGGGCAAATGGAGCAGCGAAGGCACACCTCCCGACGATGAGTGGACCGCGATCGATGTGCGCAAGCATCATATTCGGCTGCTCTCGGATACCGTCACTTGCGACAAATATACGGACGTGGTCAAGCTCGACGAATTGGTCGATCCATCGCGCACCGTCGTCAAAGATATCGTCGCCGTTCGGACCGCAGAAAGCAAGGTGTCCCAGCTCGAATTGAAGATCCGCGATTTGCTCCAACGTCTCGGAGTGCTCGAGAATCGCAAGGAGTATGAAGCCGAACTGACAACGGTGGTGACGCGGCTGTCGAACCTCCAAAGTTCATTTATCGCTGCGGCGACCGAACTCGACAGAGTGCAATCGTCGCAGTGGAGCTATTATCTCGAATTCGAGGTAAAATTCACGGGATACCTCATGACGTTCAGTGAAGAGGCGAAGATCATCACGCAGCGATCCAAGCTCGAAGCGTCGAAAAAAGGCTTGCAGCAGTGGCAAGCCATCGAGGATGGCAATGGGACATTCAAGCTCAAATGCCGTAAGAGTGGGATGTTTCTGGAGGTGCCCAACGGTGGAGGCCGTAAGTCCTACCCCGCGCTTTGCGAATCGGCGACGAAGGACCACCAAAAATGGAAGCTCACCCTGTGCCGAGACGACTACTATTACGTTAGTGCCGGGCACAACAATGACCTCGTGGCCGATGTCGATACGGCCAACAGAGATGACGGTCGCGGAATCTGGCTGTGGGAAAAGAATGGGGCGGAAAACCAAATTTGGAAAATCCTAAGCACCGGCGACTACACGCCTGAAGCTCAAATAGCAGTTGAAACCCTG
>CAYSYX010000535.1:0-6627 GCA_964435055.1 uncultured Polyangium sp. | reverse complement strand
GAAAAAAGGTCGGGCAGAAAAAAGCAATCGCGCAAGTTCGGAAAAACCCGGCGCAGCTCAAGTTTCCGCCGAACATGGTTTCGCCGCAATTCGGGACGAAACAATTGTTCGACAAATGGCATCGTCGCGGAGAGCCGTTCGTCGTGCGACAAGATGGCCATTATTATTCCGTGGCCGAAATTCGTTGCTTTTGCGAAGGCACACCAAAACGCGCATTCGCCCGAATTCCCGCGGGCAAATATACGTTTTTCGATCGGGCGGTGGGAGATCAAATCACCTTCCTCGGAACGATTACCGGCGAAATGACGACGAACCTGACAAACCTGCAACGCCCGTCAAAGAATACGTATAATGAGCAGGATTTCCTGATTCGTTCGATTACCATGCAAGAAGCGGGATTGCGCGTTCGGTATGATGCTGCCGAAATCGGCAAAGTCCCGGAACTTGCGGCCGCCGAATCGGTGCTGACCGGTCGTTCGTGGTTGTGGGACGACGCGGGAGCGTTTTTGCCCAAAGAAATCTTCCACGATTACTCGGGCGAAAATCTCTTGTATCGAGCGCTTCGTCGCTCCGGCGTGCTCTACTTCAATTGGGACAAACGGCGCACGGGCGGCAATGCAACGACGCGCCAAGTGCTCATCGACCATTTGCGCAACGTGCCGGATACCAAGGTAAAATCGCTCGCGCGGACGTCCGGCGGTGCGCCCGTATTGCCCATGCCCGACGGGTACATTTTTACGGACAATCCGGAGCGAAGCGATGAAGGCGCATTTTCGGCGACGCTCGTTGTCGTCGATGACATTGCGTTGCCGATCAATCCGATTGACTTGGGAATGGGAGCGCCATTGAAGCCCATTGAAATTGGGCTTTATGTGCAGCTTTCCCTGAACGGCGTGAGCTTTGAACATGCCAAACGCGCCGAAGCCAATACGCGTTGAAGTAAACGAGGAGCGATAACATGAGCGTGGCAGAGATTGACAGCGAATTGGCGACCAACGTGGTGAAAACGGATCCGAAGTTTGGAACGTCGAACCATTGCGTGGTCATCATGGAGCAGCCGCCGCTTTTGGGCGAGGCGAACATTCCGCGCTGGAGAATCGCTGTCACGCTCACGTTGCGAGATTCGACGTTGGGGCCCGACCCGCTCGAGGCGGATTTGCCGACGGTAATGGTCGGGCCGCTCATTCACAAGAGGCAGATTGTCGCAATTGCGAAGTATCCGGGACGAGTCACTCAATGGGCATTTCGTTTCGAGAGCGACGAAGGTCGCGCGAAAGCTCGAGTATGGCTGCACCCTGGTTTTTCTTCGCGGGGTGATTGCGGAATTTTTGTTGTCGAGCATGCGCGGGGGTTGCGGTTATGACGCCGATTGAATTGCGGGCATCGATTCTTCATGCATTGCCCGTTGTATTGGGCACGAATCGAATTGCGCCGACGGAGCTCCAAGCAATCGAGTCGGTATTGCACGATATTATTGTGCCCATTCCGCACGCATTACATTGGCTGTATCGGGATCCCACGACGGCGAAGGCGCTAAAATGGGGCGATGTGTCCGCGGTGGCCGAGGCATTGAAATGGCGAAAAGATGCGCCGAGTCCATCACCGGACGAGCTTTGGCGGCGAAAGCAGCAGAGCGCCCGGGCATTGCATGAGCCGGTCTACGTGCCCGTTGCGCACGTCGAAATCGAGGAAATCCCCGAGAAGGTATTGACGGTCGAAGGGACGCTCGCGTTTGAGGGCAATTACTTGCCGCGCGTGCTTGCAGGCGAGCATTTACATGCACATTCGGAGGCGAAAGCGGCGCTGGCGATTGCGGCGCGCACGTACGTGCTACGCGTGATGCGCGACCATCCGACGCTCGGGCGGACGACACCAATCAAGAATGGTGCGTCTTTCCAAGTATTCGCTCCGGGGGCCGATGCGTCGTGCATTGCCGCGACCGAGCGCACGCGTGGGTTTGTCATGCGGTATGGCGGGCGGCTCATTACGGCGAATTACGTGGCGGGAGCATTATGGCGCGAGGATGGCTCGCGTGGTGCGGACGCGACAAACACAGAGAAGTGGGTGACGTACAATCAGGGACGCAGCGGCGGTGACGTCATACCGACGCGATTGGCGTTGTCGTCGCATCCGGGGAATCGTGGATGCATGAGTCAAAACGGCGCACATTGGCTCGGCGAGCATGGGTGGGATTGCGAGAGAATTCTGCGATTCTTTTATGGGGACGATATCGAAATCGTGCGGCTTGGACCGCGCGAGCAAAGGAAAACCGCGGGATTGGGTGGGATTTTGGCGATGGGGTTGGTGGGCCTGGTAGTGGCGGGGCGGTAATTGCCCAATTGTTGAATTTGCGGGAGTGAACGCAATCGCTATGCAGCGGAATTCACAAGATGAATGGGGGAGGGGCTTAAAATGTCGACAAAGGGCGATACGAATCAAAGACAGGGTATCTGGATTCCGTTGGAGCGCGCCGCCGCACACCTCAGTATGAATGCGGCGGCATTACGCAAGACGCTCGAGCGACGAGCAATGCGGGCATCTGACGGTGCTACCGAGGTAAACCTCGACGGAGTACAAGCGCGCAAGTTCGGCCGCATTTGGCGGGTGCGTTTTTCAGATGCGTGGGGCGTGCCCTCATAAGAATGATTCGTCGTCATGGAATTGCTGGAATGACTTGGAGGGGGTTGACCATGGCAGTTCGAAAAGTGCAGCGAAATGGAGTGGTCCGTCTGCTCATTGATATTCGATACAGGAAAAAAGACGGCAGTCGCACCCGGTTGCGCAAAGACGCCGACGTTCAAACCGTGACCGCGGCACGCGCGGAAGAAAAGCGGTATCTCGTCAATATCGCCCAATTCGGCGAGCTGTATGAGCCTCCTCCACAACTGAATAATGCGCCCGTTCCGAATGAGGCGGAGAAAAAGACCTTTGCAATGGTCGTCGACGAATTTCGACAGACCTACATGTTGACGGAATTGAAAATCACGACCCGCAGAGGATACGAATCGGTTTTACAGGCCAGTCTTTTACCGCGGTTTGGTGATGTCGCCATCGACGAAATTGACGGCAAAGCCGCCGCGGACTTGGACCTCGACATGGCCAAACGCAAGCTGACTCGGTCGACACGCAACAATTCGCAGATCGTGCTTCGGACGGTTTTGCGATTTGCGCAGAGTCGCGAATATATCTGTAATGCTCCGACAAACTTGCCGCGGCTCAAACCGGTCGGGCAAAGTGTGCTCGAGATACCGAACGACGAGCAAGTCGATCGAATCCTCGACCGGGCCATCGACGCGCATCGTCGCACGTTCCTGCTCATGTCGGACGCGGGCCTTCGGCCGAATGAAGTCCGGGCGCTTCGATGTAAAGATGTGCAGCTCAAATGGGAAGAAGGCAAGCCCGTCGGCGGATTCATCATGGTGCGCGAAGGGCGATCCCATGGCGAGGTGCATACGCCAAAGACGGGCCAGCGCGAAATTCCGATATCGCGCGCATTGGCGAAACTGCTCGCGCCGGTCGTGCGCAATGCTGCCCGGGAAAAACACGTTGCCCACAATGATCGGGGCAAACCCTGGGGTCAATCGGGTATCGATTCCGCGTTTGGCCGTGTTGCGAAACGAGCCGGCGTCGAAGGCTGGTCGGTGTATTGCTTGCGCCATTACGCGATCACGTCGTGGCTCCGCGCGGGCATACCGGTGCACGTGGTGCAGCGTATGGCAGGACATACCAATTTATCAACGACGCAGCGATATGTGCATTTTCTCAAGGGTGATCTTGAGGAAGCCGCCCGGCGACTACCCGTTCGCTGCATCGGTAAAACGTGGCAAAATGAGGTCATCGCTTGACGTGCGCAGCGCCTGCGTTCGTCATGGGTGACATTCCTGCTCAACCGCTCCCATCGCGTGTTCATGCGACTTCACCTTCCATCCAAGTTACACGAGCATTCGTCGGGCTTGCCGCCTACCCCATGCGCTACATCTGTGACGGCGGTTGGGGATTGACGAGACGAACGTGACGTGAGATGAAGCGCACGAATGGCCCGCCTTCGATGTAGGGCGGGGTGAGGGAGGTTTGGGAAGATGCCTGGTTACGTGTTGTGGCAGGGTGATGACGGTTATTGGACCGTGCATTGGGTGCATAAAAACGGACTCCCAGCAAGTCGCCCTCGTGGGCGCCGCCGCTTCCGATCTGCAGTACAGGCGTACGAGGCCCTTCGACGAGCGCTACGGATACCATCAGATCAGCCTGTTCTAAATGTGCGAGCAGTTCCCCATCATGGCATTTGTTCTCAATGCGAAAAGCGACTCGCCGCAATAACTCCCTTAGATGAGGTTACGGCGGTTTTTAGGTGTTCTGGCTGTGGACATGAGGAGGACGTTATCAGGAGCGCGCCTTCGCCCTGATCGAGGTGATCGACGAACTTTTCGTCCTTAATGCCTAGCACGTTGAGGAAGAGGAAGAAGAGAAAGCGGGCGCCGAAAGAGCCCCCGCGCCCAAAGCTCCACGCAAAGCCGCGGCCAAGAACGCTACTGAAAATGCAGCGGAAGCACCCACGAAAAAGTGACGACAAAAGAAGAATGACAGAAAGGACGAAGGGCAGGGGATTTAGGGTTTTGAACGCGAGGTGCTGCCAATCGGCAATGTTCACCGTTTCGTCAGCTTGGGCCCAATATACACGACGTATAGCGGGCGATCGCGTCGAAACGGATAGGTGAAATGCACACGCATTTGCCCAATCTTTACTTTACCATGCCAGCCACAAAGGAGCGTCCGCCCGCTATGCTCGGGATCGGGAAACGAGAGTTCGTTTTTAAAGACGCGTTTCTCATCATCCGATGAATCCGTAAACCAAGCCTTTGCTCCGACGATATGATTCTGGACCAGTTCCATCCCTCGGGGGAGCAGCTGGTCTTCCTCTCCGACGTTCGCCTGTACGGTGTCGAGCACTTTCAGGAGTTCTTTGAACCGTTCAGCGGCGCCCGGGACAAAGGGATGGCCATCGAGCGAGCGAATGACGTCCTGCGTGAGCGTTAGACGCGGACACTCGTCCCGCGCCCACTGGACGAGATCTTCCCACGACGCGAGAGCCGCCCGAAGTGCCTTCAAACACAATTCGAGCGACGCCAACGTCCAGTGGTTCGGGATCGCGAGCGTCTGCCTTTGGCCCTCACTCGTGACGTGCTGAATCGACAGTGGAGTCTGTAACCAATTGGATGGGTCGACGGTGAGCACGGCGTGCGGCAAGTTGCGCAGCATGCCCATGGCGGCCTCGCCCAAGCCTGTCGTCGTGACGATGTCACCCGTCTGGTCTTCGAACCAATCATCATCGGTATGAAGCGGTTCGTCGTCCCAAAAAGGTCCTCTGTTGGCGAGCCACGTCGTGGCGATCAGTCGCAAAGTCGGGGCCATGTTTCGAAGCATTTCCCGAAGCGTCGAATCCGCAGTAATAGGAGCGTTTATCAATTCACGCGAGCAACGAACGGCATGACGACTGCGCTCGATGACCGTGCGTAAGGCCAGAATGCTCTTGAAGGATTCGACGAAGGCGGACTGGGAGTGAAATTGCCCATGGAGTGAACGATCGTTGACGATGAATTCCATCGCTCAGGGTTCCAAGCCAGCGAAGTAATTCATGTCTTTTTCAAACTGATCGAAAAATCCCGCGGGCCAATAGTCGATATTGCCTTCAGGATCGATCCCCGGCGAGATGATTTGCGATTCGCCACGTTCGGCGGCTTGGTTTCGCGGCTGAAAAAAATGAAGCACTACCTGCTCGCGCGTCAGAATGCTCGTTTTCATTGCGCGACGGAGTCCATTGAGCACGTGATCGGAATGGCTTTCAACGAGAACCTGAACGCCGGAGGCAGCGACGCGGGCCAAGAAAAGACCCATTTGGGCCTGTCCCAAAGGATGCAGATGAGCTTCCGGATTTTCGACGATGATCACATCACCCTTATGGGCATGTAAGCAGGCGACAATAATCGGAAATACATGCGTGATTCCGAATCCGACATGCTGAGGGCGGTGATGATCGGTATCTGCCGCCGTGCGAATGCCCAGCGTGACTCGATTGGCGCGCGGAACGCGTTCGACGGCAATACTGATGCCCGGAAAAAACTCCGCAAGCCATGCCTCGGTTTGATTGGGCAGTGTGATGCGCGATTCCTGAGCGTGACGTAGCCCATCAGAAACCTCATAATCTGCAAACCAATGGAGTTTGCCGGGGGCGCGGTCCCCCGTGTGTCCCACCGTGCGATGTCGAGCCGGATCGAGCAGCGGGTAGGTTTCGCGTGGACCCATGCGCTCGGCGCTTATGTAGTTCAATCCTTCGACGAGATTAGCTACGGTATGACGCGCCAGCGAGGCATGCTGCGGCAGAAGGCTCTGCGGTTCTTTTTCATCAATCACGTCGGTCGAGCCATCGCGGAGACGGACGCCCCTGACTGGAACGGCGATGTCTTCTCGATCTACATCGCGTCCTCCGAACGTCCAGAGGCAGTCGAATTGCGGTCCCACGAGGCCAATCGAAAACTGAAGCCGACCATTCACTTTGTCGACGACATCGCCCAGCGTGCGCCCCGCGAGCTCGGTGCCCAGGAGATCGAAGTCGCGCCACCCGCCCTCGTC
>CAYSYX010000534.1:3296-6632 GCA_964435055.1 uncultured Polyangium sp. | reverse complement strand
GGGTTTGTCCGTACCTTCGCGAAATGCCCCCCAATCGTCGAGGTCGTCAGGTTCCCAATACGTGCGATAGTCAGGGTATTCGGCACGCTCGGCGCCAAACCCTACAGCCAAAACCACCAAATCGAATTCTTGAGGGCCCGCGGGATCATTCGGCGACGAGGTATTCCATGAGACGACCGGCCGGTTCGTCGTTTCGTTCGAAACGTCGATGCGCGTCGCATTCAAAATAACCTGTAATCGATCTTTAGCTTCCGCGACAACCTTCCGCCATTCGGCAAGCTGTTGCTCGCGCACCTCGTAAACCGTCCCCGCCGTCCAACCCAGCACCGGCAATCCTGTGCGTTCATGTTCCCATCCAGGCAATGGCCAATCATAAACCCGTGGATGCAGCCAGCGCTTATTACCTTCACGCGTCAGTTCATCCGTGCCGTAACGGAACAACGAAAGCAATTGGTCGCTTTTTTCCAAAATGGTGACCCTGGCCCGACAACGCAATGCTCCCGCGGCAAACGTGAGTCCGGCCGAACCCGCTCCCACGACAGCAACTGCGGCCTCATTGGTCAAGTCGCCGGTTCTGACGAGTGCGTCGACCAAATTCAATGCGCGAACCTGCTGCGAATACACGGTGACGCGCCGATCGAAACATCCCAGAACATAAATACGCGGCAGTTTCCCGATCCGCATCACTTCCAGAACTTTGCCGACTTGCTCGTTCATGAAAAACCTCCGTCGCGTAATGAGCACCGTACCGGGGCCAAGTGCGTTGTCAAGAGTGCAAGTTCATTGCGAACCTCGCGTCGCATCTTTCAACGCGCACGCTGAACCTTCTGCGGCTCATTTGGAATCTGAAATATCCCGTGAGCCCGGTGCCCGGTTCGGCCCTGACCGAATTCTATTTCGGCATCAACCCACGGCCTGGAGACATTGCACCGCAGATGCATCGAGCCGGAAAAACGATGCTCCGGCCATCCCAAACGAATCTGCAATCGCAATGGCTGCTCGACGACGGCAATTGTTTTTTCACCGATTGCGTTTCGCGACGAATCTCGAATCTAAAACCCCAAAACTCCGCTTGTAATCAGGACGGGTCGCGTGTTACATGCCGCGCCATGTCGAAGCCGAAGGCCCAGCCAAAGCCGCGCACCAAAACCAAGGATTCCGCACCCATTGCTACGCCGGCTGCTGCCGAGACAGACCCGATCGCGGCGCTCTCCGACGCCGTCGCCGAGCTGCGCAAGCGGGCTGCCGAGAAGCCGGACGAATACTTGCCGGAGCTTGCGCGGCACATCAATGACCTGGGCAACATGCAAAGCGAAGCTGGACGACGCGAAGACGCGCTGGCCAACGCCGAAGAGGCTGTGCGCCTCTACGAGCAGCTCGCTGCGACACGGCCGGCCGATTTCACGCCTTTTCTTGCCGGAAGCCTTCACAACCTAGGCAATCGCTTGGCCGAGCTTGGTCGACACGCGGACGCGCTGCCCCTCGCCGAGCGGTCTGTCGCCCTTCGTCGTAAGCTCGCCGAGACCGATCCGGCTGCGTTCTTGCCTTTGCTTGCCCGAAGCCTCACAGGGCTCGGTTCTCGGCAGGGCGCGCTTGGGCAACGCGAGGATGCAATCGTTTCGGTGCAAGAGGCCATCGCCATCTATCGCGAGCTTGCAAAGACGCATCCTGATGCGTTCCTCGGCGACCTCGCGAATTGCTTGAACAACCTCGGCAACTTGCAAGCAAAGCTTGGACGACGCGAAGAGGCGGTCGTCTCCATGCAGCTCGCGTTGGATGCCTACGAAAAGGTCTATGCATCCGAGCCGCAAAAAGTCCTTTCGGCATTCGCTACGTGTCTCGGTAACCTCGGCTCGATGTTGGGCAGTCTTGGGCGCCACGAGGAGGCGCTTGCAAACACGCAAAGGGCTGTCGAACTGGGCCGCAAGCTCGTCGCAGCTCGCCCGCAGGCATTTCTCGCATTCCTCGCCCGTAGCCTCAACGCCCTATGCAAACACCAACACGCGCTTGGCCGGCATGAAGAGGCGCTCGCTTCGGCAATCGAGGCATTCGACGCGATCTGGCCCTTGTTCCGCGCTCGCCCCGATGCGTTCGCCCCGGATGCGCAGGCCCACGCGCTGGAGATGCTGCAAACGATGAAAAAGCTGCAAAAGAATCCTTCAACGGAGCAAGCCGAGCGGATTCAGACCTTGCAGAAGGTGCTCGCGAAAATGAAGGGCTGAAGGCTCCCGGTCGGTCCGCGCGAATCAATCATCGCGCGGGTTTATAACGTGCTTGCCACGTTCGCTCTACGAAAGCTGTGCTTGTGCTGCGGGCTTTTCCACATAACCGCTAACGCTTGAATACGCCGTAAGGCGACATCCCCGGCCCGGCGAAGAAGGCGCCGCCCAAGACTCCCACGACAACGAAAACCAGGATCACCGGCGTCGCGATGGCGATGCCCGTGGCCGCACTGGTCCTCTCCTCTTCCGGCAGGCTCGCCAGGTTCACCACCACGGTGCGCGCAACGGCGTCTCCGGCGCGTTGGCGCTGCGGAGAACGCAGGATGGAGAACAAATACACGGCGGCGGGGATGCAATAGGGGATCATGTCGATATAAAGCATCAAGGCGCGGATAAGGGCCTGGCCGAAGCTGCAACGACCCCCCTCGACGTCGCGAACCCGCAGTCCGATGAGCGCCTTGCCGATTGTCGCGCCGGAAATTCCCTCGCAGATGGACGAATACGCGAGGCCGATGACGGCCTGAAGTAGGAAAAGGAACCCCACCGCTCCCCACGAGCCCCCCAAAGCCGCAGGTCCCGCCGCGCCCAAGCGTGCCGTGAGGGTGCCGATGAACGACAGAAGGATGCCGTCGATCATGCCCGCGATGATCCGAGGCCCCAGGGCGGCGTATTCGAGATCCGCGGCAGACTCCGCCGAGGCGCCGCCGGCGGGGGTACCTGCGGGGGCACCTGCGGGGCCGGCGGCGAAAGCGCCTCCCCCAAGCGCGGTGCCGCATCGACGGCAAGCCACCGCGGTATCCAGGTTGATCAAGGAGCAACGGGAACAGCGGGAAGCCATGCGCGCATCCTCGCACGAATCCCGCCCGTCTGGGAAGCCGTCCTCACTGAAAATTCGTCGCATGAGCATCCGGCGAGCGACTCGTCAGCCATTCGACGCACACGGCAACGGTTTTGCTGAATCAAGGTAACGGCACATTCGGCAGCGAATTGGATTTCCCTGTCGGTCTGAATCCCAACAGCGTAACGGCTGGCGATTGGAATGGTGACGGCAGGATGGATCTCGCCGTCGGCAATGCAGGTTCGGGCACCGTGAGCATTCTCCACGGAGCGTGTT
>CAYSYX010000534.1:0-3286 GCA_964435055.1 uncultured Polyangium sp. | reverse complement strand
ACAGCCATTGCACATCAAGGCGCGGCGCCGAACACCTGCATGACTTGCACGGCCGGACGCGGCGAGAAATCCGCGTGCACGTACGCAAACTGGCTCTCCGCCGCATCGAACCTCCACGCAAAAGCGCCCTTGAAACAGAGCGCCTTCGCGTTGTTCAGGAAATACGCCGTCGCGTTGTATTGAATGACGTCGTCGACTTGCTTGCTGCTCTGGCCGAACTCCCCGAGGTAAATCGGCACGCCGTCCTGCGCGACGCGTTGACACATCGCCGTTGCCCCGACAAACGTCCCGGAATCCGCATAAGCATGCAAATCGTAAAAATCGAGCCCCAGCCCCGAATAAAGGCCGTTGGCAATATCGTATTGCGCACCTTTCTTCAAAATATCCGACGGCCAACCCGCGCTCGACGTGAGCTTCAACCACGGCGCCTTGGACTTGATGAACGCCACCTCCGCCTGAAGAAAAGCCCGCGGACCATTGAATGCGTCGGGGAAAACTCCATTCTGCGAACAGGCTTGAACCTCATTGATGATGTCCAGCCCGAACATCACATCTTTATGCGCCTCGAGCACCCCGAGCAGCGGACCGACAGCGTTTTGATTAAACGCGTCCCGCTCGCCACCCGTGTTGTTGAGGACATTCACACCCCATTGATGAAGATTGCCGATTTGGATTTTTTGGATCGTATTGCCGTCGAGCAATGTCAAATAAACCCAAAGCCCGCGCTTACGCGCCTCGTGCAATACCACGCCCACGTTATCGAGAAATGCCTGCGATACCGGCTGCGTCATGGGCGAACCATTCGTCACTTCAAACCCTTGCGGTACCTCCCAAACCCACAATCGAACGAGATGCCCACCTCCCGCCACGATGCCATCGAACACCTTTTGCATGTACGCAAGGTCGAAATCCGTCGTGTAATCCGTGCCGAAATGCGCACCGGCCCACGCCTCGTTGTACCCGATGAGAAAACTCTGCGACGGCATGGGCGGCAACTGCTCGGACCCGCCCGAACCACCCGTTCCGACACTGCCCCCCGTGCCCGAACCACCCGTTCCGACACTGCCACCCGTACCCGAACCACCTGTCGCGCCCATTCCCGAGCTGCTGCTTGCGCTCATTCCGGCTTCGCCGCCGCTGCCTCCGTGACCCTGGGTCGAGGAGGTCGAAGCGGGTGGATTACCGGCCGAACAGCTCGCCAACGCGAAAAGTGAAGGGAAAAGGCCGATAAGAGTAACTCGGTGCGCAAAGTGCATAGAGCCATCATCGCATGCACTCGCGCAATTCGATACGGCTTTTTCGAGGCCGAGGCTCCCGCCCCATTGTCGCAAACCCCACCGCTGCCGACCAAATCGTCCGGCGAATCGGGAGCGGCTCGATAACATCGTCGGCAGTGTCCTTGTTCGACCATCGGAATGCAGAGTAGGATGCGCTCATGTCAACCTCGCGTGCACTTCTGGTCCTGGGCATGCTCGTCAGCTTCGGCTGCGAAACAAAGCCGACTCCCCCATCATCATCGACGAGCAGTAGCGGCTCGAGCGGCGAAGGCGGCACTGCCGGGCAGGGCGGGGCGGGAGGAACATCCGGCACGGGAGGAACCGCGGGCATGGGCGGTCATGGTGCCGGCTCCTGTGGCGATGGGCTGCTCATGACGCTCGTCGATCCAGCGGCCACACCGGAGCTCACCATCGTCAATGACCCCGGCTCGCCCATGGGTATTTTCGATCCCTCGATGGTGTATCCATCGGGTGCTCCAGGCGGCGCAATGAGTTATTCCAGCGTGACCGCCAAAGATGCCATCCGCACCCGTATTGCGGTTTCCCAAAACGCGGGCGCGACGTGGACCTGGGTAGCCGATGCAAACCAGGTCGAACCAACGACGCTGAGCTCTACCGATATGAACGTATGCCCCGGCGGAACCTGCTCGGGCAACCTTATCAACGAAGTATCATCGCTCATCATCGATCCGGACGAGCCGGATGCCTCGCGCCGCTGGAAGCTATTTACCCATCGATACCTGGTCACCACGGCGCAGAGTCTCGAGCGGCGGTACGGGTACATCGCGCTCTACACGGCGCCAAAACCGGACGGCCCGTGGATCGGTCCGGAGAATGCCATCGGCTGGGACTCGGAGACGCCGCTTTCGTCGATGGGCGCGGGGACCAACGTGACGCAAATCCCGGCACTCGCGGATTGCCTGGCGATGAGCGAGCCCGGTGCATTATGGGTGCCTGGGGTGGGTATAGACCTCGCGCTCGGATGCGTGTATTTCAAGAATGGCATTTCGATCCGAATCGAGCGGCTGCGATCGACGGATCATGGCAAGACGTTCAAGCATCTGGCGAAATTGCTGGACGCAGACGACGCAGCATGTCTGGGCATCAGCGCGTCGCGCATCAATGCGGGCGAACTGTTTTTTGCGGGCGGCAAGGAATACCTCATTGCAACCCCCGAGACCGAAAGCGAAGGTTATCGAGGCTGCTACGTGTTCCCCATCGACGACCCCATTTCGGGCCTGGTCAGCCGTGATGCTCAGGGAAAGCCCGGGGTCGTGCGGAAGATCGACAATCCGGACAAGCGATTCTCGGGCGCATGCAGCTATGCGGAAGGAGCGCCGGGGTATTTGGTCCCCATCGCGTTCCTCAATGAGCCGCCCAAGTTGTTCCGGACGTTCCGCACGAACATCATGGCGCCCTGACACGAATCAGCCGGTTCATCGAAGCCGCGCTTGGAGAGAGCTCGATTTTCAGGCGTTTGCGACGGGGCCGGCTTGAAGTGCCGGGCATCTTCTTGCGATTCGCAAAAGCGCCCGGCACTTTATCGTTTGGCGTGGGCGAATACCGCCGACTACACCTTGACGATGACCCACTTCTGTTTTTCGGCGTCAATGGGTTTCGCCCCCTTGACGTTGTGTCCACCGGAGCTCTCGAGACGCAATTCCGTCTCTTGGCTCGTCAAACAATAGAAGTCGCCATGTTGCACGATCCGCCATTGTTGGTGCTTGTTGCCTTCCTGCAACGTGTGCGTATAGATAGCCCCGTTGCCATTGCCATCGAGCACCATGCGCGTGGCCTCGTTGCGCAACTTGTACACCCCATCCCCGACCGACGTGATCTCCCAGATCTGGTGAGGGCCTTCGTTGGCATTTCCGGCATAAATGGTTACCGGCGGACTCTCGTTATGATCCCCCTTGTCATCAAGACGCAGACTCGTGGAGACATTCGTGATCCGATATTTTCCGTTTTGAAGAACGCTCATGATTCACCTTCCACTTCGTGTTGGGACC
>CAYSYX010000533.1:5197-6641 GCA_964435055.1 uncultured Polyangium sp. | reverse complement strand
TTGATAATAGGGCATTGCAAGATAAACGTAGGTCTCGTCCTCGCAAGCATAGTGAATCGGCACAACGTTAGGGTGGCTGCTCAGGTAGAGTATTGTGGCTTCTCGAAAATATTCTTCGGGGTTACCTAGACGCGACTTTGGCATTCTCTTAATGGCAAGGTCCGCTTGTAGCTGATGGTCCTTCGCCTTGTACACAGTGGAATTTTGACCTTCGTTGCCAACTGGTTCCACGAGTTCAAACTGCAATTGTGCCTTATTGAAGGGTTTAAGCATTTACTGCCCCTATGGCGGCAAGCGCAGCTTCACGCGCAGGCTCGGTGAGTTTTGACCAGTTCTCAACCGGCTCGTAGTTGATTTCTGCAGATATGAATCTTTTGAAATCGGTTCGTTTTATTCCGACGCGCGAAGATATGCTCGATACCTGACCGCAATAATACTTTCGCAGTCCACTGCTCGCGAATGCTTCTTGGATAACGCCCTCGATTTGCAGCCGGCCAATGTGCAGTGTTTGCGCGGTGCTTTCTGTGGTTCTAATACCAGCCTGAGACACGTTGTATTCTCGAAGAATATCCAAGACGCTGCTACGCACATATTTGAGCTGTTCTGGTACGCTCAATGCCTTCGGTATCTTCAGTGTCTCATTGTTTACTATTCTCAGTGATGAGCTGTCGTAAATTACGAATGTTATGGCGCCTGGTTGCACCCTAATGCCGATGGTGATCATCGTGTCCTCCGGTCCCAGTCACCAAAAACTCCAGCCAGAGCGTTCGACAGTGCGTTCACGATGGGGTTGGTGTGACATATGGTCGACACGCAACGCCATCATCACAATGTGCCCACTTCGGTTCATGCTTTCAAGCTCGACAGTCGAAACTTTTTTGCTTCGTCACCAGACAAGGTACCGCTACGAAATCAGTGTCGCCACATCGTCGTACGGATTTCACTCCTATGCGACGCTGTGCCGCAACCGTAAGAAATGTACTAGCTGCCGGCTTTCGCACGAAGGCAATAAAGCGTCTCTCCTTTGGAGCGCTGCTGCTGCCCAACAAGATCGGAAAGCCGATCATCGAGGGCCCGCTTTAGGCCGTATTGTGATGCAGGCTCGCCGCCGAGCTGCTGGGACTTGGGCATAAGCCGCGCCAACTCCTGAAGTAGCTTTACGTCCACATTCGGGTTATTAACAACCAAAGCCTGAATATCAATCTTTTTCGTGCTCAACATTGTGTTCCCCGATCAGAAGTGTACCATGGTGCGTTTGGTGTGGATCAGGTGGTTGGAGTCGTCCTTAAGCATGTAGTCGCGAATCGTATGAAAGTACCCTCGTATCAGTCGTGATAATTCTGGGTCTTCTCCGAAATCATCAATTTGTAGCTTCAGCTCGTCCCCGCGGAGTTCTTTCATTGATATTCCACGTCCGTGAGAGTGCCATCGCTGATGATTGCTA
>CAYSYX010000533.1:0-5187 GCA_964435055.1 uncultured Polyangium sp. | reverse complement strand
CAATATCGTCAGCACGTTTCTTCTTGTAATCGTCATCGACCGGGAAATTCCTGGAGGCCGTAAGATTCCAGTCCTTGAATTTATACTTCACCAGCCACTTCTTTAATAGTTCTATCGATAGTTCCCGGGCCTCCTCGAACTGTTGAAGCTCTGCCAAGTCGAGTTTTTGAAGTAGTACCATCTCGGCTGTGGTCAGCGTTCCATCTTCTGATTTCTTGATCAGCCGTTCATACTGCACCAAATATGACAACGCAGGGATCAGACGTTTTCCCTCTCGGGATTGAAGCTGGGGGTCGATTGGACCGAGGACTGAAAAATAATCCATTAAAATTGAGTCGCCGGACAAAGCAAAAACGGTTCCGGCCGACATAGCACGATCCGGAATGATAAACGCAATATCTTTATAATGATGACGGAGCGTATCAACCATCCGTTCAACAATCTCAACCACGCCCCCGTTTGTGTCTAAGATTACGGCTAGTCGGGCGTTCCGCGTTGTGCCATCGAACGCTTCGACTGCTGAACGCACGAGTTCGTCGACACCTGGAACAATTGGGCCGACGAATGTGAGTACGTCCCTGGACAACTTCGATTCAAGCAGGGCGATGTTGCTATCTAGTTGGCCCTTTATGAGCGCATCAACTCCGATCGCTTCGGAGATGTTCGACGCCGTCGTGTTGCTCATTCTGCTTACTCGCGGACGGTATTGGTTCCAGACGCGATGATGAGATCTTGACCGCAGTCATCGCACTCCTACGCACAGGACAAACGCTGCGGCGTTGCCCTTTGCGTATGTTTCAAAGACCATCGCACTTGTAGTACTTTCTTGTCAAGGGACCACGACAACTTTGTTGAGCGCGTGCAGCCGTTTTCACGTTGTGGGCGCTCCGGTGGGCATGTAGTTCCATGTATTCCATGCACAGGGCCGGTCCAGTCTTAAGCACGCAGGCTAAGTCATGGACCGATCGTCCGACACCCGGTCCTGCCAAACGGATATCTGCGCTTGCCATTTGGATAAGTCCCTTCACTTCAATGTCCCACCTTGACGAATTGGCATAATTTCGAGTAAAATGGGATTGAACATCAACCCCAATCACGATGCCCAGAACTTCGACAACGGTAGAATTAGCGGGCGATCTTCAAGCCTTCGCGCAAGAATGCGTGCGTACAGGATATAATACGGATATTGCAGAAGTCGTTCTGGATGCTCTCAATGAGAAAAGATTGACGATGCTCGCCACTGCCATTGACGCGGGTATTAAAGAATTAGACGCTGGTCTTGGCAACGAAGGCACGTCAGATGAGTTCATCTTCGAGGTATGCGCAAATCTCGGCCTTATCCCATAATGCACGAATAGATGATACAAGTGATCCGGGCGCCTCGTGCGGAGCAGGATATCAGAGAAGTTCTTAAATACATGAATGCGCGCTGGAGCAGGAGCCAAGCTTTGCAGTACGCAGAGCTGATCAGAGACGCGGAAATCGCTATCGCGAATGACCCGATGCGCCGGACAACCAGCATCAATAAACGTCTGGTCCGACATCCAGGAGGCTTTGCTCGCCACATTCTATTTTATCGGGTCGTATCTGCAAACACCATAGAGATCATCCGATTTTTGCATGAGGCAATGGACTACCAGGAGCATGTTTTACAGGCCGACTACGCGGCTTGCTGAGCGATAATTGGGGCCGTCGTTCCTGCGTTTACTTCATAATTCAATTCTTATGGGAAACCGAGAACCATCAGGTCTTTTTGACGACGCGGATATCATCTCGAGCTACAGCCGGGCTGAGGCTATCGCAGATGGCACGCTCGTCGACGTAACGCCAACGGCGAAAGAAGCTGGTTTCAAAGTGCCCACAGCGCTGACTGCCGCACTTCGTGCTCGGCTCGAACCATCCGAGCGCGATACGATGCTCGGCCAGAGCTTCCAGGGACGGCTTTGGGACGTGCTCATGGTGCTTAAATTCCACGCCAGCGTCGACACCGATACCGTGTTCTACGAGGTGCTCGTTGCCGACGAAGGGGAGCAGCACACGCTGTCCCTCAAGGCAATGATAGGCCCGGGAGATGAAGGCGAGCCCGTCATCACGATCATGTTCGAGAACGAAGACTGACCGCCCGCCAGCGGCCCACACGAAAAACGATTTCAGTAATCCATTATGATACACAGAATGCTCACAAATCGACAAATAATCAAGATCGTTAGTCCGCCATTGCGGGAATTCCGAATCGCCTCAATTACGTGCGCGAAGGATGCATCCTTGGACGGGCCAACTTTCGCGCAGGGCGTGCTTGGCAAAAGCTCCAATCGGAACCACCAACATCCCATTGGCCCGTGGGTACGTTCGTTTATGCTAATTACCAGAGAGGAATGCTTGGAGCTCGAGCGCAAATGCTGGGAAGATTGTTGGAAACGAGGAGCACCATTGGGCCACAACAATCGCAAGACTTACGACCACTGGAGATATTGCGACCAACTTTGTACCGAACAATATCTCGATTGTCTGCGGGCCGCTCACACTTTGGCCTTTGGCAGTATCGCTGAGGCATTGGATTGGGTCGCCAACCATTTCACCGACGCCAAGAATGGCGCGTGCCGAATGGTCGGGTGTCCTGTATGTTGTCTTGATGGACCGCGCAGCAGCCCCGGCTCTTGCAATGGTTCTCAAGTCATTGCAAAGTTGTCGCAACCAATTTCTACCATTTATCGGCCAACGCTCAAGACATTGCATGCGGGGCGTGCCGAACGTTTCGCGCGCCTATGAATATGGCAAATGCTTATTCGGCTATCTCTACTTGCGCGACCAGCCCGATTCCACGTATAGTGTTCCCATAACGTCCCTTATGGGAACGCATTGTTCAATTTATTTTCATTCTCGATGCGCCAGCTTATTGAAATCGAGGGCCCAAACGGTTCCCATAAGGTTTCCAGCGCCAACCAATCGCCATCTTTACTCGTCTGGGCGGAGCTCTACCTCCAGACGAAGGTGATCGGCATTCAATCTCCGAATACCGAGGAAGCGAAACACCGCGACCTCAAATCATTCATGCAGTTTTTCGCACGCGTGAATGGCCATCTCCTCATTGAACAATGGTTTGCCCGTGATACACGAGCGTTTCTCATACATCTCGAAAAACTAGGTCGTGCACCCGGAACGATCAATCGAATATTTCGCACGATCCGTCATTTCGCACGATGGGTGCACGAGCAAGCCAATACCCCCTTCGCACGCACTGGGGTGCCAACCGCCGGAATAAGGGAACTGGCAACCGAGGAACCCGACGCGAAGAAACTCGAAAAGCGCGAAGTGTGGCAACTTTTCAAGGCTGCCGACAACCTCGTGCTTACCGAAGCACGCACAAACTCGCGTCCAAAGCGAAATCGAGCCATCCTCGCGATACTTTACTATACCGGTTTGCGCGTATCGGAGCTTGTCCACCTGCGGCTGAGCCAATGGGATGGCAAGCGTTTCCGAAACGTCCAACGTAAAGGCGACGTTCGAACGAAGCTGCTCTACGTCCATTCCGAGGCGCGAAGAAACCTCGAGGCGTACATCGATCAAGAGCGGCCCAAGGATGCCATTGCCAACTCCGATTGGCTATTTTTGCCGTCGATCGGCGATGGCCCTATGACGCGTCGACAGATTCACAAGATTCTCGTACGCATTGCCAATGAAGCCACGAAGCACCACGGCGCCATTCACATGCACCCCCATCGTCTCCGACACACATTCGGCTTCGAGATCCGCGAGCGAACCAAGAGCGACAGCGAGACGGCAAGGGCACTCGGGCACCAGAGCGACAAGTACGCCGGTCGATACGCACGCAGCACCCAGGCTGAACGAGAGGCGGTCCTCGACACGCTCGAGGTGAATGCGGAGTAAATACCGCATTCGGTATTTACCGACATCGGTATCTACCGAATGCGGTATTTACCGCGAACGGTAGGAATATGGATACGTCATAATCGCCATTGCTCGGAGGGGTTTCACCTGGAACGAGCGAGGACAGCGCATTTGTTATTCTAATGCGTCTTTTCGTCGTGCCCGTTCTTTGATTTGCGGCTGAATTACGCCTTCGCACTTTGCGACATCCCGCCGGCCAGGCAAGGAATGCTCTTACAGATTCCTCCTTGTCAGGCCTGCTATTGGAATGTCGCGCCGACGAGGCGTTAATTCTTAACCCTCAAATCTATGAAAAAGACACTCAGAAAAGCCACGGAGGAATGGGTTGCGCAGTTCTCGGACGTTCCAGGCTCGATTATTGAGAAAATGGCGAAAGCTGACGAATCCATATACGCATTCGATAGCGATTCATTTCGCCTCGTCGCCAGCCCGCGCATTAAATGCTCCTGGTGCTCGACCACATACGACGGTGACTTGTCGCTCGCGGACCTCATGGCGGAGTTTGACCGCGGTCAAGGTGTCCCTTGCGACCACTGTTTTTTGGACGGCTGGTGGAATCTCGGGGAGCCAGAGTCCGGGTTCCCTTGTGGCTGGGGCACACTCTTCGCTCCCATGGATCCATGCGACATCCGATGGTTCGATGCGCACAAGGACGAGGTCGCAAAGCTTGGCTTCTTCGTCTTCGAGAGCGATGAATACGGCATCCTACTGGGCCTCGATGCAGGCGGTTTTGATTTTTATGATGCGTACTGGATACCACTCTATCGACTCCGCGGCCTGCGTTGGCACGAGTAGGTCGTGACCAGTAAATTATTGAGGCGCGACGCCGGGAAGTTCGGCGTTGCGCTTCCCGTTTTTTGGATCCTGCCGCCACGCGGAAATTGTTATATGGCACCAACACGACCACAATACCGAAGGCGGTATATACCGCTGGCGGTAATTCGGTATTTGCTGGGATTGCGAATGCCGTGACCTTGAGTCGAAAGTCGTTCTTGTCGTTGCTGTTGCCGTTGCCGCGTCAAGCCAAATTATTTCACTTGCAATGGATTAAGGGTACAGGATCAAAGTATCAATTTTTCTTCGCTCGTGGGCGATTTGAGATATTTTGTAATGATTTATAGATATTTATACCATTTGGTATTGCGAACGGCTCATTGGATAGCGACACGAGTAGTCGAGGCTCGACTGATCCTGCTCAGTCGTTCGACCGGTCCTGCTCAATGGTTCGACCGGTCCTGCTCAATGGTTCGACCGGTCCTGCTCAATGGTTCGACCGGT
>CAYSYX010000532.1:0-6679 GCA_964435055.1 uncultured Polyangium sp. | reverse complement strand
CGACATCGAGTAGCAATTTTTAACAGAACGAAAAATGCATATTTTCAATATCGATCCTCAGCCTGTCCTCAAAGAGCGGAGCGTCGTCAATATCGCGGCTGGATCCGAAGTGGCCCTGGTCGAGGTTTGCAAAGAATTGGGCATTGCGTTGTAGGGCGATCGACTCGATCGTGGCGAGGGATGTTTTTGCGGAGATCATCGGCGGGTGACGGTTTCCGCTCTTTTTTCGGTGGCGTCCGGGGCGAAGGAGAAAAACATCGACAACGCTTGGGGAAGGTGGTACGTCGTGGTTTCGCTCTTCATTCGTGGAATAGCCGGGTAAATCAATGACTTCACCGCGGATCTTGTTCGTGCATGGTTTGGAAAGCCGAGCTTTGGGAAGTAAAACCATTTTGCTGCGCGAACAAGGCTTCGACGTGCGGGCGCACGACATGAATATGGGCGTGTGGCAAGTAACTCGGACAAACTCGGTCGTCCGCATGGCTTGGAGGTTGCCCGAAGTACAGCTCGTGCTCGGGGGTCTTGCCGCCATCGTGGGCACGACGCGTTCGAAGCGAGGCGCGCTGGTTTCCGCTGCTTTGGGAGCAACTTGGGCCGCTCTTCGGAAGAACGCCGTCATGGCGCAAGCGTTGACGAACAGTTTTTCGGCGTGCGTCGATATTCAGAAATCAGCGCTCCAGGTCGAAAATCCCGATATCGTCATCGGTTCGAGCTGGGGTGGAGCTGTCGTCGTGGAATTGATGCGCCAGGGAATCTGGTCCGGTCCGACGATTCTTTTGGCCCCGGCCGTCGAGCGAGTTTGTCGAAGAACGGGGCGGGGAGACAGCCGGGAAATCGCGCGTCAACTTCGAGGTCGACGGGTCGTTGTTTTTCACGATCCCACCGATGACGTCGTTCCGTTTGCCGATAGCGAAGTTTTGGCGAATGAAGGGCACTGGGAATTGCGCGCCGTCGATGGCGGCGGCCATCGGTTGCTCGGCATTTGCCAAGATGGCCGATTGGCGGACGCGTTGCGTGGCTTGTGGGCGGAGTATGCCGCGAATTGACATCCGATCTTCGTTGGATCATTTTCGATCCAGCTTGGGCCTTCACGAGTGGATCATCGATGTCTCAGGTCGTCGCCGATCCACTTGCTTCGGCTTGAAAGATGTGGGGAAATGCGATAGTCACGTTTTTGGCGCAAAAATTGCTTCAAGCGAAGCTGCCCCAAAGTATTCACCGCTTGAACCTGCTCGGATGGCACCATGAACCTTGAACGAACAGCCAACGCGCTTCACCTTACGATCGATTCCGACGACGTGTTCGATATCCGTGATATCTCGATCGTCGATGGTTTGTCCCGGCTATTTTCGATTCATCTCGAAGCGGTTTCGACCAATCCCGCGGTCGATTTCGAGTCCATCGTGGGTCGTTCGGCTGCGGTATCCATTCAAGTCGGCGAAGGTATTCATGGTGTCGAGTCGCCTCCGGCTTGGTCCGGCATCGTTTCCGAGATTCATCAAGTTCGATCGGAAGACACGGGTTTGTCCACCTATCAGCTCACGATCGTTCCGCGATTGTGGTTGCTCACGCGGCGCACGAATTGCCGCGTCTTTCAGCAATTGACGGATCTCGATGTGGTGAAGATGATTTTGGGGGAATGGGGTATTGCGCCCGAAGTGCAGGTGGCTCGGCCGGGGAAGCCTCGCAAGTATCGTGTGCAATATCAAGAAACCGACCACGCCTTCATTTCGCGGCTGCTCGAAGCTGCGGGCATTACGTATTATTTCCGCCGTTCGTCGGAAGGCTCGACGCTGGTGCTGACGGACGGTCCGGAGCGGGGCAAGGTCCGCAAAAATCCCTTGCCGCATACGAATGAACCGTTCGGGCGGGATCGATTGTGGGCCACCGGATTCGCCGCTTCCCGTTCGGTTCGTTCCGGCAAACTCACCTTCTCCGACCACGATCATCGATTGCCCAATCAGCCGCTCATTGCGCAATCGGATGCCCATCCGGTCGAAGTCGAGTCGAACCTCGAAAAATTCACGTATTCGCCGGGGGCGTTCCGTTTCGGTGGAAAAGGGACGAAAGAAACTCCGCATGCGGACGATCGCGGTCGCACACGCACGGATCCGGACGAGGCCAAACGAATCGCCGATCAAGCCGCTTATGCGATGGTTGCTCAGACCAGGCGTTTTACCTTTGGATCCAATGCGCTCGAATTGGCTGCGGGGACGGTTTTGCGTGTCGTTGATCATCCATTGGCCGATCGTGAGGGCGAATTGCTCATTACGAGCGTGGCGATTGCCGCTTCGCACGAAACCGAGCCGCGTGTTTCATCTGTTGCGGTCAGCGCAAAGGTTCCTTATGCGCCGGAAATGGCGACGCCGACGCCGGCCATCCACGGTGTTGAAATGGCGACCGTGGTGGGGCCCGAGGGGGAAACCATTCATTGCGACGAGTTCGGGCGCGTTCGGGTCCAATTTCATTGGGATCGTTATGGCAAAATGGACGAGTTCAGCTCGTGCTGGATTCCCGTCAATCAACCCTGGGCCGGCGACGGACTTGGGGCATTGAATTTGCCTCGTATCGGCCAGGAGGTCATCGTGAGCTTCCTTGGAGGCAATCCCGAGGAGCCGATTATCGTCGGTCGTATCTTTACGAATCTATTGCGTCCGCCATTCCCGCTGCCCGCCAACAAAACCCAAAACGGATTCAAGAGTGCCTCGGTGCCGCATACCGGCGGGTACAACGAAGTCATGTTCGAGGACATGGCGGGGCAAGAACTGTTGCGCATGCGCGCCGAAAAAGACATGGCGACGCGGGTGAACAACGACCAGCAGCTTTCGGTAGGTCGCAATCGTAAATCCACCATCGAAGCGAACGATCGCGAAGACGTCGTTGGTAATCAAACGAAAAGCGTCGGCGGCGACAAAACCTCGAGCATCGTCGGGCAGCTCGTGAATACGATTGGCAAAGACCAACTCACGAGTGTCGTCGGCTCGATTGTCAATATGGCCGGTGGCGATCGCGTCGTCCAAACGGTTGGTTCCGCGAGTCATGCCGCATTGTCGCACAACATCTCGAGTTCGGCGGGGACGACCATTACGTGCGGTCAGTCGATGATTTACATCGGTCCCGATGCCGTCGTGATTCAATCCCCCAAAGTCTTGATCAATCCGGGCGAAGCCATCGCATCCAGCGTCGCGCTCGGCGACGGCGTTCCGGCGGCATCGGATTGAGGAGTTCTCGTGAAAATCGTTCGGGCAACATTCTTGGGCATTCGTGGCGTCTCCGACGGCACTTACGATTTCACTCATCCCACCACCGGCGCACCCAATTCGCTGGTGCTGGTGACCGGACCTGAAGCGTCCGGTAAAACGAGTTTTCTGGAGGCCATCGTGGCCGCCAAAGAGGCCATCGGCGCGTATGGTCCGATGAGTCCCGGGGCCACGTGGATCGCGTCGGGAGGCGTGATTGCGAAGGTCATGTTGTCTTTTGCTCTTGATGACGAAGAGCGGCACTACGTGGGCACATCGGAATCCGTGGTCGATGGCGAAGCGACTTTTTTGCCCGAGCGTGTTCGTCGAGATGCCGACGAAGGTCTCGTCGCCTTGCTGGCTCGATATGAACATGGCGTGAAATGCGGCAAGATGGAATATTTCCCGTCGTCGCGGCGCATTTTACCATTGGGACCTTTTCACGGAACGGGCGTGGTCGAACAGCGCATGCAACGAGCGTCCAAGGAAATCACGAAATACGGTTTTATCGTGCGTTTTCTCCGCGAGCTCAATCAATTGCCCGCGGCGCAGAAAGCCTTCGCCGAGCATCTCGCACGTTTGTCGCCGACGTGTCGTTATGTGCCGTCGGAGCCGAATTCCGGTTTGCCGCGGTGTTTTGCGACGCGCGGCATCGCCGGGGCCACGATGTCCGAATTATCGGAAACAGAGCAGCATTGCATCATCTTTGCCGCGACGGCGGTGGCCATTGGTTTGTCGAAGTCGCTCATTCTCATCGACCGACCGGAAGCCTCCACGAGTCCCTCGCGGGCCGGCGCGTTCCTCGAGGCTCTATCGATGCTGGGCGATGACAACCAGATCATCATGGCGTCGTTTTCCAATGAAATTCTCGCCGCAGTGCCGAGGACGAACATCATTCGGCTCGAAGGGACCTGATCCGATGGCCATGTATTTCACGAATGAAGGCGCCTTCGATTTGCCCGACATCGGATTTACCGATCGTACGGTGCATCTCTTCGATATGCCGCTGGAAAACGAAGGCGAGCTCGGTCTCATCATTTGTCGCACCAAAATTCCCGAAGGACGTTCGTTACGCGAGCTCGTTCAAGCGCATGTCACGCATGAAGCGAAAAAGCTCGGCGGCTACAAGATCATCGAGGAACGTGAAGCCAATTGGGCGGGTTTGCCCGCGATTGAGATCAGTTCGCGATGGCGCAGTGCGGGCAAAGTCGTTTATCAGCGCCAGGCTCATCTTGCGGCGCCGGAGACGTGGATCTTGTTTGGCATGACAGCACCGCTCGAGGAGCGGGATGCTTGTGATCGGGTGTTGAACCACGTGCTTTCGAGTTTTCGATTGCACGAGGGAGCATGAGTGAGTAATCTGGTTTGTCGGGATAAAGCGATGGAGTGAATCATGGGACTTGGCAATCTGTTTGGAATCAAAAAAGCGAATGCCGCTCCTGCGAAACCTGTCGCGCAAAAGGCGGCGCCCAAAGCCGCCCCGGCACAAAAAGCGGCGCCTGCCCAGGAAAAGTCCAAAAGTTCCGGCGGCGGAGGTGGCAAGACATCGGGAACGTACAATGCCGCCGTCTGCGGTGATGGGATCAGCTCGGCCAACTTTGAAAAGCTGTCCGCGAAAAGTGCGGGAAAAACGGTTGACGAATGGCGCAAAGCCGTCATTGAATCGCTCGAAAAAGCCGCCAAAGGAGACACGCGCGGTTGGACGCGAAATGATAAGGGCAAACTCGTTCCGGTGCCTCTGACGCAGGATCAGGCCAATGAATTGCACGATGTGGCCAAAGCGTTGGGCGGAAAAACCCAAGGCACTGCGGCTTGGACGAGCACCGATCAATTGCAAGGTCTTCTCGATGGCAAAGTAAAGGGCCTCGAGGGATTTGCGGGTAATGGCGCGGGGTATCGTGAGCACAAGCGACCGATGTGGGGCTATTTGAAGAACAAGGGCCTGGCGTACGAAGCGGATTGGCAGGCGGAAACGAGCGTGTCTTGGGTGAACGCCGCGGGCAAACGCAATTACGCCGATGCCTCGGAAATCCCCTACTTCGTCGTGCCGACCTCGGACACTCGAGCGCTTGGAACGTATGCCAAGATAACGGCGAACGGGAAATCCGTTTATGCTCGCTTGCTGGAAAAAGGTCCGGCTCTCGGCGAAGTGTCGCTCAAGGTGTGGGAGGGATTGGGTTATAGCAACGTCACGCCCAATTCGGCGCCGACGAGCAAAGTCGACATCACGATTTTTGAAGGTTCGGGCGGGCTGAATACCAAGGCCGAAGAGGGCTACTTGAATTACGATGAAATTCAGCGGGCCGGCAAATTGATCGAAGAAGGCAAGGCTCAAAGCATAAGAACGCGAAAAGAATTGGAGGAAGCCGAAAAGAAAGCCGGAATCGTCCAGCCGGCGCCTCAGCAGCAAGCCGGTTTGCGGCTCGAACACGGTTTTCCCACGGTCGCCATCGGGTCGGATTTGCGTCGTGTCGGATATGCTTGCGAAGAATGCACCCACGAAGGGGGAGGGTACGTGATTGAAGGCAGCTCCTCCGTGTACGTCGGGAAATACCCATTTGCACGAATCGCCGACGCCACCAATGACGGACTCGGTGTCGTGAGCGGAGCGGAGACCGTCTTCATCGGCGGCACGCCGACCACGGCGACACTCGCATGATTCCCCGCATTCTCGTTACATCACAAGGCCCCCTTTCGGCGGCGGCGACCGTTTTTTGTGACAATCACGGAAAATATGTCGGCACCATCGTGGCGAAAATTTCGTACGCGATTGGTTCGGGCATCGTCCCGCCGCTCGATGAACCTTTGCCCATTCAAGAGGAAGACGGGCATTGGGACGATGATCCGGCGCGCAGCGTGCACGTGCCCAGCGATCTCGTTCCTTTCAAAAAAGCCCCTGAAGTCGTGGTGGTCGGTTCGGCGTATGCGCCGAATGATCGTCCCGTGGCGAGCGTCATTGCGCGGGTCATCGTGGGATCGGTGGATAAATCCGTCGAATTGCACGTTCCGCGGTATTTGCGGGATGGATCCATTGAAGAAGGCCAGCGTGCCCGACGTTTTCCATTGCGTTATGAATATGCCGCGGGAGGGCCCGATTCCGACAATCCCATCGGTATCGACGTATCGCGTGCGGATGCTCGCGGGCGTCGCGCCGTCCCGCAAGTCTTGCCCGTCGCGTGTGACGTCGCCCCGCATACGACGCATTTGCCCACGATTGGGCTTGGGCCATTGCCGACGACATATCGTTTGCGTTCCGAGGAACTTCGGCCGGTGGACCGAGCTTGGATCGCGCATCCCGATCGAGAACCGTTGCCCAAAGGTTTTTCCTCGAATTACTTTCAATCGGCGCCGGCCGAGCAATGGTTGACGCGTCCACTGGCCGCCAATGAACGCGTGGTCCTCGAGAATTTGCATCAACGAATGGCTCGAGTGGTCATGAC
>CAYSYX010000531.1:5145-6684 GCA_964435055.1 uncultured Polyangium sp. | reverse complement strand
GTTCCGCACTACTCGGCATGAGTCTCAGGGCTTGTGCGGCGACATGCTGAGCCATTTCGTGACCGCTCAAATGATCGACAAGCTCACTTACGGGTGCCCGCCGCCGCGTAGCCCAATCATTTACGGCAACGAGGCGCTGTATGCCTTCCTCGACCTCTGCCGCCCCGTCAGCGGCAACCCGGTCGAGCGGAAGCACAATATGGGCGGGTACCCCATTCGCAGGAAAAATGCCCACGTCAGTCATACTGAAATCAATTGCATCCTCGATTGCTTGGGATGCGCGTCCACGGCTTCCGCGCGGTCGCGAGATCGCCCGAAGTACACGACGAAAAACGTCGTAATAACTGCTCAGCGTCGACGCGCGCGGCGCTGTAACCGTTGCATCCAGCCATAGTTTCAATACCAGATCATGAGATGCAAAAACATTTTCCGGCACGACTTCCTCTTCTTGCTCGTGTCGAAACTCTTGCAAAAACAACGTCAGCTCATCACTTCGCTCGTCGCGCGCCAGGATTGAAGCAAGCGCAACGGGAGGATGATCGGGAAATTTGCGAGCGAGAAACTCTTCATAGGCGTCGAGCACCGCGCGCGGATTGTCAGCCTCCAATGCCGGTCGAAGCACGACAGAGCGGAATTCTAGCAATTGGAGGATTTGAAGCTCAACCGCGATATCGGGCCCCCACATCGCCGGTCGCTTTTGGATCTCGTCGAGTTGCTCGTCAATGAACCTGAGGAGCCTGTATTGAAGGGAACTCATCATTACCCCCTAAATCTCGGCGTCCTGGACGAGGTACGCCTCTCGCTCCGTAACTTGATAATGCTTGGCAAAATAATCGACGCTCAGAGTGCCCGGAGTGCGTGTAAGAGCATCAACGTAATGCTCTGTCACCTCCGTCACGACATGATAACGCCACCATTCTCCATCAAGTGGTTCCTTGGGTAAAACATATCGCGCACGCCCCGCGGGTTTGATTTTCAATGCCCGTGAGGAACCGTCAACCTGTTGCGCAATGGGCAAGATCAACTTTGCCGCCGTCTCGCAACGGTTGCTTTTGGGAGGATAGTCCTTCAATATTTGCGTAACTTTAAGTGCTTGGTGCACCTTCCACTTTACAGCCATTGCCGTGCTCCCACCACCGAAATCTCAACCGCACGCACCATTTCAGCTCACCCCTCCTCTTCGTCGTCCTCCACCTTCGCCTTTTTCGCCACGGCCACGCCGCGCCGCCGTTCGTCCTCCGCCCGCACGCGGTTCAGCTCGATCAGCCGCGCCAGCACGTCATCGCGCACATCGTCCGGCCATCGATATCGGTACGGCTTTTTCTTTTTCTTCTTCCCGCCTTCTTCTTCGTCCTCGTCCTCTTCGCCGTGGTCCAGCAAGAACTCGCACCCCGTCGATATGTCCGTCCACCCGTACGCATCGAGCACCGCGCGATCCATCGCCGCGTGCAGGCGTCGTAATTCGAGAATGTCCGCCGACCGTTCGTCCTTATCGTGAAAACGATTGTACGTGTCGGTCAGGCCCTCGTTGTTCTTAAC
>CAYSYX010000531.1:430-5135 GCA_964435055.1 uncultured Polyangium sp. | reverse complement strand
CAATTGGGTGGGAAAGGGAAGGTTTCGAAGCAGTCAGAGGGATTGTACCTAAGGTCGTCCTTCATGGAGGAGCAAAGAAAGCGAACCCATGATTCGTGAATGTTCGATTGGAGGCACGCAAAGGCAGACCATTTGTCGAATGGGAAAATATTAAGGCTGTTCGCAAACACGACGTTGGGATTCAAAAATGAGAAGCCCATGTGTTTTGACGCCTGAGCATTTGTTGCAAGCACGCGCGACATGTTGCGGATGGTTCGATAGAGTCCAGGCCGGTAATCGCCATATTGCCACCAGCGAATTCGATGGGCATCACGCTTCATCGGCAAACGCTGCGGTTTTACCTTGCGCTCGACGATTTCCATGAGATCAGGCCAGCGTCGCGCCTCATCCTCCGACCATTGATCGAAATTAATCACATAGCGATGATGCGCATGGGTTGGGCTCGTATTGAGCTCGTCGCCTCCGAGGTAGGGAAAGATCCGCTCCGCGTTGCGCGGATCTTTTTCGATGACCCGCTTCATCTCGGCCAAGGTGCTGGTCTTGCCTTTCTTGTCCGTGTCGTCGAAGGTAAAACCCATACCGAGAATAATGCTGCCTTGAAAGCTTCGATCTTGATTTGCCTCCAATGGTGCGGGGTCGTCATTGACATCGTTGCCTACCAAGAACGCGGAAATGTTTGGAACGGCCTTATAGTCGAGATAGGGGGGCAGTGGTGAACCGTCACGCCGAATATGCACCACGCTGACAATGACCGCCGCGGCTCCGGGCCATTGGAAGCGCCGGTGCGCATTGTAAATGGTTCCACCATGCTGTACGATCCAGCGTAGCCCTGTGCTCCGCGTATCGCCCTGAGAAATAGTATTCGTTGCAACTAAACCGAATGTGCCGGCTTTCCGGAGCATCGAAAATACCCGCCTAAAGAAGTGTGCGGACATATCAGCATTGCTGTTGCTTCCTTCGTGCAGCACCACGAGCCAATCGCGATAACAATCTCCATTGACCGTACTAATACGCCGTCCACCCAAAAACGGCGGATTGCCCACGAACGCGTCAAAGCCCGAATTCTCCCTCGAAAACACCTCGGGAAACTCAAGCTCCCAATGAAACGGCGTCACCTTGTGCTCGAGCGATCGCAATTCATCCGCTTGCTCGGCCAGCGTATGACTTCCGACGCGACCCGACAAATACGGCTCGACCACGGTATCCGCCAACCGTTTCCGATGTTTTTCCCGCGCCGTGTCCTTCTTCTCCGAGAAAAACGCCACGAGCGCCAAATCCGCAATCGCCCGAATGTCCTTCAGCAACCCCTCGGCATCCTCGTGCAATTCAGATTTTTTCGTCACGTCCGGCGAATCGCCCAACGCATGAATGGCGGCCCGTTTTTCCTCGACCGATTTCAACACCCCCAACAAACGCGGCCGCAACAAAAGCGATGGCTTGCCCGTGTTTTTCCAATCGAAACACGCAATCTGCTCGCGGGACAAACCGACGAGCGAATCCCCTTGGCGCAACGCGTGATCCAGAAACGTAAACGGCTGCTCGCGCGCCAACGTCAAGAGCCACAACGACAACTTGGCCAAATCGACCGCAAACGGATTCTTGTCTACGCCATACAAACAGCGTTGCGCCACGAGACGCTGCGCATGCACCACGCGAGCCTCATCCGGGGGAATGAGCGGCAATCCGCCATGCACCGTCCATGCCGCATCCAGCGCATCCGCGAGGAATTGACACGCCTGCACCAAAAACGCGCCCGAACCCATCGCCGGATCGCACACTTTTAATGAAAGAATCTGCTCGGGACGTGGCGTTTGTCCGGGCGAAAGCGCTTCCAACACCGGCGTAAGCGTCGTCCGCACAATCGGCTCGGTCAGCTCGGGCGGCGTGTAATGCGTACCCGACCGGCGACGCTCTTCCGTCGGCTGCAAGTACAGCGATTCGATCGGCAACACGTCCGGCGTGCGCGGCGAAGCCTTTTTGCCCAGCGCTGCCAACAAGGCCGCTTCGTCTTTGGCTGACTTCCATGCTTTTAATGCGGTATCGGACAGCTTGCAGCCGGCATCCGTCAGCTGCTTTTCCCGAGCCGCGTCCGATAGCCGCAGCGTTTCCTCCAGATTGATGACGACATGATGCGGAAGGACCGCAATGGAGCGCCCCGTGGTGTGCTCCAGGGTAAAACCCATCATGGCTTCATATACGGAGCCAATCTGCTGAACCTCGAGCGACCGATACGAAAGGCGTTCACCATCCAGGTACAAGAGCAAGCCCAGGACTTCGTAAATCACGCCGTCTGAGATCAGCGGAGGCGTGATGCGCTCGCCACTTGCGCGTTTGGTGTCATGAGCCCGTCCTTCGAGGAACGGAAACACATCGGGGTCGAAGAGACGCCCCGCGCGTGCGGGAATGTGCATTTCGCGGCAATACGCGCCGTCGTGCAGAACGCGGAACAGCGTGAGAAGCTGCGCCCAAGCGCCATAACGAGCGTGCATCGTATCGGGATGCCGACCGGCGTCTTCGCGCAGGCGTTCGAATAGACCGGTGACCGAATAACTGCTTGGATACATGCCCGTTGTCGGCAATAGTGCGCGATCTTCGGCGTACAAGACAAACACGAGACGCATGAGCGTCGTGAGCAAACCGCCGTAGACCTGGCTTGAGTCTTGCGCCATCACGTCGCGAAGAAGTTCGCCTCGTCCGCGCGGATCGGATTCGTTCGCCGCCTGAAACCCGCGCACGAGCACGTGCAGGGCATCGAGGACCTGACCGGCAAGTTTGGTCGAAACGGTGCTTTGGTATTTGCGGCTATCGGCGAGAATCGCGGGCAAACGGCATTCCTTGCGACCTGTAAAGAGACGCGATTCGTGGAGCAACATGACGAGGGCCGAAAGAATCGGTCGACCGGCGACCTCGCACATGGCACGCACGGGAAAATTCAAATATCCCGGCGTTTCGGCGCGAGGTGCATACACGAGGCGAATGCTCGAGCCATTAAACAGAAGGCCAATGTGCACGCCTGTATCACGCAACAGCCGTTCGAATCGCGTTTGAGGACTTGCGCGCCACCCCGCACCGTCTTCGCGTTCCGCAGGCAACGCATCGAGGTCCGTGTTCGTCCGCTCTTCCCGCACGAGCAACAGCGCGCCCGTGGGCGATTCGGAATCGAGGAGGACATGCGTGGGCGAAAGCGTTTCCCGCTGTTCGGCGAGGTATACGGAAAAACGTGTTTCGTCCGGCGGGAGAGGATGCAGATCACCTGAGCGCCAATCAAGAACGGCTTCGCAAAAGGCGCTCAAGCTGGGGAGGACGACGTCATCGGTTTGTCCCCACCGATCGGCAATGGCATCGCGGAATTCGCGGGCGTTTTTCGTGAGCAACGCCAGCAATGCATTTTGCGCGGGAATCACGTCGGCATTGACGTGCGCTTGGGCCGCCACGAGCGCCGGAGGTGAAACGACGATGCCCAGACGATTGCCTTCAAGCAAGTTGAGCCACGTCTTATGGGGCTGGAGGTCCCGAACGTTTGCGGTTGTGTTGTCTGCCATCAGCCTGTCCTCGGCCAGAGATAAACGAGACCGAGCGGGTCGACGCGTGACGCGCGAACCTCATAGGCCCGCTCGATGCGTTTGGGCTCGGAAGTGATTTCGTCGTCAATGGAGCGCAAGCGTTTTTCCCAGAATGCGCGCTCCATGGCACGTTGGCGGAGCGTGGCGGCATCGCCGAGATCCAATTCCTGCTGTGGATTGTCGTGGTGTTTGCGAATGCGGGCACGCTGCGCCTCGAGGACTTTCACGATGTCGGCCGATTCTTTGGCCGCGCGCTTTCCAAGTTCTTCTTCCGCGCGTTTGCGGGCGGATTCGCTGCGTTGCATCAGCAGTGGCAACAGTTCCTCGACGTCACGTTCTGCGGAACGCGCTAAATCCTCGCATAGCCGTGCGTGGGGCGCGTCGCCTCGCGCGAGACCATCGTCCAATTGCCGCAGAATCGTATCGTGGTGTTCGAGCCCAATGGCGCGAAGCTTGTTCTTGCGTACGAGCGGCGCAGTCCAGGGGGCCGCCACCATGATAACTTCTTCATGCAAACGCGACGCATGATCGCCGTACAGGCCCAAGCGCCCAAGCAGAATCACCTTGGGTTCGGCTTCTTCGACGACAACCGCCGTGGCCCGGGCGAGGTCATGATGCAAGAAGCCTTGCGTCCGGAAACGACCAAGGAGGCGCTGCACGATGCGATGTTCGAGGTGCAAATGCACGACTTCGGCATCGAGTTGCCCGGTATCAGCAAAAACGATGGGACGAAGCTGCGCTTGGCGGCGCCAGGCGCGCACATCCATGTCCCGCGGTTTGTCTGGAGTCCGGAGAGCGTCCAGCAATTCGACCCATCCTGAATCGGCACCCGAGAGTTTGTCCAGCGCGGGAAAGGCAAACGCTCCGGCGGGCACGGGTTTGCCCGAGGGGAGTTTGTCCCGTAATGGATCGAGCGGTCGCAAAGGTTCGGCGCCAATCAAGCGCAAGGATTCGGAGAGCGCTCGTTCGAGGTCTCCGCCGCGCAAGCCTAGATGTACACGCGAATCTTCGAGCAAGGAGCGCAACGTTTCGAGCTGCTTGAGCAATTTTTCACTGCGTTCACGAGAAGCTTCGAGTTCGTCCGGGGCAGGTTTTCCTTTGACCGCGCCGATCGACGAGCGCAACTTCGCCGCTTCCTTCAG
>CAYSYX010000531.1:0-420 GCA_964435055.1 uncultured Polyangium sp. | reverse complement strand
GGGATGCCATTCTCGAGCAGGCGTATCAATTCGCTCTCGACGACGGCGCCAAGGCTGCCCAATTCTTTTTGGATCGTACGAGTTTTGTCGACGAGCACGTCCAGCACGCGATCTTCAGTGCGTTGCGCAAAAAGAAAATAATGGCAATTCACCACGTCTTCTCTTTGCAGCTTGCGATCGATACGGCCGTTGCGTTGTTCCATACGGCTCGGATTCCAAGGTACGTCGAAGTGGAACAGGTCGGCGCAGTGATTTTGCAAGTTGACGCCTTCGCGGGCGGCATCCGTGGCAATCAGGATGCGCACCGGATGCTCGGCTGGATCTCCATTGAAGGCTTTTTTGATGGCCTCGCGTTTCTCATCGCTCGTAATGCCGCCATGAAAAACCTCGATGCGTTCTTCGGCGCGATCGGTGAAGGCC
>CAYSYX010000530.1:0-6711 GCA_964435055.1 uncultured Polyangium sp. | reverse complement strand
TCCGGACCCCACGGAAATCGTGTGACAAACGTGACCACTGGAATGTTACTCGACACAACCGCGGCTATCGCCACCGTCGAGGTCGTGGCGAAAGATTCGGTCAACCACTCCGTCCTGAAAACATGGTCGTGTTCGACAAGCGTCCCCGTTGAACCCGCAATCACCTCCTATTGCGGCTTGCCGATCACCTATTGGCGCGACCAGGTCGCTCAGGGAAACGTGACCTTGCTCGTTATGGATCCAATGGTTTGGGACGTTTGGTCCCCCTGGTATGACGGGACAAACGGCGCGGATCTCATCATTGGCAACGTGTACCCGAACAAGATTCGTGGCAATGGCGGCAATGATTGCATCTGGGGCGGAGCAGGCGTCGACAAGATCCATGGCAACGACGGCAATGATCGCATCGAAGGCGGCCCAGGCGCTGATATCATCCACGGCAACGTCGGTCAAGACACGATCTGGGGTGGCGCGGATCGCGACGAGATCCACGGCGATGAAAACAGCGATACGATTTACGGGGGCACGGAGAGCGACTTCCTGTGGGGCGACAATGATGACGACACCATTTTCGGCGAAGCCGGCGACGACCGCATCTGGGGCGGCCCGGGCTCGGACAACATTGATGCAGGAGAACACAATGACCGCGTTTGGGGTGACGATCAGCCCGACACGATTATTGGCGGCGCGGGGTGTGACCAGATTGAAGGTGAAGGTGGTGCCGACCATATCGAAGGCAATGGCGGACAGGACCGAATTCGAGGCAACGGCGGCGATGATACCATCTCCGGCGGCAACGAACGCGATTACCTGCGCGGCGACAGCAACTCCGACCATCTCTCGGGCGGCGACGGCGACGACTGGATTTGTGCCGACGGCGGCTCCAATCAGGTGATCGGCGGAAACAATGGTGACGACACTTGCAGGGCAAACGGCGGATCGGCCATGATCACGTGCGAAGTCAGCAACGGCACCGATTGCGACGACGGAAACTGGTTCCACTCTACGCTCAGCATCTGCCAGTGATCCGACCGCTCCAGCATTCCACCGCGCGCTCCACGCGTAAATAGCCCCGCCAAACGCATTCCCCTACGGCAAGACCAGCCGCATCACGCCGCCCTGGAAATGGTTGTTTGAGAAAAACACCTCGTTTCCTCGCACGGCAATATCGTACGGACGCTGTTGCCCCAGCGCCAGCACCTCCATCGCCCCGCCGCCTTTCGGCACGCGCATCACGCGGTTGTCGTCGGTGCTGGTCCAATACACGTGCGTCCCGCCAAGCGCCGTGGAAAAACTCCCCACCGACGGTTTGGCCAGCATTTGCGGCATGCCGCCGTTTTTCGGGATACGCTGGATCGCTCCGGCCGTCCGATCCAGCCAATACAAATGCGTCTCGTCCACCAATGGCCCCGCAGGCCACGATTGCCCACGTACGAGTATTTCGACTGCGCCTCCCTCCCGCAATACGCGCGCCAGTGTTCCCGCCTCTTCGTTGGCCCAATACACGTGCGTCGCGTCCATGGTCACGCCATACGGGCGCGCCAGCCCCGATGCCAACACGCGTAATGGTGCGTCCCCACGAACGCTCGCGGAAACAACCTCGCCGCTGTCTTCATTCGCCCACACAACGCTTCGCGCGTCCGCGACAATCCCTCCGCGTCCCGTCGATTCGGCGAATCGTTCGAGTTTCTGATTCGCAAACGACCAGATTGTTCCCGGACTGCGCACAAAAATCTTTTGTCCCGACACCGCCAATTGATGCGCAGGCATTTCGAGGCGCGTGACGACCTCCTCGGGACCGCCCGCGATCGGCGCCCGAAATACCGTTCGTCCATTGCCGTCACTCCAATAAAGATGGGCTTCGCCGAGAGCTACATGCAGCACACTGCGTGTCGCCGAAATCATGGTCAGCGAAGGCTCCGGCAATCGCTTTGCGGAGGCTTCGGGGATTGGGGCGGTGGTCGGATTCGACCGGATACCCAGCCCCGCCAAACCCAAAACAAGCCCCACGAGGCCCACGACAAACCATGGTCTCGAAGGCGATTTTGCAGATGCTCGCACATCGTCGAGCGCCGAGGCAAACGCCAACGCCGTAGGACGCTCGGCCGGATCATTGGCTTTCCCCCGCGCCATCGCGGAGACAAACCTTCGCGGCGGCCGAGGCCCGGCCAATTCTTCGAGCACCCTCGCGAGCGCATACACGTCGCTCGAGTACGTAGGCGCGTGTCCCGCAAGCTGCTCGGGCGATGCGTACGCGGGCGTCAACAAAGCCGGACCCTTCGATTCGTCTGCTTTCCGCGCCGCCCCGAAATCAATCCACACAGGTTCGATACCATGACGCAAAACGATGTTGTCGGGTTTGACGTCGGCCACGATGATCCCCGCGTCGTGAATGGCCGCCAAAGCCCGCGCCAAGGTTCCTCCGACACGACAAACGTCCGAAAACAACAAAGGTTTGTCGCGTAATGTCGGGCCGTCGATATGTTCGAGCACCAAATAATCGACATCGCCTGACGTTTGCACGTCGGGTTCGACGAGACGCACCACAGCGTCGATATCACCACGTCGATGCACGCAAGCCAAAAGCTCCGCTTCGCGTGACAAACTCGTCGGGTCGGAGCGGCTCATCTTCAGCGCCACGCGTCGAGGCGGCACAGCCTGCATATCGAGCGCCGCATAAACCGTGGACTGCGCTCCCGCCCCGAGGCGCCCTTCAATGGCATAACGATCGGCAAACATCGCGCCTTCGACGATCGCTTCGGGAGCAACATCGAGCGTCCGTGTATTGCCAAAATCACCGGTAAACGTCATCGTCCTCGGATGGGCAGCGCGGAGAAGCCCCGACGCGCTTGCAAGGTATCCGTCGGAAATGCCGCCGTTTTCTCGAACGTTCCATCGCCGTGGCCAAGGTGCAACACGTACACGCTTTCGCTGCTTCCGACCCCCGGCGCCTGCTTGAATGCGCTGAGCATCACGTCGATGTGCCCATCACCATCAGCGTCTTCCAACATAACAAATCCAAACCCCGGCTGATCGCGCCCGCTTTCGATATCGGGAAACGCATCAACGGCATCTTCCGCCACGCCAAACCCGTGACCATTTCCGCGCAGCAAGAAACTTTGGCCGGGATCACCGTCATCATCCGGGCCCGTGACGAGGTCGAGAAAACCATCTTCGTCCACGTCGCCCACATCGGGCTTATTGACCGGCCCGGGAACCTCCGCAATATCCTTCACCAGCGTGAATTTACCCTGACAATCGCCAAAAAAGACGTGCACCAAAGACGAACACGCGCCACCATTGCGATACGTCGTCACGACGATGTCCGCACAGCCATCGCGATCGATATCGCCGGTACGGCGTACGGCATCGATATGATACGCATCAATGGGCGACACGTCGAAAGCGTTTTCAATGATTCGCGAGGAACCGTCCGCGAATCTGAGCATCGTCGTTCCCGGAATGGAAATAGGTTTGTCCGGAGTCGCTGGTGCCTGGCCAAAGATCATCACGTCATCAACCCCGTCGTTGTTTACGTCGCCCCAGAGTATGCCGGACTTGCCGTAAGAAACAGGCCGGGACAACGAACAGGGGCTCAATTCACGCGCCGAAGCGCGATCTTCGCACGCGTGCACGGAGAAGTGTCGACACGTTTCGCCGGACCAACCCAGGATCTCATACCGACCCGGCGCGCCGTCATCGAGAATGGCCGCATTTCCGTGATCGAAATTCGGCAAGGTGATTCTGACGCCCGGGCCATGATCGGCGCGATTATCGAGCGGCGCCCATTCCAACGCCATGGCCGCTGTCGTCGCATCGAGAACCATCGAGGATTTCACCACGCCCTCGAGGGGCACACAATCATCGGCATGACCCGCCTGGTCCAATTGCTGGGTATGTCCGGGAAAAACCGCACAACCCGAAAGAAGCACGAACGGCCACAACGACGGACGAACACCGTGGGAGATGGCAAGCGTATCGAGCTGTTGCACGATGTGCTGCACCGATGGCCTCTCACGAGGATCGTTATGCAAACACGCCGAAACGAGTTTGGCCAAACGTGACGGCACATCGCTTTGCCCCGCGAGCATTTCATGCAGGCACACGCCCAGCGCGTACACGTCCGCAGCCGTGGTCGCGGGCAAACCTCGTCGCTGTTCCGGCGCGGCATACTTCGGCGTCAGCGGAGCCGTCCCCTGGGTGAGCTTCTGCGTTTCCCACAAGGCGCGAGCAATCCCCAAATCGACCAGCACCGGGGTTTTGCCATTCCGCATCCGCACGTTGCTCGGTTTTAGATCGCGATGCACTCCGCCCGCCGCGTGAATGACCGACAAACCTTTCGCCAAGCCCGCACCGATGCGCGCGACTTCCTGGATATCGAGGTTTCCTCGTTCCGCAAGCCATTCTTGCAGCGACGGGCCGTCGATGTATTCGAGCACCAAATACGGCAATCCATCATGATGGAGCAGGCGTTTTTCCAAGAGCCGCACGACAAACGGCGAAAAACCGGCCGATTCTATTCGCTCGAGCAACCGCAGTTCCCGCGCTTCGAATCGTTGCCAAGCATCGGAGTCACCAAATCGCTCCGGGCGGAGCATTTTCAGCGCGACCGTTTGTCCCGAATGCAGATCCTCCGCGACGAAGACCCACGCAAAAGAGCCCGCCCCAATCACCTCCCGAATGCGAAATCGACCGCCGACGAGGTCACCGATCTTCACGCAATCCATATCGCTCCATCGCCCGCTGCACATAACGCCGCCCTACGCCCGCAAGTTCGGCCGTGTGCGTGACGTTGTTCCCCGTCTTCTCCAGCGCCTTCTGCAAATATGCCTTTTCGTAGGCATCCTTGAGCCGCTCGAACCCTTCGAACATGGGTTCGTCAAGCCGCACTTCGAGTTCGCTCGTTGTTTTGGGTAGCTCTTCGTTTTCGACAAACGTTTGTCGTTCCGGGCCCAATAACAAAGCGAGCCGAACGCGATTCCGCAATTCCCGAACATTGCCGGGAAACGACATTCCGCGCCACTCTTGCAATACACTCTCGGGCAGCGGCGGAACGCCGGGATGATTTTCGCGCACCTTGGTCTCGAGAAATCGCGCCACGACCGGAATGTCTTCGGGACGATGGCGTAATGCCGGCACCTGCACGACGACTTCGGCCAAACGATGATAAAGATCTTCGCGAAATCGACCTCGTTCGACTTCAATCGAAAGCGATCGGTTCGTCGCCGCGACGATGCGCACATTGACCTGACGAACCTTGTCGTCACCAATGCGCCGAACTTCGCGCCGTTCGAGGGCCCGGAGGAGTTTCGGTTGCAATTCCAGCGGCAATTCACCGATTTCATCCAAGAACAAAGTACCTCCGTCGGCTTCTTCGAACCGCCCCGCGCGATCCTGCCGAGCGTCCGTGAAGGCACCTTTCTTATGCCCGAAGAGTTCACTTTCGATCAGATTTTGTGAAATGGCCGAGCAATCGAAGACGACGAGCGGTTTTTCCGAGCGGCGGCTTTGCAGATGCAATCCTTCGGCGACCAGCTCTTTTCCCGTGCCTGTTTCACCTTCGACGAGAACGGACATGTCGGTGGGCGCAATTCGTTCCAACAGGCCAAACAGGCGCCGCATCGGAACGCTGCGACCCACCATGTTGCCAAATCGTTCTTTCGTGGAAAGCGGCACTTCAATGGATGAATCGAGCATCCGCAAGCGAAGGCTGGTGGAACCAATGACGAGCACCGCGTCGGGTCGAGCGAATGCATCGAGAATACGGACGCCGTCGAGCTGCGTGCCATTTCGACTTTGGTTGTCGATGACGCGAATGGAGTCGCCTTCAATGCGTAGGGTCAAATGATGACGGCTGACGGTGGGGTCATTAACGACCAAGTCGACATCTTTGCCGCTGCCAACCCGAGCGCCGATGCCTGGAAGTTCGGCAATGGTGCCCGCCGTCGGGCCTTTGACGATTTCAACTCGGATTTTACGCGAGCGCAATTTGACGGTGGTGTTTGACGCGGGCGCGGTGAGGGTTCCGTCGACCATCGCAGAAGAGTAAGGTTGCGACACGGCCGGAGGGTAACACAGGTTTTCCCGATTGTCGCGAAAAAATGCGTTCGCTGGGACGCACCGGCGATCGCGCGGTATTTGGCGAAAAACCAGGTTAGAGGCGAGCGCCATGGCACTTTGGTGGTACGTGGCGGCTTCCCGATGGTCGTGGACGAACGCATTGTCGCGACCAACGCTGGGTCAAGTGCGTTCGAACGGACGCGGTGACCGCAAAAGCGGCGGATTTTGCGAATGGCACGAGGGTTGCTGATGGTCTGGACACGACAGGCGAACCGGCGCGACCCGAAATGACACGCGCCGACGAATCCTCAGCAATCGAAAGAAGGTTCCCATGCGTTTTGGCACGACGACGGCATTGGTTTTTCTTGGTACGTTGGCAGCGTTCATCAACGGCTGTTCGACAGGCATTACCGAAAACGCGGACGTCGGAGAATCGGCGGGGCTCAATTCACAATCGCTCGAACAAAAGCTCGATTTGGTGCCGCAAATGCTGCAAGCCGCCGATGTCGACCAAAAAGCCAAATCGCTCGACGTGACGATTCCTCGCTATGTGATTCTCAGCCAAGAAACCGGAACGCTCGACCTGGGATCCATTTCGCTCACCTCGGATATCGACGGTGAGAAGAGTTTGCCCGAGGTGTTCCAGGTCCC
>CAYSYX010000529.1:0-6731 GCA_964435055.1 uncultured Polyangium sp. | reverse complement strand
GGGTTTTTCATTCCAGAACCAAGCCCCACGAATCGACTCGGACGCTCGTTCGCGGAGGTGGCAAAGGTTTGGCATGAGACGTCGTCGTCGACTCGTTGCCGCTCGAGCCACTGGGTTTGCCCGTTTGGAAGTACAACTGGAATTCCCCGGCCGTCGAATTGCCCACGGACGTCACCGATCCGAGATACGGATCGGGATACGTCACTTCTTCATAACAACTCGGCGTTTGCGCCACGGAAACTCCAAAGACCGCCGCTCCCGGCGCTTGATCTTCGAAGAACGAAAGCGCATTCGGAGCGTTTGTCGGATCTTGTACGTACCGCGGGCACGGATAATCCGAGCTCGGCGGCGACGGAGCATTGGCCCCGCAGTTTGTCGTTTTGTAATAGTCGACGCCCCAAATCGAGCCGAACCCGTCGGCGCAACTGTTGAGAACGGTCCCTGTCGGCGTGAACGTCGCGAAATACGCCGCGCCATTGAAGAGCGCGATCGGTCCCGTCACGCGCACGCCATTTTCCAGCGGAATCACCCAATTCGATTTCGTCACGAGCGTTCCGTTTGTCCGGGTTTCACTAAATGACCACACGCGCGTGCGAACGTTGGCGCTCTTCGTGAACGTCTCCTGATCGCCCGTCGTGAAAAGCACGACCGGATTGCCGAGGCCATCGACCGTGGGAATGACCGGCGTTTCAATGGGTTGTCGCGTCGCAACAGCGTCGCCGGACATCGAATACGCATCCCACACCAAATCCACCGTCCAATTGGCCGGGCGCGGATCCTTCAAATCAATGCGCCAAACCGCACCATCGGCGTCGCCGACGTAAATACGATCGGACACTTGACCCGTTTGCGACGGATAAGCCACCGGAATTCCCGTAATGGGCGAATCGAAGACGCCCGATTTGACTCGATTCGCCGGCAGCGCCGGGCCGTCGTCCTGCGCGCCGCGGAAATTCATGATGACCTGGCCATTGTCCAGACGAACGATCGTCAATGACCTGGCCGGACCAACCTTTCCGGTTCCGTCACCCCAGCAACGCACGGAATTGCCGCCGAGCTTCGGTTGGAATTTATCCAGCGACCACACGGTCGAACCCGTCGTAATACGATTGCAGATGCCGTTCGAAAGCGATTTCGCGCCGCCCGGCAAAATCGCCACGGCGACTTCCTTGACGTCCTGATTTCCGTCGTCCACCGCGATCGTCGTAATCGTCGGTTTTACGGTTTTATCGGCAAACAGAGGGTTCCCGGCTCCATCCGTGGACAGCTGCCACAAGAATTGCGGAGAGTTCGGGTTTGTCATGTCGAGCGCATAATAAAACCCGCCGCCCGCGCCGCCCGAACCCACGACGACCGACCGCCAATTGATGCCGTAAAGTCCGTCCTCCGCTTGCGCCCGCGTGCGTTCGAAGACGACATCCTTTGACGTCAAACTACCGTCGAGCAGCAATGCTTGACGTCCGTACGTCGGCAAAATGCCCGGCAAAACGTACGGCGGGATAAACGACCAAAGTTCGTTGTTGCGTAATGCGTCCACGGGCAACAAATCGCTCGTATCATTCGATGCGACCTTGAAACCGTGCAATTGCCCGTCGGTCGTCGCCGCGTACATCATGAGCGCCCGCTTTTGAATCGCCAAATCCGAGACGAACGTCGCGTAGGATTCGTCACGCAAATAAGCGTTTGGCTTGCCAATCAGCACGGGGCTCGAATGGTAAATGCTTCCGAGTACCTTGCCTTCGCGCGACAAGGGCACACCCGGCAGGCCCGTTTCCCATTTCATCGCCACTTGTGCGCAATTGCCGGCCGATGTATTCGCTCCGGCAATGAACTTGCATTGCTCGGGAATGGGAGAATTCGGAATGGACATGGCCGCCGGCGCATTGCCGAGCGTCGAGGCAAACCCCGTCGCATCCGCCATGGCCGTCACCGTGCCGCCGTAAAGGCCGAGGCCATCGTCGGAGGCCAATGCCGGGCGAATGGAGCGTTTCGAATGAATCGATCCGCCGACGGTATTACCGAGGACCGTGAAAAACTTCCGCACGGGATTGTTGGTATTCACGTTCGCATCGAAATCGTCGCCTTTGACCGGATCCATCGGCAAAAGCACCGGCTTCAAAACGCCGTTTTGATTCTCGCACACATACCGCTTGCGCTCGATGTTGCCCGTCCACAACGCGCCCGGAGCCGCATTGAACGACGTATTGAATTGGTATCCCGCCGCCGTCGCGCTGCCTTGCGCTTGCGACGAACCCGCGCCGGCAAACGTTGGAAACGTACGCGTGGTGGAGCCGGCCGCGACAATCGACAAAACGTTATCGAGCGCTGTTTTCAGCGTCGGCAAATCGCTCGCGAAATACGCGTGTTCGGTTCCGCCTTCATACGCAATGCGCGCGAGCGTGCAACAAGCCTTGAGCGATCCGGTTGCTGTGGCACAAATACCTGCCGGATCCAGGAGCTGCTGCGTCGTGAGGTTGGCGCAATTCACACCATTGGCCGTCGACAAACCAAAGCCGACGGCAAACGTTTGAATGGGATTGGCGAGCGTCGCCAATTGATGCGCGGTTTCATAAGGCTGCGGGAAGGGACATTTGCCATTGCCCGCGGCACACGCGTCGCGCAAATCGAGGTTCGGCTCGCCGTCGGACAAGACAATCAAAAATTGCTTGCGACAACCGCCATTGTAATAAGGATCCTGCGAAGGTCCGAAGTTTTCCAAAGGATTGGCCGGGTCTTTGGAGATATCGTCGAGCAAAAACGTTTTTGCGTCGGACATCATGCCCGCCAGCGGCGTCGGACCATAAGGTCGCATAGCCAACAAGGCCGATTGAATGCGTCCGTTCACCTGCTCGTTTTCCGCCACCGTCGCGTTTGACCCGCCAAACGCAATCATGCGTCCTTCCCACGGCGGCGCCGCCGGGTTTCTCGCGCCAAGCTCGAATGCGCTCGCCGCACAATTGGCAGGATTTCCCGTCGTCGGAACACCACCGTTGGCCCAATTGAGGAAATAACTCCACGTGCCCGAGACGCCTTGCGAAGGAGATGGCGTATTGACGCTGAGGCCCGTGCCGGGATTCGGCGTGAAATCAAAGGTCATCAAGCCAAACCGCACGCGATCGCTGTAAACATCGAGCAACCCGTCTTTGGCCTGTTCGAAGGGCGTCGTGCACGTGCCCGTCGGATTGTCCCAAGGATGCGATTTAATCGCATTGGCCGGGAAATCCCACCAGTTTGACCCAAGCGAACCGGGGCCGTAGGTGCAACCATTGGAGAGCACGCGATGAAACGGCAAGTAATACTTGTAATCGAACGGCAAAACTCCGCCCGGCAATGTGTATTCCGATGCGAATGCCGCGGTCGATCGATCCTGCGCGGAGCAGGAAAAATTCTGAATCGTTCCCGTCAATACGGTGAGCAACGTGGCCCAACGATTCATCGGCGTGGTTGTTCCCGGAACACACGTCGCGCCCGATTGCGCCGGCAATTGCCCATTCGCCATCAGCTCCATCGATCCGGACGTGTCGATGAGCAACATGACATTGGGCAGCGGCGGATTGACGTCGAGTTGCGCGTCCGCAAACGAAGCCGATCCGAGAATGGCCAAAGCCGAGAGAGAACCAAAAAGAATGCGATTCGTATTGCGCATGATATCCCTCAAGGCCCTCCGACGGGCCCGACAATGAGTTCCGCACGGAACGTCGTATTGGAAAGTGTTTTCGCCGTGCCGCCTGGCGGAGTCAGGCGCACGCGACCGATGCCGTGCAACATGACGCTCATGAAATTCACGTTGGCCGTTCCGGCTGAAGCGTAATCGAATCCCGCAATCGGCCGATCGACTCGAAATAGGTCGTTCATCTCGACCAACATATCGGCATCGGTATCCGTGACTCGTCCGAGCGTACCGTGGGCTCCGCTTTGATAATCGTACGCTTTGAACAAATCCAGGTTGAGTTCGTTTTCGATGTATTCGCGTCCGAATCGCGTGCATTGCTTGTAAAACGGATCATTGGCTTGACCCAGACAAGCATTCGAGTTTTGCTTGGCCAGAAAACTCACGTGCGATCCGAGATCTCGGGAGAGTTTGGCCATGACGGCATTCATCGAGGTCTCCGCGAAATATCGGCTTTGCGTGGATACGCGCGCCGCGCCCGTGGTCGTCGTGGCAATGCTCGCGGCTTGCGCGGCAAACATACCGATGCCCGTGAGCATGACCAAAACGAGAACGACGACGAACACCGTCGCTCCGCGTTCGTCGCGGCGTTTTTTCGCGCGCTCGAGAAGAATCGATTTCATCGAAATCCTCCCTTCATGTTGATGAGAGTGAATTCACGTTCCAATGTTCGCACTCGAGCAAATCTGTCGGCGCCTCGAGCCGTATTCACGAGATAACGATAGGGTTTTCCCGGTTGTCCCGGCAATGTCGTGGGTCTGTCCGGGGCGCGGGATCGCGTGGACAAACGCACTTGCACGGAACGAATGGCTTCCGGGCGTGACCCCGCGTCGTCGGCCGCGCCGGCGATCGCATAAATCTGAGCATTCGGATCCGGGTCGAGGATCGGAAAACGCTCGATCGTGGGGTTGTCCGGTTGCGACGTCACGGCCAATGCGGACAAGCCAAACCGCATACCGATGGCAAACTCGGTAATGAGCTCGGTCGTTCCGGGCATATCCGCGTCATTCGGTAAAAGTTCGGTCCGCATCAATTCGAGGCGCGTATCGTCGCCCGTGACGATATTGACTGGCTGCGTGAAATCGGCAAAAGCCGGGTCGTTCATGATCGAGCGGACTTCATAACGCACACGCGAAATCACGTGTACGGGAAAACCACTGCCAAACCCTTTGATGGCGCAAGGCAATAAACTTTGCGGTTGCATCGGGACGTTCGGCGTCGCTTCGAGTTGCACCGAGATGTTGTCGATGTCGATGCCGCCGACGACATTGAAGCCGCTGATGCGCCCATAATAATCGTTCGTCGGTCCTTCGATGTGCAGAATTCGGCCGGTTCGAAAGATATCGGCCAAACGGCCCGCGATATTTCCGCCGTTCGTCAAGGCGCTCAAACGACGTATCGAGCGGCTGCGCGGCTGCAACACAATGGTTGGTCCGCCCGCACCGGGCAATGTGGAATTCATGACCCAGTTGTCGCCCGATTCGATGTCTCCGGCGATCGTGATGCGTTCGTTGCGAATATCGTTTCCCGCGTTTTGCTGCACGGGCGCCACCGGTTCGATGTGCACCGCCGCCAAACGCCGCATACCAATGGGCCAGTCGGCCAAACCCAAATAACACACGCGCGGATCCGTGCGCGGGTTTTTCGTGGTATTGCGACCGGCATGTTCGAGGTCCTGGCCGATACGCGCCAGACCGTTGGCCACGGCCACTTGGGCGTACGATATGCGCGATTCTTCTTGAAAAAGCCGTACGGCATTTTTCGACAAAAGCACGGCCGCCGTCGCCACGAGCGATCCGGCGGCAATGGCCACTAAAAGCTCGACCAGCGTAAAACCACGCTCGGTGTGGTTTGTCGAAGTTCGTGAAGCAAGCGCCTTCAAAACGCGAGCGATACGCATCAGTTGGAGGCCTCCTCTTGCCCGATCATGGTCGTGACGTAATAAAAACCATAACGATCGTCGTTGGTTTCAAAATCGATCGGGTTTTGCGTCGTGCATTCTTCGATGGGCGCCAAGTCGCGGCGCCAAACCACGCGCACGAGAGCGCGCATCGCAATGCGATGGTTTATCCCTCCGAGCGTGAGCGGTTTGTCCACCACCCGAGCCAATTGAACATGCGTGCAAAATACGCCGTCCGTCGATCCCGCATCGAAGACGTCCGCTCCGTGGATATCGGCAATGGGCGAACCCCAATTCGCCACGATCGGCAGCCGGACCCAGCTCGCCGCATTCGGAGCGTTTTGCGCATTGTAATTCGCGGAAAACTTGAGCCAACGCGTATCATTGATGTCCGGAATGCCCATGGGATCATTCCACAACAATGCGTCGGCTTTGAGCCTCTCCGCCCACGTTCCCGCCACTTGTCGCGCCGCATCGCCCATACGCGCATTGGTATTACCCACGAGCGCCACTCGTTGCAATGCAATGACGCCGGTCGTCCCGACAGCCAAAATGCCGAGCGCCATCATGACTTCGATGAGCGAATATCCTCGTGAACCTTTCATTGGATCAACCTCGGCAATCCAAAAGCGGGGATCAATACGCGCCGCATCACATTGGTTCGCATGTTCTTCACGGACAAACGCGCCGCTCCGGGCATATCCACGAACGCGCCGCCGTTGAAACGAATTTGCGCGCGTCGCTGCGAATAACAAACATCGGCCGTTTGCCGCTCTTGATTGGCGTTGTCGACAAACGCGACCGTAGCGAATTCCGGAATGAAGGACGAAGCAAATGAAAAGGTTTGTCGCCTGTGCACGGGATCGTCCCAATTGATGGCATTGCAACGTCGCGGCGAAACGAGCGTCGGCTCCTGCGTATCGAGCGTCGCCGTGATGTATTGAATGCTCGGCGTATTGCCTCCCGTCCACCGTACGAGAATCGTCGATTGCGCCGCCGATTCAATGTATGCCCGACGATACAGCTCAGCAAACTCCATATTCATCCGGTTCATACTGGAATCACGCATGACCTGGACAAACGACGGCGACGCAATCGCCGCCAGAAGCGCGATCAAGAAAATGACCACGATCACTTCCGTCAGCGTAAAGCCGCGCGAAG
>CAYSYX010000528.1:0-6732 GCA_964435055.1 uncultured Polyangium sp. | reverse complement strand
CCCCCCCCCTCGGGGCCGGGGTGAAACCCCGGCGAAACGGCATCAGTCGAGTTCGGCGAGACGTACCAATTCTTCGTGGACGACGGAGGCGAAGGTTTCGAGCGTCTCGAAGGGGATGTTGAAACGCGGCTGCAATCGCAGCGTGCTCCAATCGTGACCGCAAACGAAACAGAAAAAGCCGCGCTTGTACAGGCGATGGCATAAAAGAAGACCGCTGGTCGGGTGATGCGCCAATTGCCCCATTCCGAAATGCTCGAAATTGAGCCACGGGTTTTTCGCGGCGGCCAATTCGATACCGATGACGAAGCCGGCGCCCCGGACGTCCACGAATCCCGGTACGGTCGACAGTTTTTCCTTCAGGATGGAACGAAAAACCTCACCGTCGCGACGAACCCGAGCCATCACGTCATCCGTGAGCAAATCGAGCGCCGCAAAGGCGGCGGCACACACGAGCGCGCTGCCGCTGAACGTGCAGTTATGGGCTTCCGAGGTTTCAAAGTCCGCACCATAAGCTCGTTCCCAAAGATCTTTACGCGTCAGCATGGTGGAAATGGGCATCAACCCACCACCCAAGTGTTTGGCCAAAAGAACGGCGTCCGGCCGTCGAGGCCATGAATCGGAGGCCAAAAATTGTCCCGTTCGTCCAAGCCCGGTCTGCACTTCGTCGGCGACGAGAAGCGCGCCGTGTTTCTCCGATAAAGCGCACAACGCGTCGATGTAATCTCGAGACAACATCCGTACGCCACCTTCGAGCTGAATCGGTTCGACGACGATGGCGGCGACATCGCCCGGCAGGAGCGCTTTTTCCAGAGCTTCGATATCGTTGATGGGAATGGCTTCGACACCGGGCAAATGCGGCGCGAACGGGTCGCGAAAAACCCCGGGCGACATCAAGGCGCAGCTGCCGAACGTGCATCCATGGTAGGCACGCTCGAGCGACAAAATGCGCGGCTTTCGAGTGACGGCTCGCGCCAATTTCAGTGCGGATTCGACCGCTTCACTGCCGCTCGAAGCAAAATACGCGCGTTGATACGCCATACCCGTACGTTCGCACAAACGCCGCGCGAGCGCGCCCGAATACGGATTCACGCGGGAAGGAAACCAATTTGGAGAATCCGATTGGAGCACCTCCATCAACGCTTTGGTGATGGCCGGATGGCGATGCCCGAACGCTTGCGTCCCGTGAAGGTCTTCAATGGTTTGACCAACATGATCGACCATTTGACCATCGTTTGTCTTGGTAATGCGCCACGGCTCTCCGGACAGTTCGGTGCGCAAAAAAATGAGCGGGTTGACGAAATCGCGAAAATCGTCGTAACCACGGTGCAAGATTTGTTCGATGCGAGTTCCCATGTTCAATCTCAGCGCGACATCAACGTCATGACGACATCATCGTGGGGGGCCATGACGAGTCCTTTGACTTCGGTTCGTACGGGTTGTTTTCGTTTCGGTTGGAGCGTAAAACGGCGCAAAAGGTAAAATAGAACGGTTTTCATTTCGTCCTTGGCCAATGCGGCCCCGGGACAACGGGTCGGGCCTCCTCCAAACGGGAAAAACTCGAAAGCCCCGGGGCGTTTGTCAAGGAATCGTTCGGGCCGAAAAACATCGGGCTCGGCAAAGATCTCCGCGCGGCGCTGGACCAAGTACGACGACAAGGCCACGGAAATTCCCGCGGGTAATGAATAACCCGCGACATCGAAGGGTTTGCGCAACGTCCGCGACCATTGCACCGCCACGGGATGAAGACGCAAGGATTCATCACATACGGCATCCAAAAATGGTAGTGCACTAATCTGAGCCAAGCTCGCGTCTTCGGATAACGAATCGATTTCCATTTGCACGCGACGCATCGTCTCCGGATGCTGCGCCAAAAGCTCACACGTGAACGTAATCGATCGCGCCGTGGATTCATGCCCCGCAATGAGCAACGTCAGAACTTCGTCGACCGTCGTTTTCGTATCGAAATGGCGGCCAAGGATCGTGAGCATATCGGCGCGTTGCACCGTGTCCGAACGCCGCGCTTGCACGATGTCCGAAAGCCTGGCCCGCAAACGATCTCGCAATCGCAAAAACCGCGGCCAAGGGGGATAAAGATTGCGCCGCCAAGACGGATAACACAAAGGCAACGTCACCGCCGTACTCCCGGATGCATACACGTAATCGCTCAGCATGGTCCGAGTCTCGTCATCACCTCGCAATCCAAATACGACATCCAGAATGACCTCGAGCGACAAATTCAATAAAAACGGCGCCAGCGCAATGGATTGTCCGGGAACGAGCCGCGTCAACATTGCCTGGCAAACGTCGAGCATATCTCCGCGATATCGACAAGCCTCCATGACGACGGGCCGATGGCGCTTGTGCTCGGCACCAACCAACGTAAAAATCGAATCTTCACCGAATACCGGCAATAACTGCTCCCTCGCCCAAACATCGAACGTGTCCGACGGCGCGGTGAACATCAATCGCACAGCCTCGGGATGACTGCATACCACGATGGGGCCCATAGGCATCGGCATGGTATACGGATCGCCGTAACGACGGCACATCGACCGCCCATACCCGTAAGGATCTGCGGAATATGCGAGGCTTTGCCGGATGGCTCCCGACGGGCCGGGCGGGAGCGTATTCATGGATTGGCCTGTCGAAACGATTGATTACCCATGCTCGAAAAGCAGGTAAACCGCAATGACGGGGTTGCGTCAAGAGAATTGTGCGGGTCGCGAGAATGCGCTTGGGCGAGCTGAATCAGGCGCGGCGACGAATGCGACGCGTCATGGCCATGACCAAAGCCACGAACAACGCGGCGCCCGAATTCGTCGACGAGGAATTCGACGTGCTACAGCCGCCGAATGAAATCGGTTTGTCGCTATTGGGCGCCACGAGAGAAACGATCTGACCGTTCGGATCGACTTTTGCCGTGAACATCGATTGCGCCGCATTGCCGGCGGAATCGAGCACGTCCACGCGAATGGCTACGTTTTTCCCGTACAATTCCTTGGGAGCCACGACGTTCGCCGTGACATCGGAAGAAGCGCCGCCAACCAATGCTTCACCGGCCACGAGGTTCGGTGCATCGGAGACATCGGCGTCGCGCATCCACACAATCCAATGATCGAGCGCCAAGTCGTCGCGCATGCTCAAGGAAAGCTCGAGGGTTTTACCGGATTCGGAGGCTTTGGCCTCGAGCGTGGGTGCATTGTGATCGTCGATGACGATATTCGGCGAAAACGCCTCGGGACTCACGCCGGCCGGACCTTTGGCTCGAATGGCGACTTTGTAGGGCCGCGCAGCGAGCGCACCTTTCAAGTCGACGCTGATTTGATTACTCTTCGTCTCGAGAAACGCCGGTGACCACAAAGCCCGCTCTTCGGGGCTCACGAGCGCGTATTCGTACGAGGTCGCGCCTTGCACCGAGCTGAAGGCAATCGTCACGCTTTCGCCGGGTGAAACAACGATCGGAGCCTGGCCATTTTTCGGTCCGACAAACGTGATTCCATCGGTCGGAATGGGCGTTACGGCGGGAACATCGATATTGACGATCGTGCCGTCCGCAACCCCGACGACGACTTCATTACCGACATCGCCATCGGTATCGCCGATGATCGGCTCGGCAACGGATCCACCAAGGAAAATCGACCAGCGCAAATCGAGCGAACAGGCGTCGACGGCATACAAATATCCATCGCTCGAACCGACGAAAATCGCGCCATTGCCATTGCCGAGTTGCGCCGTCGAGCTTGCATTCGACAAAACGCCGGGGCGTTTGCCCGCCGCCGAAGCTTGAGCCAACGTCGGATAGGCCGAGCCGCCCGCGAGCGCGCGTTCCGCGACGAGCGCCCCGGTTTGGCCATCGAATGCGCGCAACATCGGGGACAATACGGCCGGAGAGACAAACCGCACGGACGAACCACACTCGACTCGCGTGCCGCCCATTCCATTCACCGCCTCCGTCGCCGGAGCTTGCCAAACCTGCTTCAGATTCCCATCGAGAAGTCGTGGCGCCACACCACCGCCTTGGAGCAGCAGCTGTTTCGCATTGCCCGGCTGGAAAGAAGCGACCATGGGCAGCGTATACCCCATATCTTCGCCCGAGACCGTCAATGTATCACCCGTCAGGGCATCTCGACGATTGAGCCCGGTATTCATCGAATACCATTCATCGGTTCCGTCATTATCGAGGTCCGCGACGCCCGACGCGAAGAACCCGCCGTAAGGCAATGGTTTACCTTGCCAAACCTCCGATTGCGTGGTGAAATCCACGGCGTGCTGAACGATTTGGACGCCTTCGACTTGCCAATCGATCCCCACGAGAGGCGTATTCGATCCGGCCACGTTCAAAGGCAATGGGGTACCTCGAGGCGCGCCGAATCCCAAATTCACTTGCGCCAACGTCGTTCCATTCAGCGTGTGCTTGGCAACGAGCGATTGACCGTCGGCCGCGACCAAGACCGGACCCATGGATCCAAGGTGTACAATGCTTGCCGCGCCGATGGGCGCCGTCCAGCGATCCACGGGCGGAACGATGAGCGACGCCCAGCGCGCGTCACTCACGGCCAAACCCAAAGGTCCTCCGGGCATGACGACGAACGGACCTTCTTCATCCTGATCAATCAGCGGGCCGCCATAAGCGCCCGTATTCGGCTGCATTGCGCCGCCAACGAGCGTCCCCGTCGCTTGACCGCCCGCGTACACGACGCCGTTTGTCCCTTGAAACGATTGACTGAGCAAAACCACAGTGCCTACAGTCGTCCCGATGGCGATTTGCGGATAAGGTCGAGTCGCACCTCCCGCAGGCATGACCCCCGTGATTTCCCCGGCGAGCGGAACGTAAATGCCCGCCGTTTCCAGTCCCGCCGACCCCATCGCCATTCCGCGAATATCCAGAAAACTCCAGACGTCGGGAAGATCCGCGTAAGCAATTTGAGTGCTGGGTTTGCCCACGAGCAGCGCCGGAAGTTTGCCCGGTCGTTCGAGCACTCCGGCTCGATATTCGATTTGCCCCGTTCGTCGTCCGAATGCGTCGGGCATCCGCTGCACCCGAAGCTCCGGAATGGGCCCGGCGATCGCCGTGAATTGCCCTCCGACGAGGCTATGGATGGACAAACCATTTTGTGTTGCGAGGATGATCTCGTCCCCGGGCTGACCATCCAAGTTTGCGGCCCCTTCGAAGCGGGCGTTGTCGAAGGAGCTGACCAGCGTACCGCCCGCGCCGCTGTAGACCTCGGTCTTGAATACCGAATTCGATGCACCTCGGTACGAGAAAATCACTTCGGCAACGCCGTCGCCATCAAGGTCGGAGACGACATCGGATTGCGTCACCATGGCGGCGTCGAAGTTGGCGGCGACTCGGCGATAAAGCATCGAATTCGTACCGGTTTTGGGATCCAAACGGAACACGGTCACGCCGGCCGGACCGCCTTGGGTGGCGACTTGACCGGTCGATTGAATCATCACGAGCTCTTTTCCGGGAAGGCCGTCGATATTTGCGGCAATCGCTCGCGTATGCGGGAATGGATTCGGGTCGTTCGTGGACAACGCAAGCGTGGCAATGGTTGCTCCGGTCGAACCTTTCACCACGACAATCTTATCGCCCGCAGCCAAAACGACTTCGGGTATACCGTCTTCATCGAGGTCCACGATGGCATCGGTTCCGGAATTCTTGGGTATCGGCGCAACGCTCAGAGGACGTTCCCACAAGGTGATCGGTACGGCAAAACCATTCGCGAACGAATAGGCGCCGGCGCTCATCGTCCCCTTTTTTGCGCACGTCGTACATTCATCGACGTAGACATCGGGCAAACCATTGCCGTCCATATCGACGACACGAATCGCCGACGGCGTTTGAAACGCGTCGGATGCCGAGCTCCACAAAGCGGAACCTGTTTTACCATCCAAAACGACCGCCCGCGTTTCGGTTCGCACAATGATTTCGGAATTTTGATCGCCATCCAAATCGGCAATGGCTTCGACGAACCCTACCCCGAGCATTTCGGATTTCCATAACGTCGCTTGCGTCAGCGCATCTTTTACGATGAACCGGCCCCCCACGGACGCGATGAGCGTCGATGAGTTTTGAATACCAAACTCGACGGTCGCCGCCGTCGGCGCTCCACCCATGTACGCTCGCCACGTCACGAAAGGTTCGGAAATGGGAACCGCCCCCGTGGATGCCCCCGTTCGCGCAGCATCATGCCGCCCCACCGGCCAAGACTCCGCCCGAGCATCCGTCGCGTGTATGCTCGCTCCGATCAACCCCAGCACAAATGCGTATCCAAGCGATCTCATGGTGTCCTCCATCGACTTGCCAGACCAAAACCAGCCGCTTTGGTTGCTCGAATGAAAAAAATGTTCACGAAAAATACGAATTTCGTGAACCCGGTAAAAGTATACCGGTTCTGCCGACGCGGGGGTACAAGGAATATGCGGATTATGTGACGTTCTGGTCACTCAGGTGAGCGGGAACATGATTGAGGAGAGGAAATGGATCAGCGGCGGAGGAGTTTCCAAGCTTCAGCGCCGTCGAGCGGGCGGATGGGGAGCAGATTGACGACGATGAGAATGAAGTTGGTCGCCGTCAGGGTATACATGAGTTGGCCGAAAATGCCCCACGAAGGGACGATGATCGCGGCCACACGAGCGGCGGCGTAAAGTACCATTTGAGCAATGACCCCGCCCCACGCAATCATGGCGCGCTGTTTTGCGGTCACATCCCCATACCATTCGCACGTC
>CAYSYX010000527.1:0-6735 GCA_964435055.1 uncultured Polyangium sp. | reverse complement strand
GAGTTTGGCCGTGGATGGTGCGAACGTATACTGGATCCAAGCGGGGGACATTGTTCCAGGCGATTTGCGCGTGCGAAAAGCGCCGAACAAGTTGGCTCCACCGGGCAATGTGCTCGATGGGCCGGATCAAGCATTGGCTGTGCGCGACAAGCCCGGGATTTCCAATTTGCCGGCAAATTGGTTGGCGGTTGACGACAACTACGTGTACTTCGTTGATGAAGACAAAATTGGCGGAGTTGGGAGTATTGCGCGCGTGCAAAAAAATGGGCCGCCGACGACAAAGCTGACGATTGCTGCCAAGCCTGATTTCACTGCTTACTCGTTGGTGTATGACGCCCACCGCATTTACATTGCTTCACCGGGCGGGGGCATGGATTCCGTCAGTCAAGTCTTGTGGGTCGCCAAATGAATTCACCGAACGAAAATCCCTCTGCAATTCGTCCCGGTGATGTCATCGGCGGCAAATACCGCGTCGAAAAAATCATCGGGCAAGGCGGTATGGGGACCGTCGTTCGGGCGCGCCATACGCTGCTCGAACAAGACGTCGCCATTAAAGTATTGGCCAACGAGCTCGCCGCGGATCCGCAATATGCCGCGCGGTTTCTTCGCGAAGCGCAGACCGCCGTATCCATCAAAGGCGAACACGTCGTGCGTGTGCTCGATGTGGGCACGCGTGAAAATGGCGCGCCGTTCATGGTCATGGAATACCTCCAGGGCAACGATCTTGGCGCACTTGTCGAAGAATCCGGCCCATTGCACGTTCAGGATGCCGTCGATTACGTACTTCAAGCATGCGAAGCATTGGCGGAAGCGCACGTTGCAGGTCTCACGCATCGCGATATCAAACCGTCCAATCTTTTTCTCGCCAAACGATCCGACGGATCGCCCATGGTAAAACTATTGGATTTTGGTATTGCCAAACCGGCTTCGGCGACCGATACGCGTCTTACGGCGACCGGTGCGGCCATGGGATCACCCAGTTACATGTCGCCCGAGCAAGTCCGCAATGCGAAAGACGTCGATCATCGATCGGACATTTGGTCGCTCGGCGCATCGCTGCACGAATTGCTCACCGGGACGCCTCCATTTAACTCGGAAACATTCCCCTCATTGTGTGCAGCCATCATTGCCGACGACCCAACGCCCATTCGTTCCTTACGTAGTGACGTGCCGCTCGAATTGGAGGCCGTCATTGCGAAATGCCTCGAAAAGAAAATCGATGGGCGATATCCCGACGTCGCTGTGCTTGCGCTCGCTCTTGCGCCGTTTGGCGGTCCGGACTGTCGCGTGTCGGTCGAACGTATTACGAAGATCATCAGACCGGTGCAAATTTCCGCTGAATTATCGGCGCCGCGTATTTCCCTGACGTCCTCTCCGAGCCTGCATTCGTCGGCATTTGCGGCAACCGCAGCCTCGACGAGCATGAATGTCCCGCCGCGTCCCCCGCCGCCCAAGCGTTCGCCCGTGGTGTATGCGCTTTTCGTGGTCATGGCGATTTTGCTCTTCGGCGGCGTGTATCTGGGATTGCGGGACAAACCCAACGATCCGGCCTCCGCGGGCGAAAATACCCTCGCGACGACGTCGCCTCCTTCGACGGCTCCGGTTGTTTCCGCCGCCGCGACGATTCCGGTGACGGCCCCGAGCGCGAGCGTCAATACGCCTGCCGCTCCATCGCCTACGGATCTCGTGGACGCGGCGATGCGGGCTCAGTTGGCGTCCGCATCGCCTCATGCGGGTGGGACCAATGCGCCGCTCGCCACGAATCGTCCATTAGGTTCTGCCAAACCTATTTCTACGACGACCAAGAAAAAAGGTTCCAATGATCCGTTTGCCGATCAGCATTGAAGGATTGGGTTCGATGCGTGCTTCCGCTCTGATTTTTGCCGGCGCTGTTTTGCTGGCCTCCTTTTCCGCGCATGCGGATGCGGCTCGGGAGCCGACCGCCGCCGAACGTAGTATGGCGGCGGCTTTGTTCGATCAAGGGCGAACGCTGATGAACGACGGGAAGCTCGACGAAGCTTGCGCCAAGCTCACCGAGAGCCAACGTTTGGATCCGGGCGGCGGAACGCTTTTGAACTTGGCCCTTTGTCATGAAAAACAGGGCAAAATTGCGACGGCATGGACGGAATTTCGTGAAGCTCGGGCCATTGCGAAACGCGATAATCGGCCGGATCGTGAATCCGCGGCGGACGGTGAAATTGCGAAAATCGAACCGCAATTGTTCAAGGTATCGATCGTTGTGGCTCCGGACGTGAAAGTGCCGGGAATCGTCATCGAAATCGACGGAACACCGCTTCCGGAAGCCGGGTGGGGAACGCCATTTCCGGTGGATCCGGGTATGCGGGCCATTGTGGTCCGAGCGCCGGGCTACAAGGAATGGCAGGGGAGCGTCGAAGCCGCAAAAACCGCGGGCACTGCCGATGTCAACATCCCAAAACTCGAGAAACTCGGTCCTTCGGAAACGAAGCCGCCGCCCGGGGGTTCGGCGACGCCGCCCGTGAAAGACGCTCCGCCGCCACCTCCCATCAAGTCCACCGAACCCGATGCTCCGATGAGTTCGATGCGTAAAGCGGGGTTTGTCGTGGGGGGAATCGGTGTGGCTGTCTTGGGAATCGGAGCGGTAACGGGCGTCGTGGCCAAGCGAAAAAACGACGAGGCGGACGTCATTTGTGGGGACGGCAGTCCGACGTGTCCATCGGACGCAGGTTATGATGCCTCCCAAAAAGCATATCAATTGGCCCAAGTTTCGACGGCTACGTTCATTGTGGGATTGGCCGGCATTGGGGCGGGAGCCATCATGATCGCGATGTCCCCGAAAAACGCGCCGGTCAAAACATCGCTTTCGATTGGCCCGCAATTCGTTTCCATTACCGGCAAGTTTTAGTTACGAGGATTGACAATCGTGAGCGCTGACGTTGGCGAGGACGAGCAAGACGAAGCGCTGGACGAAAGTCCGCCTGCTGCGGTATCCACCGCGCCGACGCTGGCATCACCGGCGCATCGTCTCCGTACGCTTACGCCCATACCGACGACGGCCGCCGCATTGCTGCGTACCGATACCGCCGCGTCGGTTGGTCCGTACGAACCTGCTCCGCCTTCGGGCAGCACGGGACCGCAACTGGCTACCCCGTTGTTGTTCGTTTGCGACGAATGTTGGTGGACGTTTGCCGACGGATCGCAGCTCGTTTGCGCCTGCGAGCGTCCACGTCCGGTCGAAGGATGGGCGGCCATGCCCTATTTGTTTCGCGGCCGATATCTTTTCGTCGAATTGCTCGGGCGCGGCGGCATGGGGGCGGTTTTTCGCGCTTATGACCAAGCCTCGAAAGATCGTCCTTGGGTCGCGGTCAAAGTGATTCGCAAGGGCACGCAAGACCTGGAAAGTACGCTCACGGAGATGTTTCGTCGCGAGGTCGCCGCAGCTCAAATGCTGGCCCAGCATAAACAGTTTTTTGTCGATGTATTGGGATTCGACGACGTCAAGCCGGCCTATTTGGCGCTCGAGTACGTTCCTTGGCAAACCCTCGAAGAACTCGTCGCGTCGCTCCCGGCCATTGAACGGCGATTGCCATCGGTCCAGGTGGCGCGTATCGGTGTCGCTATTTTACGTGGTTTGGCCAAAATGCATTTTCATCGTATCGTGCATCGCGACCTCAAGCCGGCCAATATTTTCGTGCGGTACGTCCCGGAACGTGAAGGGTACGACGTTAAAATCACGGATTTGGGCTTATGGGCGTTTGACCAGGTACAAGGTGAATCCGATTCGTTGTCGCTCGTCGGTCGTCCCGGAACCGGGGGCACGCCGCTGTATATGAGTCCCGAACAATCGACGGGTGAAGCGGTGAGTGCGGCGTCGGATGTGCACTCCGTGGGGTCGGTTTTGTGGCAATTGGCGACGGGGGAGGTGCCTTATCCGGCGCCCAAAGACGGAGCGGTTCACGAAATCATCGAGCAGCGGGCGAAGACGTTGCGCAATACGATGGAACGGCCGTCGTACATGCCCGAACGGCTGTTTCGTGCGCTCTCCAAGTCGCTGGCATTCGACCGCCAACAACGTTGGACCTCGGCCAATGAAATGCGCAAGGCCCTCGAATCGTTTGTCGAGAAGTACCAAATCGAGCGCATGCGGGACCTCGACGGAGCGCTCGAACGCATTGATGATTTGTTGGCGCGCGTGACGAGCTTGCGGGTGAAATTGACCCCGATGCGCGAGGTCATCGAACGCTTGGCGATTTTGGGTGCGGTTTTACGGGAAGCACGGGAACAACGAGGCGAAGCGGAGCCCAACGTCTTGCGCACGATTGCCAAAAATACCGAAACGCAGCTCGAGGAAATTACTCGTGAACTCGGCGCATTGGCCGAATGGTTGCGCGTGCTCGGTCATAAAAAAGGCACGAGCCTTTTGCCTCCTCCGCCGCGTGAAAGCCGACCGCGGCAAGGTTCGTCGGAGGAAATCGATGTGGAGCGGATGGAACGGTCGCCGCGCCATTCGACGCGGCGGCCGAATCAGCAAAGCGACATTCGCGTCCACATTTTATGGGCGATTGCGCTGGTGTTCATGGCGATCGTGATTGGGCTCTTCATCTTGCGTTTGCGCGGCTGAACCCTCACTTCGGATTCAAAACACAATTGCCGGACCAATTGATCGGGTCGCCCATGTCGACGACTTCGAAGTCGGTCACTTGGATGCTCGACAAGGCGTACGAATCCATGCCGAATTCATCCCATTTGTGCGTCGTGAAGCGATCGCTTTGCGCCGTGAGCGCGATATTGCCCGCGTCGGCGAGCAGCATGCCGTACGTTTGCAACGCTTTGGCGACAATCCGGGCTCCATCGTTCGGCAATGAAGCGAGCGGGAAATCGGAGCGCAATCGGAATCGCACGCCATAAGGCGGAGCATCCGGGCCGCCCGATGTGGGGCCGGTGCTGTGTGTTCCCGGGTGAACATAGACGTTGTCGCGAATTCGCGCGTTTGGCAGAATGAAACGAATCGCGTGATCGATGCTCCCGGCGGCGATTTCATCGGCTGAAAAGAGCATGGCGGAAATTGGAAAGCCTCCGGCGTCGGCGGACGTGCAGCCTTCGCCGCGGAGGTTGTCCGGGTACATTTTCAGCAAGTCCCACGTAACGGTACAACCACCATAAAACGTGCCTCCGACGATGTTTGCTCGCCACATTTCATACAGCGTATTCGTCGGTTCGTGAACGACCAGGAGGTGGCAATCGCCATCGGCGACGCACTCGTAGCTTTGTTCACCTTCGATGGCTCCGCCGGTCGGGACGGGCATGGGAACCTCTTCGCAATCGGGCGAATAGAAGTCCTGCGTCGGCGTGAATGTCTGCATCGGAGTATTTCCATCCGCACGTAGAAATTCAATGCTGTAATCAATGCGGAAAGCGCCCGCTCCCCAGCCTCCGTTTTGATCGAGCCACGTGATGATCTTGTCCGAATTCACGCTTTTGGTTTGTCCGGACACGTCCTTGGTCCATGGACTCGGGACCTTGAAAAGCCCGCCGGGATTCCCCGCCAAACCATTTCCCGAGCTCCCCCCGGAGCTGCTCGACGAGCTCGAACCGCTCATGTTTCCCGAGCTGCTCGAAGTCCCCATTCCGGCGGAACCCGAGCTCGAACTCGTGGCGTCCCCGCCCATTCCACCCGAGGCGCCTGCGTTGCCCGCGCCTCCTGTTCCTTTGTTATCGCTCGGGCCACACGCCGCTGCCGACGTGGCGAGCCAACCGACGAGAATGACCGATGACCCAAAGGCCCAGCGAACAGGTTTTGTCGTAAGCATGTCTTGTTTTACACTCGACGCACAAGCAATGGAAGCGGCATTTTCACGAATTCCCTCACTCCGAGTTATGGATGATGTGTAGGATGGTAGGTTGTCATGCGTGAAGATTGGCGGAGGTGAATCATGAAAGCGCGATGTAAACCAAGTTTGTCGACGGTCGGGGGCATTTTCGGTATCTATTTGATGGCGATGACGAGCTGCGCCATAGGTAATGAACCCGTATTGGGTGGCGACGGCGGCGACGATGGTCAGTGGGGAACGGGCGGATCGAATACGTCGGGCATGGGTGGGGCACCCGGTTCATCCTCCAGCTCGGCATCCAGCAGTGGATCGGGATGTAATGGCCCGGAATTATGTAATGGTCTGGACGACAATTGCAACGGCCTCATCGACGACGAGGTGGCGGTTGTCGGAAACCCTTGCAGTACCGGCCTCGTTGGTGTGTGCGGTGTCGGCGCCGTCGATTGCCAGGAAGGAAAACCGCTGTGTGTCGAGACAAACAGCCCCATGCCCGAGGTGTGCGATAACCTGGATAACGATTGCAATGGTACCGTCGATGACGGCAATCCCGGCGGCGGTGATCCTTGCACGACGGGATTGCCCGGCGTGTGCGCCGAAGGCGTGCTCACGTGCATGGCGGGGGCTTTTGCCTGCGCGCAAAAGGCGCAAGCCATGCCCGAAGTTTGCGGCGACATGCTCGACAACGATTGCAATGGAGCGGTGGATAACAACTGCGGAGGAATGGGTGGACCATGTGCCCATGATCCTTGCGTACCCGGAGGCCCATTGGCGAAAGATTGCGCTCCGTGCGTCACGACGATCTGCAACATCGACGCATTTTGTTGCACGTCGATGTGGGATCTCACGTGTTACGCCAAGGCGCTCGACATGTGCCCCGGTTGTTGATTTGTCCCGCCAAACGAATCAGGGCGGGGGAAGCATGCAC
>CAYSYX010000526.1:0-6761 GCA_964435055.1 uncultured Polyangium sp. | reverse complement strand
GGCAAAGCCCTGGGCGAAGGCGGAAAAAAGTTCTTCGCCAACCTCCTCGAAGAGGACTGAACGCTCGAAGATTTCTATTGATCCGCGCTTGTGCCTCGACTACCGTTCGCCCGATAGATCATGGGGACGTTGCTTCTCGACAAGTACGAAATCATTCGTGTCATCGGCAAAGGTGGCATGGGGACGGTGTACGAAGCGAAGGACATCGGGTCGGGCCGGCGCGTTGCCGTAAAGTGGATGAACGAACAAGCGTTTGTCGACGGCGATCCGCACGTCGTCCGTTTTCAACGTGAAGCGCGTATCGCCGGATCGCTCGATTCTCCGCACGTGACCGCGGTCTACGAATGTGCGCGCGATCCCAACAAAGACGTTCTGTTTCAAGTCATGGAGCTGCTGGAAGGCGAAGATCTCGGGGCTTTGCTGGACCGCGTCCGAGCGCTCGAATCGAACGCCGCATTGCGCATTGCCATTCAAGCGTGCTCGGGTCTTGCAGCGGCTCATCGCGCGGGGATCGTGCATCGGGACATCAAACCCGAGAATCTGTTTTTGTCGCGACGAGATGAAAACGAAATCATTGTCAAAGTGGTCGATTTCGGCATTGCCAAACTTCGTCGCCCGAAAGGTGGTGCAAATGAAACGGCCGGCTCGATGCCGTCGATGACCACGAGCGGCGAAATGCTGGGAACGCCCTTGTTCATGGCTCCCGAGCAATTCGAAGGCGCCAAACACGCGGATGCTCGAGCCGATGTTTATTCGATGGGCGCCACGTTGTTCACGATGTTGGCCGGCGCGTCGCCCTATGCTCAGATGCGTTCGTTTTTTCAAATTTATCGCGCCATCACCTCCGGAGCGGTACCGTCGTTACGTGAAAAAGCACCTTGGGTTCGTCCGGAAATTGTCCAAATCGTCGAAAAAGCCATGCAAATCGACAGTCAAGCTCGGTATGCCGATGCGACCGAATTGCTTACGGCATTGACGAGTGTATTCGAAGGTTCGCCCGCATTGACCCGGGACATGCTCGTTGGAAGCTCACCGGAACAAAAGAACATCCCGGTGGTTGATCCGTTCGCAAAAACGATGGTGCAACCACCCATCGGCGAAGGGGCCAAACAGGACGATGCACCCGTGCCTTGGTGGCGGAAGCTCTTGAAATGACGGAACAAGAGAACGGGGATTCGACGTCGAAAAACGATACACCGGCCCGTGTGTCCACACCGCCTATTTCATTGCCGGGCATTTCCATTCGAGCGTCGACAATCGAACGACGGAGCGTTCCTTCGAGTTTGCACGAGCGATACGACGAAATCGTTTTCCTCGGCGAAGGCGGCATGGGGACGGTGTATCGAGCGCGCGACAAACGGCTCGGGCGCCTGGTGGCCATCAAAGTATTGAAGGGGCTCGACGCGAAATTGGGCGAGCGGTTTCTTTTGGAAGCGCGTTCCCAAGCAAAGATTCAGCACGATCATGTTTGCCGGGTGTATGAAGCGGGCGAAGCGGACGGCGAGCCGTTCATCGTCATGCAATACATCGACGGCGAACCGTTATCGAAAATGGCCTCGCGATTGACGATCGAACAACGCGTCAAGGTGATGCGCGAGATTTCGTCGGCGGTGCACGAAGCGCATCGATTGGGGCTGATTCATCGGGACATCAAGCCGAGCAATATCTTGGTGGAAACGCAGTCCGACGGGCTCAAGCCGTACATCATGGATTTCGGTTTGGCGAAAGAGGTCGCCGATCAGGGACAAACCATGTCCGGCGCAGTGTTGGGAACACCCGCGTATATGTCGCCCGAGCAAGCGCGCGGCGAATTGAAGCAGATGGATCGGCGTTCCGACGTGTATTCGTTGGGCGCGACCCTGTACGATATTCTGGCCGGACAAGCGCCATTCGTCGCTCCACATACGTGGAAGCTCATCATGATGGTCGCGTATGAAGACGCGCCGGCGTTGTCGACGGTGAAGAAAGGTTTGCCCGGGGATCTGGAAACGATTGTAATGAAATGCCTCGAGCGGGATACGTCGCGTCGTTATGACTCGGCGCGAGCGCTCGGGGATGATTTGCAGCGATTTTTGGATGCCGAGCCGATTCAGGGGCGTCGAGCGTCGCTCGGGTACGTTCTTTGGAAAAAGGCTCGAAAACACAAATTCGTCACGGCCCTGGGAAGCATTGCGCTGGTGAGCGCGATATCGCTCGGGGGATTGTGGGTGAAGGCGCGCCGCGATGCGGCGGTGCAAGCGAGCATTGGGCAGGAATTCGGCGAAAACGTCAAAGAAATGGAATTGTTTTTGCGGGCGGCGTATGCGCTGCCTTTGCATGACGTCGAGGTGGAGCGGGACGTCGTACGGCGCAAATTGGCGACGATTGAAATGCGCATGCGCGAGGTGGGGAAATTGGCCGATGGCCCGGGGCATTATGCTTTGGGACGCGGGAATTTGGCGCTGGGCGATCCGACGAAGGCGCGCGAGCATTTGGAAAAAGCCGTGACGGCAGGGTATCGCTCGGCGGCCCTCGAGATAGCGCTGGGACAAACGCTGGGAGAGTTGTATCGCCGGGCGCTGGAAGAAACGAAGCGCATTTCGACGAAGGCCGAACGAGAAAAGCGCGAAGCGGAGTTGGCTTCGAGTTTGCGGGATCCGGCGCTCGTGCATTTACGGGCGGCGACGGGAACGGAGATAGAATCGCCGGCGTACGTCGAGGGGCTGATCGCGCTGTACGAAGGGAAAAACGAAGAGGCGCGAACGAAGGCGCAGAAAGCGTTCGAATTGGCGCCGTGGATGTACGAAGCGAAGAAGCTCGAAGCGGATGCGTTGTTTGCGGAGGGGAGCAAGTATCGGCACGACGCGGCCTTCGATTGGGAAAAAATGATGTTATCGTTCGGTCCGGCGGCCGAGGCGTACAAAACGGCGTCGCGCATGGGGGAGAGTGATCCCGCGACGCATCTGGCGGAATGCGTGTTGTGGGAGAAGAAGGCCAGGGCTGCGGATGCGGAGGGACAACAGCTGAAATTCGAAATCAACGCGGCTCTGGCTGCTTGTTCCGAGGCTGTTGCCGCAAGTTCGCGGGAGGGTGAGACGCGTGTTCAACGTGCAAACGTTCTGCAGTATCGGTTTTGGAAAGCGGATAAGCTGGGTATTGATGCCGCGGCGATCGAAAAAGAAACGTTGGATGCCGTCGAAATAGCCATTCAATATCGCCCCGATGATCTGTTGGCTCGTTATGTCCAGGCGACGACTCGTTACGTGCAGGTCATGAGCCAAGGTGGAAGGGGAGAACGCGTCGATATCGCTGACGCGGTACGTGCCTACGAACGGGTACTCGTTCTTGAACCGCGTTACGTGTGGGCGATGAACGAATTGGCGCAAACGTATCTGGTGCAAGCCGAATACGATCGCCTCCATGGAGGTGATCCGCGGCCGACTGTCGAGCAGGCCAGGAAGTGGTTGATTCGAGCGATGGAGGTGGATCCCGATTTCACGTTGCCTTTGTATGCAGTGATTCGGGGAATCAATTATCGATTGGTCTACGAAACGGAGCACGGTATCGAAGCCGCGGAAACGTTGCGCTTGCAGCAGGAGGCATTTGCCGCGATCGAAAAACGCAAGCTCGGCGGGTTTCTCCCGGCTTATTACGGTGCGAAGTCCAATCGTTTACGCGCGGCGTACGAATTTTCTCAAGGGAACGACCCTCGTTCGTCGATTCAAACGGGACTCGATAAAATTGCCGCATTCGCGAATCCGGGCAGCGAAACCGGATTCATGCTGATGGAATCGGCTGAATTGCGCCTGCTCCAGGGGGAATACTTGGTACAGCACCGTGAAGACTTCCCTTTTGGTCTTTCTCCCTTACGCGACAGATTGCAACAAGCCGCGGAGCAGGAACCGGCGGACATCGATTTTCACGATCTCGTCGCTCGTGCGGATTTGCTCTTGGCGCGCCGGAGAGTCCATGCCGGATCCGCACAGGAAAGTGATTTTTCCCGGGCGCTTGGAGATTTGGAGACGATCGTGAAAACGGATCGGAATGATCCTCGACCGTACCTCACGCTGGCCGACATAACCTTGCACCGAGCCAAGTGGCTCCACGGGCAAAAGAAGCTCTCGGCGCAGGATTTGGGGCGAGGGTTGGCTCTGATAGAAAAAGCGCTGACGCTTCATCCACATTCAGGGAAAGGATGGGCGATCAAAGCCGAATTGTTGTCGCTGAACGCGTTGATCTCGTCGGGTGAGGAGCATAAGACGACCGCGGCTCGAGCCCGCGAAGCGTTTGGCGCGGCAATTCGGGAAAACCCGCGGATGGAGAAAGGCTTGGCTGAAATCATCGACGGAGCCAAAGCCCCGTAAAGCCGCTTGGGATCATTGTGCAATCAGCCCGCACAAGGAACCATCATCGCGTCCGCGCACCCGCAGCCGATTGTCCCACGCGTCGCATCCTCCCGTACCAAGATTGGAAGGGCAAGAAGTCGTGCAAGCTCCTGTCGCGATCCACCGGCATGCATTGTCGTTGTAGTAGCACGTGCGCATCATCGTATAATCCAAATTCCACGGGATGATACTGCCCTCGTCGCAATAGGTCGGCATTTCACCGAACTTGCACGCATAAGCAGCGAATGCCGCTGTCGCCGGAGGCACATGATTCGGCGTTGGATGGAGCGTCACCGTGGAATCGAAGAGGTTCCCCCAGGCTTCGGATTCATGAAGGGGATAATCCGTCGTCGTGTTCGGCGCGCTCGGCGATTCAAGTAAGATGTGAATCAATGCGCCGTAAGGATTCAGTCGTTGCAACATGCAAGCCGTTACCTGTTCCTTCTCATCTGTCGTGAGACCTCGCGTCGTCCATGCCGAAGCATAACCACGCGATCCAGGATAATTCCGATTGTCAAAGGTATCGATCGCCAGTGCGGACGAATCGAGCGCGCAATCAACCAACAACTCGAGCATCGTGGCACGGCACACGGCCCAAGTTCCCGAGGTCTCCTCGGGCATGTATGGCATCTCGGGCAGTTCCCCGTTTTCATCGACGATAGGACCGGCTGCCAGATCCCGGAACGTCTGCTGAATGCCATGATCCCAGAAGCAATCGAGGTTATAATGATTCTGCGTCCCCGGATCGCCGGCGATGCCCAATTCGGCATTTCCCAGAAAATCCTCTTCCGTCAGGCCCGATTCACTCGGACCGGCCATACAACCCAAGGCGTGCAAACCCATGACGGCAAAAGCAAGAGGCGCGGTCGAACGAAGAATCGTGGTGCTGAGTTTCATGGTGGTCTCCGAGGTTCGAGGTGAACGAGATTATCGAATTGCAGACTCCGTGCCAAGCTCGTATTTGGCGGAAACAACGAATTTGCCCGCCTCCAAGGAGCCCCCGCCGCGGCTTCGACGTCGCGCCATGACTCGGCTGCGTTCCCGAGAAACGCAACCGCGTTCGGTGGAAACGCGAGCCGGGACGAAGCCACAAACGCCGATCCCCGGACCTCGCCGGCAATGTCCGTTGAACGCCCGCTACGGCATGAGCAAATGCGTCACCGCAGCTTCGAGTTCGGGATCGATTCCATCGCGAAAAGCCGCCGCGGTCAATTCGACTTCGATATCGGGAACGATACCTACGCCATGAAAAACGCTCTTCTGCGCGTCGGCGTGACGCACATCCATTCCCGTAAACGAAATGGCAAATTGCCCCGGTAATTGAATGCCCGTGATGTTGCCGTCCGTGCCCGCCGTGGATCGTCCGACGACGGTCACTCGTTTGGCGTCGACGAGCGCCATCGAAAAGTGTTCGGCCGCCGAAAGCGAACCATTGCCGACAAGCAAAACGATGGGCCCACCGTACGAGGGCATTTCGAGCGGATCGAACGTGTCGGCATATTCATCGATGCTCACATCATCCGGGCCCGTATGCATGGCGACGCGAAAGATGGCGCCCGACCACGAATCCCCAATTACGCGCGACGCCACTTCGGACAGGTCCACGCCGGGGAAACCTCGCATATCGAGCACCAACCCGTCCGCGGCGGCGGCTTCGGTGAGCGCAATGTTGAAATCGTTGATGTCGAAGAGGACTTCGCTGGTCAGGTTGATGTAATAAAGGTTTGGCGCGCCAAGATCCGTGAGCCAACCGGCACCGCGTAAGGTGGGCGTAAAACCGACCGCGGCAAAGTCGGCCAACGGTTGCGGCTGAAATTGCAACGTCTTCGTCATCCCATCCGGATCGCGGAATCCGAGCGTCACCGGCTTGAGTAAACGCTGGACTTCATACGACGCCACCACGAACCGATACGCCTCGGTCGCCCCGGACGAGCGCGCCATCTCGGTGGCATACCATTGCGATGCTGCCACTCCATCAATCGAAATCAGCGTGTCCCCGGGATTGACTCCGACGGCGAGCGTTTGCCGAACGACCGCTTCGCCATTGATCCATTCGAGGTACGAAGGAAATGAACCGACAGGTTTTGTGACGTAATCCCGAACGAGCGTGTGGCTGTCTTCGAGGGCGCCGGCAAAACGGCGCAATATATTGCGCAATGTCAGGCGGTCCGGCGTGGTTTTTCCCAGCGTATTCATCGTCTCCACCAACCGATCGTCGATGACGTCCGGAACCACGCCGAAATAAGGGAAAAATGTCCGCATCGCGCCGTGGGCCGCCACGAGCGCCGCGCGCCCCGTGCCGAGATCCGTCACGGGAGGTTGTCGTTTGTTGAAGGGATCTACGTGGACTTCGGCGGGACGCTCCGCAGCGGCGAGCGTCAGGGGCATCGGGGCCGG
>CAYSYX010000525.1:0-6788 GCA_964435055.1 uncultured Polyangium sp. | reverse complement strand
GAAGGCGCTGAAATGGGGCGACGTTTCCGCGGTTGCCGAGGCATTAAAATGGCGAAACGATGCGCCGAGTCTATCACCGGACGAGCTTTGGCGGCGAAAACAGCAGAGCGCTCGGGCATTGCGAGAGCCGGTCTACGTGCCCGTGGCGCATGTCGAAATCGAGGAAATCCCCGAGAAAGTATTGACCGTCGAGGGGACGCTCGCATTCGAGGGCAATTACTTGCCGCGCGTCATTGCAGGCGAGCATTTGCATGCGCATCCCGAAGCGAAAGCAGCGCTCGCCATTGCGGCACGTACGTACGTGCTCCGCGTGATGCGCGATCACCCGACAATCGGGCGGACGACGCCGATCAAGAATGATGCGTCTTTCCAAACTTTCGCAGCTGGAGCGGACGGGTCTTGCATTGCCGCGGCGGAACGCACGCATGGGTTTGTCATGCGGTACGGCGGGCGACTCATTACGGCGAATTACGTGGCGGGGGCATTGTGGCACGAGGATGGCTCGCGTGGTACGGACGCGACAAACACCGAAAAGTGGGTGACGTACAATCATGGACGAAGCGGCGGCGAGGTCATGCCGACGCGATTGGCGTTATCGACGCATCCGGGGAATCGTGGATGCATGAGCCAAAACGGCGCGCATTGGCTTGGCGAGCATGGCTGGGATTGCGAGAGGATTCTGCGATTCTTTTATGGGGACGATATCGAAATCGTGCGGCTTGGTGTGCGCGAGGAAAGGAAAATGGCGGGGTTGGGTGGGATTTTGGCGATGGGATTGGTGGGGTTGGTGGTGGCGGGGCGATAAAGCACGATGATTGCCCTTCGATAAGCCGGGCATTGCGTGATTTTGGCACCCGGTTCATCCTTGCATGGTAGAAGGTTGATACATTATGAATGCCCGTAAAGCATCGCTCGTACGATTGCCACCAGTATCAGTACGATCAACACCACAAGCACCAACGCAATGGCACCATTGGCCGCAATCTGCACGGTATCTCCCGTATCGAGGGCTAATGCTCGCCTCCACCATGGTGCCACTTCCGATGGCTCCCGTGATAACTCAGCCAGGAGCTGATTTACCGTTCGAGACCGGCCTCCCCGCACGTTCGAAACAATCGCTGATACTGTGTGTACGGGCCCCCAAGGAATGGCCCACCAACCGAATAGGGCCGTCACGATGCTGGGCACCAAAAAACTCGCTTTGAGCCGAGGTGCCATGTGCAGCTGAATCGTGAACAACATCAATGAGATGCAGATATGATATTGAACGACACTTGTATCTCTAAAAATGACCTGGCCTCGATAGTTCAGATCAGCAGATCCAAACTCGGCACGGTGGGCAATGAGCCACTGAAGAAACTCTCGAGTACGACGTCGCTCGAACCATGCCCATGTGAATGTTCCAAGCGAGCCTATGGCAACGGCGAGCCATACGGGACCACTGATCTTATGGTCGTTTGTCGGTGGCAGGAGGACAATCCCTGCGGCTACCACACCGAGGCAAGCTAGAAACCACATTGCACCGAGGCGCGTGCCGGCAACGCGATCGATCGTATCAAGGGTCGGCACCGAAGCTGCCATGGTTGCAGGGATAGCTAACATCAGTCCGCTCGGCATTGCAAGCGGCGCGGGGAAAATTTTCTCGATATTGGTCCGGCAACAGCCGCCACAGGACGCGGGAGTCGAAGGCAATGACGCCGGTATGTCCTTCTGCTCGAGCGGCACGTGCGTTCCTTCGGCTCCGGCATCGTGGAAACACGTCGCCTTCGCGCTCACTTGGCCCGGGCTTCCGCCTGCATGCCCCGAAGATGCGCCAAGCCTCGTATTTGAAGGTAGCCCCGCACCTCCCGAGCAAACATGCCCAACGTGCTGGTGCGATGCGCCCTATGGATGGTGCTCGTTGCCCGGTACGTGGACCGTCAGCTCGACGGTTTGTCCTGGTACATGTTATGTCAAGACAAACGTTGATCCACCGACCGGATGGGACGGTTCGTGCACCAGCACGAACGCAATCCCGCAAGGAAAGCTCTGCGGCGGAGTCCCCTGCGTTCAATCACTCACGCTTTCAGTGCCAATCATTGAGGAGAAACCGTGCGCGCCGCAAACCGAGGGATGGGTCGACTTGCCGATCCCAAAGCTCAAGAGCGATGGACCGCGCATGCCGACAGGTCGAGCATGCGTGAGCGATAAGCCCTTGCCAAACTGTTTGGGTGGCGGGTGTGGCAAGACAGACTCGGCGTTCGGCGCGTGTATTTTGCACGATGGCGAGCAGGTTTGTCCTAACGGATGGACCGGTGATCGGCACGTGCTTTACCAACACATCGACGACGAACGGGCGTGTACGCCGTGCGGATGCGACCCTCCAAGTGGAGGCGTTTGTCAAGTAAGATGGAAGGTTTTTACAGACGCAAACTGCACAGTGCCAAAAGCTGAAAATGATGTGACAACAGACATGGCCCCCGACGCTTGCGCCGACCTCGATCCAAGCTTCGCGCTTTCCGGGAAGTCTGCTGAAATCATCAACTACACTAACAATGTAGTTATGATAACTTGACTCTCACAGTGACCTGCGTATCGTGAACTTCCAACAAACGAATCGGCGCTTCAGGGAGGCTCGTCATGCGAAAAACGCTTATGGGAATTTGTGCATTGCTACTATTTAGCTCGTTTGGGATGTTGTCCGGAATTGCGCAGGTCCAAGCGATTGACTCGCAGGCAAACAGCATTCAGCGCCTGGAGATGTCCGACGACGAAAAGGAACGCCGACGTCAAGTATGCGACAATGAAGAGGCGGCTTGTCGGGATTGGTGTGCACGTTCCAAACAAGGGCAGGAGTGCTACAAGAAGTGTTGGAACAATTATGTCGAGTGCTTGAAAAAAATTCCGTCCAATCCTGTCGAAGATCCGGACTACTAATGCTGATCCTCGCAACCCGAAAACTCGAGTATATCGACGATGACGGCGTCAAGAAAAACGTCGGCATGGAATTACTCAAACGTGTCGATAACGACAGCACCTGGAGAATTGGTTTACGCTTCGGAGCGCCAATTTCGTGGGAAATGTTCATTCGAGGAGACGACGTTCTCCAATCGATTACTTCGATTCTGGCAACATGGTGGGCCCGTCTTTTCCTGGGGGGTATGCCGCTCGCGAATAATCTTCGCTGGGTAGATGGACATGGAAAAGAAAGCTTTCATTGCGGGCTGCCGGCGCTTCGCAAGCGCCCCGCCGATTGGTTTGCCCCCGAAATACCTTCGACCGAAACAAACCCCGGACACCTCGAAATACTTTCCGAGTCGACTGCGCCATTTCCCGATCAGACCAACGGGGAGCATGAGCGTTCGATATTCGTATTCATGCCGAAGCAAGTCGATGAAATGCATTGGAAATGTGGTTTCGCATTCGATACGAAAAACGCGCCACTCCGTTTTGGCGTCGGGGACGATTGGATTCAATCGTTGCTCGATACGGCGGCCATGATTCGCGTCGTTTATGACGGAATGCTGCCCCAAGGTTGGAAACCACGCGACGGCGTCGGGTTGAGCATGTTGCCGTACAAAATGGGCCGCGGATATTTCATGGACACAGATGAATAATCAAACATCCGTCGCTCCAATCTTGCGAGCAACGCAGCGCGGGCCATTTTGGATAGCTCGCGCCGCGAATAAAAACATCCGCAAAACGCGTTTGAAACCACATTCGTGAATGGCAATGACGCTTCACGGGGGGTTTATCATACGATACACTCGGGAAAAACCGCTTCCTGATGCACCGAGCGCTCGCAAAGGGCTTTTGTTCAAAATCACCAAATTCCGAGTGCTCGCTTATTTCACCGAATGCGAGCGTCACGGCGAACGAGCAGATCTTGCGCTTGAATATGCGATTTTCGCCGGAATGACCCACGAGCGTGACGCGTCTGAAGTGCTCGAGGCGCGGGAGCAGCTCGAATTGATTCTTTCGGCGTTGTCCGAGGATCAATACGAGGTTTTCACGACCAAGGTGCTCGAAGGTTTGAAGGTTTGCGACGTCGCCGCGCAGCTTGGCATGAAGGAAAACACGGCGCGAGGTTACCTCTCGAAAGCGTTGGAAACCCTTCGTGAAAGGCTGGAACGCCTCGAACACCCCGGCCTGCGGAGCCTGCTCATTCTGTTGGGCATTTCGAGCGTGGTTGCATTGGCCGATACGGCGAGTGCCATGGTTGGGCGGGTCAAACGGTTTTTCTCGTCGTTTGCTCGAACGTCATTTCGCGGCGTGCTCAGTGCCGCGACGGCGGCTTTTGTTATGGTCGTGCCGCCGAAATCGGGTGCATCGGCCGAGCATGCGGCGAATGCGGAGCAAACATCCTCGCGCGCAGCGATGAACGCAATCACGCCGCCGGAAGTACCGAGTTCGTCACGTACGCCGGACAAACCCGCGGCGGAGGTAGTGCCGAGCGTTTTGCCGGTATCGACACCGGCAAGGCCCAAAGCGATTCCACGTCGTGATGAGCATCAAGCGTCGCCGGTGAAAACGGCGCCGCCGGATCATCTGCTGTCCAAAGCCATAATAGCGCTCCGGAATGGACAGCCCGAAAAGGCGCTCGAAGTCCTCGATCAATATCCGGAGAATGATTTGAAATGGGCGGATGAGCTTCGTGCGCGAGCAAAGCAATCGATCGCCATGAAAAAGCACGTGCAATAAAGCGAACTTGCCGGCCTTGAATGGGCGGCGAAAAATGAAAATTGGCGCGCCCGATCGATTGCGTATTGGGTATTCGTATTCATAGCGATTTTCGGCACGAGTGGGAGCGAGCGTCCTGACGGCCCTGCGGTTCAGGTTCTCGGTTAGGCATTTTATGGGCATCGGGGCGTTCGCTCGCGCTCGTGAAGTCACGATTGCATGCGCGGAGTATCCGCGGCCTGGGAGGAGTATGTCGCGTCGACGATGGACAGACGATTCGCTGGTCATTTGCGTGGGAATGAGGATCCGCAAATTGCGTATCGAGCGGCGAATGTCGCTCCGCGATTTTGGAAAACATGCGGGGGTGCATCCGTTCCACGTGATGGCGATTGAGCTCGGGCAATTGTCGGCGACGACGAAAACGCTTCTGGCAATCGCCAAGGGGCTCGGCGTGGCTCCGGTGGATTTATTGAATCACGACCCGGAAAACGACGATATGGCGTATATCGTGGAAAGAATGCGGCGGGATCCGGAGGTGCGCAGAATGGTGCTGACGAGGCTCGGGGGCTTGGTGAATCAGGTTTGATTGATGGGAAAGAAGGAGGGTGAAGAATACCACTCCATAGCCTACACGCGATTCACAAACCGCGTGCGCGCGTTATGCATCATTCGCGCCGCATCCGAAGCTGTTGGACGATACAGCGGGTTCGCATGAGCGAGACGCTGAATGAGCTTGTCGGCTTCGTCGTAATGCCCACACGTATGTCCATGTGAGGGCCACCGAATTGCCAATGTATGCCAATTCAGGGGCAAGCGCTCGCCCGTCAAAAGCTCATAAAGCATGACCCCAAGCGCATAGACGTCCACCTTTGCGCCGGGATTGGTGGCATGTTCTGGTGCAGCATACGCGGGTGTGCCGCAGTAGTTTTTCGTGACCACCTGACCTGCAACGACGGTTGCCGCGCAGCCGAAATCATTAAGTTTCCACCGGTCGGTGTTTTGGTCGAAAAGCAGATTTCCTGGCTTCACGTCGCGATGGGCATACCCACGAGCATGCAAATCTGCGAGTGCCTCAGCAACCTCGGCCATTGCATTCAAAGCGCAACAAACGCTCCATGGGAGTTTACCCGCGACGCGATCACGATCCAATCGCTGTTCCAGACTCCCGGCGGGCATGTACTCCTGCACGATGAACGGCATTGCGGCATCGAGATTGTGGTCGACGATCCGAACGACATTTGCCCCTTGCACCAACATCTGTCGCCGCGCTTCATGAACGAATCGCTGACGCGCATAGGGATCCCACGCTTCTCGCAGTATTTTCACGGCGTACACACTGCCAGTGTCACGTCGACGCGCAAGACGCACATCGGCAAATCCGCCCTGACCGATCACATTGTGAAGATCGTAAACGACGGGAACGGTGTTGTTATACATGCTTTACCTCCAACCTCGCGAGTGTCCGAATGACTTGGAGCGGCGCCCCTCCAGCAGGACGCAACTCCGCAAGGACGTGTTCCGGCGAATGAACAGCAAGCGCCGCCTCGAGCAGCTCGAGCAAAGCGGCACTCATGTCCGTTGGCTGCGAACCACCATTCTCCCACTTGTTTACGCTCACGAAGGAGAAGCCCAGCAGCGATGCAAACTGCTGTTGGCTGAGTCCCAAGCGTGCACGCATGTTTTTCACTCGTTCCGGTGTCACGGACAGACTTTATACAGCTCTTTATAAATAAGTCAACAAATTTCATCGGGCATTTTTGTTTGTAGGTGCCATAGCAAATGTGCCGCCGTAGCACTTGCAGCAAGGACGCAACTCGCGGCTGCAAATTCTGTAGCGGCGAGCGTCATTCGACTTGCGTTTGTCGCTCCGAGACATAATCTGGGGCACCTTTCCAGTAGGTCGTCCACGATGCACTTCGCTGGCCATCTCACGTTCCCAGAAGACGCGCCGCCCATCATCCCGTCGACAACACTTTCCAACCGATTGCTGGAGCCTTTTTGCGATGCTCGATGAACTCGTTTTCAAATTCGGCGAGGAGCGTGGGGCCACCCCATTGCGCATTCGCCCGGGCGCGATGACCGTACTCGTGGGCCCGAACAATTCGGGCAAAAGCCTCACGTTACGGGAG
>CAYSYX010000524.1:0-6788 GCA_964435055.1 uncultured Polyangium sp. | reverse complement strand
AGATGATTGACGATCACGAATCAACTGGCCGCCCACGGGAATCTTCGAACCGATGACGACACGTCCAAAATCAGTCGCCAAAATCAGTCGAAGGTGGAGCGACGGGTACCCAAGACAAACTCAGGACTTGGGGTGCGACTCGATGTAGTTGATCGCGTCTTGAACGGTTCGAATCTTCTCGGCGTCTTCGTCCGGAATGTCGATCTCGAAGGCCGCTTCGAACGCCAACACGAGCTCGACAATGCCGAGGGAGTCTGCCCCGAGATCGTCGATGAACGCTGATTCGGGCTTGATGTCCTTCTCGTCGACGTCGAGCTGTTCCTTGATGATCCGCTTAACTTCCGCGGTGATGTCACGACCTTCGGCCATGGTGATGTCCTCCAAAAACGCCTCCCCTCTACAGCATCAGAACCGACTTTGCACGCGCTCTTTACGCTTCGAGATGCATTTCTTGCGCGTCGTTCGCTTCGCAGTGACGAAAGAGGCGAAAGCACACGATCACATGTACATGCCGCCGTTGACGCGAAGCGTCTCGCCCGTGATGTACGACGCTTCGTCCGAACAAAGAAAGACGATCGCCGCCGCGATATCCTCGGGTTTGCCCGTGCGACCCAGCGGGATCGCCGAAAGCATTCCTTTGCGTGCGTCCTCGTTCATCGCCGACGTCATGTCTGTCTCGATAAACCCCGGCGTGACGACGTTCACCGTGATGTTTCGTGATGCGTATTCACGCGCAAGGGTCTTGGTCAAACCGATGAGCGCCGCCTTCGACGCCGAGTAAACAGCTTGCCCGCCGTTGCCCATTTCGCCGACGATGCTCGACAAAAACACGATGCGGCCGGTTCGAGCGCGCATCATCGTCTTGAGCGCACCTTTCGCACAGCCGATCGCGCCCTTCACGTTCACCGCCAACGTTCGGTCAATCTCCTCTTCCTTCACCCGCACGACGAGCCCATCGATCGCGATGCCGGCGTTCGCCACCACGATGTCGAGACGCCCGAGTCGCTTGGCCAGCGCGGTGATCGCATCTTCCGTCGCTTGCATGTTCGCCACATCGAACCCAAGCGCTTCGGCTTTGCCTCCGGCCGCTTCGATCTCGCTCACGACACGTCGAGCTTCTTCTTCACCCTTTACGTAGTTCACAACGACGTGCGCGCCCTGCTTCGCCAAGGCGATCGCCGTCGCCCGACCAATGCCGCGCGAACCGCCCGTCACGAGAGCGACTTTCCCAGTCAGATCGAACATGCGTCATGCCTCCAGAAATGAACGAACAGCATCGATGCTCGCGACGTCCGACACGTTGAGCATCTTGATCGATTTTGCGATCCGCTTGCCGAGGCCCGAAAGCACTTTGCCCGGCCCGATTTCGAGGGCGTGCGTGACACCTTCCGCGGCCATGCGTTCAAAGATCGACGTCCACAAAACGGCGCCGTCGATCTGCCGCAACAACAATTCCTTCACGCGCGTAGGATCGGAGTTCGGCTCCGCATCCACGTTGGCAATCACGGCAAACGCCGGTGGATGCACCGTGATGCGTTCGAGGTCCGGTGCCAGTTGCTCACGCGCAGGACGCATCAACGCGCAATGAAACGGCGCACTCACCTTGAGGGGAATCGCCTTGCCTCGTCCCACGACGGCCGCCGAGACTCGAGCAACCGCAGCGGCATGCCCCGCAATCACCACTTGTCCGGGCGCATTGTAGTTCGCGAGTGAAACAATTTCGTCCCCCGCCTCGGCGGCACATATCTCGGCAACGACGGATCCATCGAGGCCCATGACGGCCGCCATCGCGCCTTCTCCCGCAGGCACGGCCGCTTGCATCGCCGCACCGCGAAGACGACAAATCCGGACGGCATCTTCCAGTTCGAGCGCCCCGGCCGCAGCCAGCGCGCTGTATTCGCCCAGCGAATGCCCCGCGGCAAACCGCGGCGGAACGAGGTCCGGCACGCGTTCACGTAACGCCGCGACGAGCGCCATCGAAACCGCCACAAGCGCCGGCTGCGTATTCGCCGTCAGCGTCAGCTCCTCCATCGGCCCGTCGAAACACAACTTCGACAACGGTTCGCCAAGCGCCGCGTCCGCACGTTCAAAAACGCGTCGCGCCGCCTCGGAGACGTCGACGAGATCCCGACCCATACCCACGACTTGGGATCCTTGGCCGGGAAAAACCCACGCTACGTTCACGCTTCGCTCCATCGACCACATCCCTCAACGTCGCAATCGTTTACATTCGTACGAGTGCCGAGCCCCAAGAGATACCCGCACCAAGTGCGCACATCAGGACGGTTTGTCCCGGCTTGATCCGTCCATCGCGAACGGCTTCATCGAGGGCGATCGGGATCGAAGCACTCGAGGTGTTGCCGTACTCCTCGATGTTGATGACGTACTTCTCCATGGGAACGCCCACGCGATCGGCGACCTGCGTGAGGATGCGCAAATTGGCTTGATGCGCGACGACCCAATCGACGTCCGCAGGCTTCAGACCGGCATCTTCCAAAACGTCGATCGACGCCGTGGAGAGATTCTTCACGGCGGTACGAAATATCTCTTTGCCGTTCATGTGCACTTTGTTGCGCTTGTTCGCGAGACCGTCTTCCGTCACCGGTTCCGCCGATCCCCCCGCAGGAATCGTCAACGCCGAAGCCAGTGAGCCATCCGTGAAAATGCGCGAAGCCAACACGCCGCGACCATCACCATCCGATGGCCCGAGAACAACCGCGCCGGCCCCATCACCGAAGAGAACGCACGTCGTGCGATCCTTCCAGTTGAGCAAGCGCGACAAGAGCTCGACGCCAATCACGACGACGTGACGCGCGGCCCCCGTCGTAATGAACTGATCGGCAATGCGCAGACCGAAGACAAACCCAGCACAAGCCGCAGACAAGTCGAATGCCGGAATGTTTTGAGCACCAATCTTTTGCTGCACGTGGACGGCACACGCGGGCATGGGGCTGTCGCCGCTGATCGTGCCGACGATGATCATGTCGATGTCGCCGGCCGTCAGCCCAGCCGCCTCGATCGCACGTTTGGCAGCGTTCGCCGCCATGTCGCTCGTCACTTCACCATCCGCAGCAACGTGACGCCGACGGATCCCCGTGCGCTCGGTAATCCACGTGTCGGACGTTTCGACGATTTGCTCGAGGTCCGCGTTGGAGAGGACCTTTTCGGGCACATAATGCCCGGTGCCGAGAATCCTGCTCTTGGGCAAACGTGTAGCGCTCATGAAGGCATTCACTCGAATGGTACACGAGCACCACCACGTCGAGCGCGACGGTTCCGTGGAATGATGGAATAAGTACGAACGGGCAGCAGTCGCAACGTTGAACGCGCGAAATCTGCTGCCTGCGAATTCAGCAACGAACTACGAAATCAACCTTCGGAGGACTTCGTTTGCTTCGCTTTGCGGCCCTTGTAGTGGCCACACGCACCGCACGCGCGATGGGGCAAGGTCGCCTCGCCGCAGTTGGCGCAAGCAATCAGCTGCACCGGCGTGACTTTGTCGTGATTTGCGCGCCGCATGTCGCGCTTGCTCGGGGTGGTTTTCCTCTTCGGGACGGCCACGGACTACTCCTTACTTCGTCTTTTTTCGATGAGATGCAGAGGCACTCCGAGGTCGAGCCCCGGAATCATCAGTTGACTCGTCAGGCCCAGCTTTCGACTGGGCAAGCTTTGCGCGTAATGCACCAAGCGGTGCGAGTCGCGGGTCCACGCGAGGCTCCGCCTCTTCGTCGACCACATCGGAGGACGCGGGACGGATACCCGGACAATCCTCAGAGCACAAGGGAAAGATCGGTATCTCGAGCAAAATTGCTTCGCGCACGAAGTCGTCGAGCACCACGGTCTCCCCGTCGTACGTGTCGGCATCCGCCTCTTCGGCGGAAAACTCGTACTCGGGCAAATCCTGATCCTTCGCCCCGCCTTTGCCCTTCCCCCCACCCTTGCCAGCCGACGCGGCACCCTTCCCCGACGCCGCCTTTGCACCGCGCGCATCCGCCGCAGGCGCCTCGACCACCGACGCCTTCGCCGGCTTGAGCAACAACGCCAACTCCGCGTCGACGTTGATCCTCGCCGGGGACAAACACCGGCCACAAGGTGCGTCAAGAGAAACTCGCGTCTTGCCGCGAACGACGACGTCGCTTCCCGATCTTGAAAGGCGGGCCGACAAATGCCCGGCCGATGCCGCCTTCAAATCACAGTCCGCCAGCTGCCCATCGAGCCAATTCACAGGCAAATCCGCTTCGATCGAACGCCCGGAGGTGTCGATGTCGGCTGCGGGAAAGGCAAAGAGAGGCGGCGTTGTGGTCATCTCGAGCTCGGACGAACCTTCTTGGATCCGTCGCGGGGCGAGCAACTAGCGCACGACACCGACGCGGGCAAGTCTTGTCGTACTCCCGCGACCAACGAACCATCGAGACCACCGTGATACGGTGCGCCTACGCATGTCCGTGAAGCCGTCCGAGCCGCATGACACGAACCGAACCAGGACCATCGTTGCGCTGATCTACGTGTTCGTCACTCTTGCCTGTTTCGCGACGACGTCCACGCAACGCCTCGTCACGCACACGCCCTACAACCACTTTGCGCTCCAAGCCGACGCTTGGCTGCATGGCCGACTCGACCTCGGAGGACCTGCGCCCGCCTACACCGGGAACAACGATTTCGCGCAGTGGGGAGGTAAAACCTTCGTCAGCTTTCCGCCCTTGCCGGCGCTGCTCATCCTGCCCCTCGTCAAACTGGCCGGCAGTGCGGAACAAGTACGCGACGGCGCGTTCTTCGCGTGTTTCACGGGCCTCGCCCCGGCGCTCTTGTATGCGTGCCTGGACAAACTCAAGCGAACGTCGAGAAGCTCGCGTACCGAAGACGAGAACATCTACCTGTCACTTCTTTTCGCGTTTGGCACGGTCTATTGGTTTTCCGCGGTGCAAGGCACCGTCTGGTTCGTCGGTCACGTGATCGGCACGGCACTCGCTGCGCTCTATCTATTTGCCTCGACAAACGCGACGCATCCGGTCCTCGCGGGGCTCGCTCTGAGCCTTGGATTTGCCACGCGCACACCGCTCGGCTTCGCGTTTCCGCTCTTCCTCTGGGAGGCAGTCCAAGCCAGCCGCAAGACGCCCGGCCAATCCTTTGACCTCAAAGATCTGGACAAACGAGCACTGGGCAAACGACTGGTGTTGTTCGCGCTTCCCGCAGTGCCGGTGCTCGGTGCCCTGATGTGGCACAACTACGCGCGCTTCGGCAATCCGTTCGAGTTCGGGCATCACCTGTTGGCGATCGGATGGCGAGCCCGCATCGATAAATGGGGCCTGTTCTCCTACCATTACCTCGGGAAAAACCTCGCCGTCGTATTCACGTCGCTGCCTTTCATCGGCGGAACGCCGGCAGCGCCGTTTCAAATCAACGCGCATGGACTGGCGCTTTGGATCACGACGCCGATCTACGCTTGGGCCATCTGGCCACGACGCACCTCGACTGCGTTCCGGGTTCTGGCGCTCACGACAGCCTGCGTGGCCCTGCCCGATTTGCTTTATCAAAACAGCGGCTGGGTGCAGTTCGGTTACCGCTTTTCCAATGACTTCGCCGTGTTCCTGTTCGCCCTCATCGCCATGGGCAAACGTCCCTTCAACCGCTGCTTTTGGGCGCTGGCCGGTGTGGGCGTCATCATCAACGCCTTTGGCGCGCTGACGTTCCAACGAGGCGGATACGAACGGTTTTACTACGTGGATCCGACGCAAAAAATCGTCCACCAACCCGACTGATCCGCAGCCGTTTGCAGAACGGAACGACACCGCACGGCCCTTGTGCTAGCTCGACGCGCCATGTCGGAAGTGCTCCTCGATCCGGTTGCAATCTCTCGCGGCTTGCGACGCGTTGCCGGTGAAATCGCCGAACACGGAGGTGTCCGCGATCTCGCTCTCGTCGGCATTCGTCGCGGTGGAGAACCCATCGCTTTGCGCCTCGCCGCGCTTCTCAAAGAACTCGAAGGCGAAGCTCCGCCCGTCGGGGCTGTGGACATCACGCTTTATCGCGACGATGCGGCAACAGCCTTGCCAAACCCCAAGATCGGTCCGAGCTACATCCCATTCTCCGTCGACGGCAAACGCATCCTCTTGGTGGACGACGTGATTTCAACCGGACGAACGATCCGCGCGGCCCTCGATGCGGTTCTCGACTACGGCCGCCCCAAGCGAATCGAACTGTGCGTGCTCGTCGATCGTGGTGGTCGTGAACTTCCGCTGCATCCCGACTACACCGTACGTCGCGTCGACGTTGCCCCCAACGCCAACATCGATGTCACCGTGACCAACGACGAACTCTGGGCGCGAGTCATGAACGACTCCGACGCGGAGGTTTCCCGATGAACGAACGATCCCGCTTTGGCCGTCGACATCTTCTCGGCATCGAGCATCTCGAATCGTCCGAGATCATATCGATTTTGGATGCTGCGGAGAGCTTCTTCGACGTCTCGCGGCGCAGCGTACGCAAGGTCCCTACCCTTCGCGGCAAGACGATCATCAACCTGTTTTACGAACCTTCCACGCGTACCCGCACATCCTTCGAGCTCGCGGGCAAACGCCTGAGCGCGGACGTCATCAACATCAGCGTGTCCACATCGAGCGCCGTCAAAGGCGAGACGCTTCTCGACACGGTGAAGAACCTCGAAGCAATGCGTCCCGATGTGCTCGTGATCCGGCACCAAGCCTCCGGCGCTCCGGACTACGTCGCCAAACGAACCGATGCCGCCGTCGTAAACGCGGGAGACGGAACGCATGAGCACCCCACGCAAG
>CAYSYX010000523.1:0-6794 GCA_964435055.1 uncultured Polyangium sp. | reverse complement strand
CCAACCGACTATCGCCCAAGTCAACCCCTCCTGTAAACAAAAATCGTCCGCGCCTTCTTCACTTCGTTCGTTTGCCTTTATTTTTCGTACTTTCCACGCAACCACCGCCGCCTCCCATCATCGGAACATGCACGCACCGCGCGCGTGTGTCACGTCGCGCTCGTTGTCTGTCGAATCGAACCGGAGGTATCCATGATGAACCCGCAACGCATTGAAGAATTTCGCAAAAAACTCCGCGAAGGTCGCCCCGTTCGCGTCGTCAATGGCCTCGTCACCGTCGACGGCTCCCCCGCCGATGCCGACGCCGGTAAATCGCCCCCGCAAAACCCCGCGGACGCCCGGTCGCAAGGTGTCCAAGTCAAACCTCACGAATGGGGCCGCTCGTGATGGAACCGTTTTACGTCGAACCCCAAGGCGAACGACGCGCCTTGCAAGAACAAGCCGTCCTTGCCAAACAATATCCGTCCTTCGAAATGGATATCGACGACGATGGCACTCCCTATGTGCACGGCTGGATTGGCCCGAATGCCTCATTAAAAGGCCGCTACCACATCCTCTTGCTCATGCCGCCCGGTTACGGTCAAGGCGTCATGCCCATGGCCCACGTCCTCGAGCCCGAATTACGTACCGGCGCTCCGCATCGATATCAAGACGGCGCGTTGTGCCTCGATCATTCGGGCGCATTCACCAACAAATCCACTCTCGTCACGTTCCTCGCCTGGGTCAGCGTTTGGCTCGTCATGTACGAAGATTGGATCGATACCGGCAATCCCTGGTGAAGAAAGAAAAAGATGCGCATCCTCATCACCCAAGACGCATTTCAATCCATCACCGACGCCGTCGACGAAGGCAAACGTCACTCCATGGAATTCGGCGGATCCCTCGTCGCGCTCGAAAGCAAGGGCGAAATCCTCGTCGCGTACACCCTTCCCACAGGACCCGATGCCGCCCAAAGTGCGGCGCACCTGCGCACCGACGCCGATTTTCAAAATGAATTGCTCAATGCGATTCGCGAGCAAATGCCAAAACTCGATTACGTCGGCGATTGGCACGTCCACCCGATGTGGCTTCCCGCATTGTCCCATACGGACCTGCATACCGCCGAACGCATTCTGCGCGAAGAAGGCGCTCATCGTAAGCATGTGCTGCTGCTCTTGGGCACCGCAAAAAACAAAACCCCGCCCATCGTCCTCGCTTTCGTCGCCCGATTGAATGCCACAGGAAGACTCGAAGTGGACGAAATGCCGCTCGAATGCGTCGCCCGAAATTCCGACGCCGTCGTTTCTCGATTGGGCCATCCCTTGCCGGCGCTCGAGGACCTCATGAAGAATGACAAACCCCACGAGGTTCCGGTGCGTCATCGAGAAGCCCAACGCATTCACGCCGACCTCGAATCGATCCGGACATACCTGCATGCCGAAGCCGAACCGTGGGCCTCCGATGAATGCCTTGGTGCAGTCGTTCGTAAAGGCAAACGCGAAGCATTCGTCGTCTTTCCTCCGGAATATCCGATTGGCGCTCCGCTGGTCTTCGCCGGATCGCTCGAACACGGCCCACTCCGCCCCATTCCTCTGCGTTATGGCTGGAGTAGCCTGCATTGCCTGGTCGACGTCGTCGCCATCGCCCTTCGCCCTCCCATGCGCCGACGAGCCCCTGACTCGCCATCGATGTTCGGCAAATTCATCGACGGCGCGTTGGCCTTCATGGGTGTATCGACGCGCCAAACCCCCACTCCATCGAACAACAAGGAGCTGCACCCGTGACGAATTCTCCTCCCAATACGACAAACTCGCTCTACCACGAACGTATCAAGAACTTGCCCGGGGCCGCGATTCTCCAACAAAAAACCGTTGTTCTCGTCGGCCTTGGTTCGGTCGGCTCGGACCTCGGCACAAAACTCGTTCGTGTCGGCATTCGCGTCATTGGATGTGATCCCGACGTTCTGGTCGAAGAAAACCTCATTCGTTGGGGACTTCCCGCCGTTATCGACAGTTCGGTCGGACAATCCAAAGCCAAGGTTTGGCAGGACATCCTTCTTCATACCGTACCTCGCGCTCGCTGCGAAGGTCACGAGCTCGATATCGTCCGCAAACCGACGCCTTTCGATCGTTTGCTGCGAGAAACCCGTCCCGATTTGCTCGTTGCCGCAACCGATACGCGAGATTCCCGGCGTGTCGTAAATGCCATGGCCGCTCGGCATAACGTGCCGGCCCTGTTTGTTGCGCTTTCGGATGGAGCGGCCAGTGTCCGCATTGAAGTCGTGGAGAATGCTCGCCGGGGGCCGTGTCATCTTTGCGCCCTGCACGCCGAGGGCTCCATATCGGGTGAAAATGAAAAGGCTTCGAATGTGCCGTATATGTCGAAAACGGTTCCGGAACCCGTCGCGGTGCCGGCGCTTCCCGTCGACATTGCTCTCGGAACGGCGATTGCGACGAGAATTGCAATGGCGATGCTCGCGGGTGAGAACTGGCGGGCGTACATGAAAAACGGCGAACAAAAAGGCAACGTGCTCGTCGTCTCGATGCGCCCCAACCATTGGATTTTCGACGGCGCTTACGATCGCTTCGTCTACGAAGTCGAAAAATTTCCCGATTGTCCAACGTGTGACACGCGCGACGAGGTGCTCCATGAATAGCGAAACGATTCTGTGGATTGTCGTGGTCGTCGGCATCCTCTGGAAAGTCGTTTCTTATGGCCGAGCGCAGCTCAACAGGCCGCCCGACGTTCCAAAGGACGAACCCATTCCCGTGCACACCGTGCATGTGCCCGAGACACCGGCGCGTCCGGGCGTGTACGTGCATCCGTACGTATCCGCGCCCGTGTATACGCCTCCACGTGCGCACGTACGGCATTCCGCACCGGCTGCTCCCAAAACGAATTCGTACGGCGAATTGGAGGACTGATGGCTCGTCTTGCCGAATTGGCTCAGCCCGCGATCCTGTTGACCCATTTTGCCGACGTGCGTCGACGATCCCAAGCGCCGGGCATGGACGGAATCACGCCGGCGGCGTACGCGCAAAACCTCGAACCACGTATTCAACGATTGAGCGCAAGGCTTCTCGATGGTACGTGGACGCCTTCGCGATTGCTGCGTATGCGTCGGGCCAAACCCGACGGACGATTTCGCGTGCTCTCGATTCCGACGGTCGAGGATCGCATCGTCATTGAAATGGTTCGTGCAGCCCTCGAAAGGGTGATCGAGCCGAATCTTCACGCGGCAGCCTTTGCGTATCGACCGGGGCGATCGGCACGATCGGCGGTCGATGCAATCGCCGGCGCCATTGAACGCGGCGCAACGTATATTGCAATTGCCGACGTCCGCGACTTTTTCGATACCGTGCGATTACGACCTCTGGTCGACATGTTCGAGCCATGGTCCTGTGATGCGGCATTGATGCGAATTTTGGACCGTTTGCTCATGGGGCACGCAATGCAACCCGGACGAGGGCTGGCGCAAGGTTCGTCGTTGTCGCCGCTTTTGTCGAATGTCGCGATGATCCCGTTCGATCGGAATCTCCATACCGCGGGCTTCGACCTCGTGCGTTATTGCGACAATCTTTGCATTGCAACGGCTTCCAAAGACGTCGCCGAACACGCCCTTGGCGTGATGCAACGGGAAGCACGGTCGCTCGGTTTGTCGCTCAAGGCCGATTCGAGCCGTGTTTCGGCCGTGGAACAAGGTTTTCAGTGGCTCGGATTTTGGCTCGGTGCGCATGGCCGGCGCGTGAGCGACGGGGCATTGCAGGCATTGGCGTCTCGCGCCGGTGCCGCATGTCGAGGCATTGCCACGCATTTGTTGCGATCGCGCTTGGAGCCCATCGTGCGTGGTTGGACAAACTATTTCAATGCGGCGATTCCCGCGGAGTTTCATTTCGGTGAACACGATGCGTTGATTCGGGAATTGATCGCCGAATCCATGGTTGGCGGTACAGGGCCGCCGGAGATGGCAACCACGCAAAGTGTCGGGCTCGAAGCATCGATTGACGTCGACGTGGTGGATGATCCGTGGTCGTGGGAAACGGTTGGATTCACGAAAGACGAGGATACCGCGTCGGTGTCGACAAACAATGCACTTATGCGGGAGGCCGAGCAATTGGCTTCGGAAGGTCAATTCGAGGCGGCCGAAGCGAAATGGGTGGCGGCGCAAAAGCTCGTCGACGAACCTCCGGTGACCAACGATGTCGAAGCCGCCATGGAACCGTCGTGGGAGGAAGAATGGCTGGATGCTTTTCTGGGACTTTTTGCTCCGGGACAAGAATCGTTCGACGTCATGACCGGCGGCGATGTCGGACGTCGCAATACTTCGCCGAACCAAAGGCCGCCGGGCGCGGCGGATGTACGTCGACATTTGCTGGGACAAGGCAGTCTTGCGGTTCGTCCGCGATTACCGGATGGTTTTTCTTGGCTGGGCGTGATCGATATCGATGATCGTGCGGCGCCACCTCGTGCGGAAACCGAGGCATTGGCGCGGCGCGTATGTCACATCGCGCGTGCATGGCAATGGTGCGCCTTGTTCGAGTCGACAGGCGGACGAGGGTTTCATCTATGGTTTCCGCTCGCGCACCGAATCAATGCGGATCTCGTGCATGCGGCGCTCGATACGATCGTGCGTTTGGCGGGGCCATGTCCGGAAGGAGTGCGCATTGAAATACTTCCCGCGCCGGCGGTCGCGCCTGATTTGCACGGACAAACGATGACATTGCCGCTCGGATTGCATGTCGAAACGGGCGTGCGGAGTCGATTGTATTTGCCCGACGGAGTGGAGGTCGGCTCGGATTTGAAGGAATTGGCCGGCATCGGTCCGACACCTCCGGACCGATTGAACGAGGCGATGATGATGTTGCCGCGAGGGTCGAACGAGGCGCCTGCGAACACTGTTTTCGTGCGCGATGAACCTCCGCAGGATTGGGCGCGTTATGGGCGCGGGGTGGAGCGCGTCTTGGCGGGATGTGCGATTTTGCGACATCTTGCAGAGAAAGCGCGTGACGTGGGGCATTTGAATCACGGCGAACGGTTGAGTTTGCTCTATAGCTTGGGACACCTCGACGCCGCGGGGGCACAGGCGATTCACACGATCATTCGTCCCTGCAAAAACTACGATGTGGCGGAGACGTCGCGTCAAATCGAGAATCGTCGCGGATTACCCGTGAGCTGCACGCGATTGCGAGAAAAACACGCGACGCCGGAGTTGTTGCCGCTGTGTCGATGCGAATTTGGGGATCTGCGTCGTCGGGGTGGTTATGCGACGCCATTGCTGCATGCGGGACCGTTTCGGCGTGAATGGCGAAGTGTATTGCGGGAAAAACGGGATGCAGAGACGGCGTTGAAACATGCGCCCGACATCGGCATGCGGGTGACGGCGGAAAAACTGGTTGAAACAAAGCCTGAAACGACGAACGAAGAAGGCGTGGCGTTGCGGGGTTTGCCGCCACATGAATGGGCGTGAGGTATGGAACGAAAAACGATTTACGTGACCCGCCAAGGCGCGAAGCTGCAACGCGTGGACGGACAGCTCGGCGTGTATATCGACCGGACGCTGCTCGATCGGTTTGCGCCGAATGAAATCGAGCAGGTGCTTTTGTTTGGAAATGTTCAAGTGAGCACCCAAGCGATATCGCTCTTGTTCAAGCATGATGTGCACGTGAGTTTCTTTTCGACGGCGGCGCGCTATCGGGGGCAGCTCGTGGCGCCGGAATCGGGGAACGTGTTTGTCCGCTTGGCCCAGCATGCCCGATATGCGGATATGCCATTTCGGCTGGAATTGTCGCGGGCGTTGATTCGGTCGAAGATTGGATGCAGTCGAGCTTTCGTGCATCGGTTCGCGCGCAATCATCCTTTGGTGACGGAGATGTTCGACGAGTGCGCGAGCGATCTTCGCGCGGCGCAGGAGACGCTGGCCGAAGCGCAGGATTTGGATCGTTTGCGGGGAATTGAAGGCGCAGCGGCGGCGCGATATTTTCAGGCTTTCGATAGGATGGTACAGCCGCCCTTTCGATTCGAGCGGCGATCGAAACATCCGGCGCACAATGCGGTGAATGCATTGCTGAATTTGGGCTACACGCTGCTGACGGGGGAAATCGCGAGTACCTTGGAACTATCGGGATTCGATCCGCGTGTGGGGTTTTTCCACGGCGTGCGATGTGGTCGTTCGAGTTTGGCGCTGGATGTGATTGAACCGCATCGGGCCGAGGTGATTGACCGCTTGACTTTGTCGATTTTGAATCGGCGGATGTTGAGCATCTATGATTTCGAGGATAAACAGGAGCAGGGAATACGCCTTGTGCCCGAGGCATTGCGGCGTTATTTGGCATTGTACGAGCATGCCATGGGAGAAGCTTCGGTGGACGGGGAGAGTCCGCGGGCGCGTATTCGAGCGAGCGTGGGGGCATTGCGCAAGGCGGTGATGGCGGGCCGAGCGGAGGAGAGCGTTATGGGAATACGCGGGGAATCGGAGGGGATTTCATGAATACGATGCTGGTGGCGTACGATATTCCGGACGATCGTCGTCGAGAGCGATTGGCGAAAGAATTGACGCGTTTGGGGCGGCGGGTGCAATACAGTGTTTTTCTGGTACATAACAAGCGAATCGCGGAGGTGGTGCGGAGGGTGGTGCCGTTGTTGTCGCCGGCGGATGATAATGTGCGAGTGCATCCGCTGTGTGCGGCATGTGAAGCGAAGGCGGTGTTGCTGGGACGGGCGGGTGGCGGTGCAGGAATGGTTGGATTTCGGGTGATTTGATGGCGATGACGATTTTTCTTTACATCTGGGAAAGGATAGGCGAACGTTGAGTCCGC
>CAYSYX010000522.1:0-6800 GCA_964435055.1 uncultured Polyangium sp. | reverse complement strand
ATCCAGTTGTCTCCCGGTGCTGGGATGTTCGCCCCTTTTATTTGCCCCGGGTTCACCACTGAACTGCCCGCATCGATCCAATACAAGCGCTTATCATGCACGACGATTCCGGTAATGGGTCCGTTCGTTGTGTCGACCGTCTGTGCCTCCTGGCCTCCGTCCTTGCGCCACGCTCGAAGCTGAAACGAATTGCCATAACGCCCCCCGAAATATAAAAATTGGTCGTCCACAGTCATAGCCGTAACCTCTTCCGCCGCGAGGGAAGGATCGACGACCTCGGGCGGTGGGCTCATTGCATCATTATTGATTACGGCAGCGCGTTGAATCGTTTCGGGTCCCAGTCCTCTGATTGCAAAATAAACGTGCTTACAATCCGCGACGAGGTTCACAACATACCCGTCAAACTGGGTCAAGGATTGGGGAGACGCAACATCCTTGGCATCATATTCCAAACGGTGAATATGCGTATATCCCACACCTGCATCATCGTACAAGGCCCAAAAAACAGCCTGGCCGTTCGTCGCCACGGCATAAGCTCGTCGCGTTGCCGCCGCCATGGTCGTTATCTGACAACCCGGGTGGGTGCATGGTTGATCACCTACCGGGCCACCTTGGTCAAGACAAGCAAGGCCCGAATGCAAACCTCCCCCAGTCGGCAGACCGCTGCTCGACATCATCCCGCTGCTCGAGCTGCTCGAACCGTCGCCGCCCGTTCCACCCACCGGCCTCGTGCCATCACGATCCTCGATGTCGAAAATCGATGCGCAGCTTGCGGCCGCAAGCGCAAATGCCAAACCCGTGACCATGGACGGAAGGGGCTTCCAGGAAGTGCGTAGCATGTCACGCACACATTAGCCTCAAGCCCTCCCTTTCGACAAGATCAAAATGATCCGAACGCCGATCCCGAACATCCTCGGACGCGTGCAATATCGGCAGTAGCCGCCCGCCACGGATAACGCTCCGTCATGCCTCGATGACAACCGGAATTCGTCGCGCGCCAAACGTCCCGACACGCGCTCCAAAACGCCCCGCGATGCCATTGCCACACGATTGACAAAGCCCTCGAGCATCCAATCGATATTGCAAAATGCGATACCAATCCCGCACGATGACCGGAGCTTTGCACGTCGGGCACGACGTCGTTCCCCCTTCGGCATCATGCACGTTACCCGTATAAACATACTGCAATCCGTTGGACAAACCAATCCGTCGAGCACGCGTCAGCGTGGCAGGCGGCGTAGGCGCCACATCGAGCATTCGATAATCCGGATGAAATGCTGAAAAATGCAATGGAACGTGCGACCCCAGTTCGCGAACGATCCACGTCGTCAACGCATCAATCTCAGCGTCCGAATCATTGTGCCCCGGAATGAGCAGCGTGGTGATCTCGAGCCACGTCTTCGTCTCGTGCACGATGTATTTCAATGAATCGAGCACCGGGGCCAAATGCGCGGCCGTCAGTTTCCAATAAAAATCATCGGTGAAACCTTTGAGGTCGACGTTGGCGGCATTCATTTTCGCAAAAAATTCCGCCCGCGGCGAGCGATGCATGTACCCCGCCGTCACCGCCACCGTCTCGATCCCGAGCGCATGGCACGCGTCGGCGACATCCATGGCATATTCGGCGAAAATCACCGGATCGTTGTACGTAAACGCAACGCTTTTGCACCCAAGATCATGCGCCGCTTTCGCAATCGCTTCGGGTCGACCACGATTCGCAAGTCGATCCATTTCGCGCGATTTGGAAATATCCCAATTTTGGCAAAACTTGCACGCCAAGTTGCACCCCGCCGTGCCGAACGACAAGACACTCGTGCCGGGGTAATAATGATTGAGCGGTTTCTTCTCAATGGGATCTACACAAAATCCCGTGGATCGGCCGTACGTCGTGAGCATCATCTCGTCGCCCACGCGTTGCCGAACGAAACACAACCCCCGCTGCCCGTCCTTCAAAATGCAATCGCGAGGGCATAAATCGCATTGCATTCGCCCATCGTCGAGCAAGTGATAATAACGCCCGGCGCGACCCGTGTCCTCTTCCAAATCGTTCGTCTTCATCATAGAACGCGCCTCCATGTCGAGCACCGGGCGCGAAACGTCAAGATTCCGGTGACGCGGAGTCCTTCCATTTCGTGAGCGAATAACGGAACACCTCCATGGTCGGCGACCAACCACGCGCAGGCATTCCCGCTTTTTGTTTCAGTTCCATCAGGAACTCCGCCGGATTCGGCAATTTCTCCCATACTTGGGGCAAAAATGTCGCCCGGTGCCGTCCGTCTCGTAAAACCACACCGTCTTCATGCGGCCGAATCCGCTCAATCGCTTCGGCTTCGCTTTTTACGCGCAATGGTTCGAGCGGCCCGAGCAGCGACACTTCCACGCTGATCGCGTTGAGCTCCCCGCGCAAAAGAGGCCGCGAACGCGGATCGAAAAACGCCGCCGCCACCGCATTGTGCTGCACGTCGTCCACCAACGCGCGCAGGGGTTCGAGCGACCCGATACATCCATGCAATTCCCCCTGACGCATCACCGTGACAAACGTCGCCGCTTTCTCGCGATACGCCTCTCCCTCGGGAACCTCGGGCAATGGCCCACCCAAATGATGACGAATGCTCGCCCGTGCCAATTGCAAAAGTCGTTGTCCGTCAATTTCCTGCTTCACGCCTTGCACCCTCGTAAAAAGCAAAAGCCCCGTACCCAACAACCTCCGCCTTGCCACCCGCCGTGTCTCCGGACGTACGCAAATCAAGCTGTGCCACTTCCAGACCTCGTCGACGCGCCACAAGCAAGAGCCCATTGAGCGGCCCTGCACCGCAAGCCTCTTCGTACCCCACCGAGTCATCGAGCGCGAGCACCTTGCGCGCAGTTCGTGCATCCACCGCGCACGCCTGGGCATACGGAAGGTAATGCGACAAGTCCGAACTGACGACAATCAGTGTCTCCGGTCCGCCCCACAACGCTTCAATCACCGCCGCCACCTGCGTCGGCGTCGAATCCCCAACGGCCATCGGGACAATCGTAAATGACGAAAGCACGCTTTGAAGAAAAGGCAGCTCGACTTCGAGACTGTGTTCTTTCGCATGCGCCGCCGCGTTGTGCATCAAGCCAAGGCGCGAACATGCCTCGACGTCCACTTCGATCCGACCAAGCGGCGTATCGAACGCCGTCGCTTCGGGCAACACGAGCCCCGATACGTACACGCGATGGGCCGGTCCGAGCAGTACGACGCGACGAACCCGATCCCGCGACCCGGACAAACACGCGTACGCGCTCGCCGCGATCGGGCCTGAATACACGTACCCCGCGTGTGGAACGACGAGCGCCTTGGGGGCGCGATCCGAACGCACGACATGAGCCGCATCGAGCATCGTCGAGATGTCGGTGGCAAGTCGTCGAGGATCACCCGGATAGAACGTACCTGCGACCGCAGGAGGCCGTACACGCTGCATCGCCCCGATTGTAACTCGAAAATGTGACGTTGCCGGGCGAGAAGTTTCGAGCACCGACATCGTCGCCGGCTGCTCCATGCGCGTCGCTCGACGCTGTGGCACATTGCTTCGAGAACTCATGAGCGACGACCAGCAAAACCCGGCGGCGGCGGATTCCTCCGACAAACCAACGTCCGACAAACCGTCCTCCGACGAACCCGGCATGCACGCCGCTGCAGATGCGGACAAACCCCGGGCGCCGTCCGAAACGACCGCCGACGTCGAGGCCCAAAGCACTGCCACCGATTCGCAGCCGCAACCGGCCGACTCGGCGATGGCGAAGCCCCCAGTGCCGCCGATGGCGCCGATTCCGGAGGTCGTCGTGCCGCCCATGGCCGAAATACCCGCCGTGGTCGTTCCACCGCTCGATCCGGCAAGAAAAACCCCGGCCGCCGCGCCATCGGAAGCTCGGGTCGAAGCCGCTGCGACCGAGACGAAAACCCCGTGGACTCCGCCCATTCCGCCGGAAACGTACCCCGTTCCGAATCCCCCCGCGGACTACGCGATCCCCGCAGCTCCCGCGGATTATCCCGCACCCGGCGCAGCCCCCGAATACCCCGCGCCGAGCGCTTTGCCGGACTATCCCGTCCCGAATCCACCTGCCGATTATCCCGTCCCGAATCCACCTGCCGACTATCCCGTCCCCGCGCCGCCTGTCGCGTGACGGGTGATGTGACAGGACAAACTCTCCGAGACCTTCGCGAGCAACTCGATCCCCCTCACGCTCCAATCTTTCGCTACACTGGGCACGCACATGGTTACGACACCTGTTTTTCCTTCGCTCGAAGTCGGTGATGCTGGTCTTTCGGCCCTGGCGCGAGGCGTCATCGGTTCGGAAATCCTCAAAATTGCCGGTGAAATTCGGGCGCTCAAGGCCAAAGGCGCACAGATCTGCAACTTGACCGTGGGCGATTTCGACCCCGCCTACTTCCCCATTCCGCCCGAACTCTGTGACGGCACTCGAGCCGCTTTGACGGAAGGCCACACGAATTATCCGCCCTCGGACGGCGTGCTCGTGCTGCGTGAAGCGCTGGTTCGTTATTACGAACGCGAGCTCGGCATTCGTTATCCGGTCGAATCGGTGCTGGTCGCCGGAGGAGCTCGGCCGCTTCTTTACGGCGCCTACAAAACGCTGATCGATCCCGGTGATGTCGCGGTGTATCCGGTGCCGTCGTGGAACAACAACCACTACGCGTATTTGTCCGGAGCCAAGCCCGTCGAGTTACCGGTATCGGCCAAGACAAACTTCTTCCCCACAGCCGACGACTTCCGCCCGCATATCCGCAGCGCGCGTTTGTTGCTCATCAATTCGCCGCTCAACCCGACCGGCACGGTGATTGACCAAGACGAACTGCGCCGCATCTCCGAACTGGTTGTCGAGGAAAACCAACGACGTGCAGCGGAAGGAAGTCGCCCGGTGTACCTCGTGTACGATCAGGTGTACTGGATGCTCACGCACGGCGATGCAAAACACGTGACACCGATCACGCTGGTTCCGGAGATCGCACCCTACACGTTGTTGCTCGATGCGCTCTCCAAGTCGTTCTGTGCGACGGGACTACGCGTCGGTTGGGGCTTCATGCCTCCCGCGGTTCGTCGGCGCATGGCGGATGTTTTGGGTCACGTCGGCGCGTGGGCTCCGAAGCCGGAACAAGTCGCCACCGCCGCGCTGCTCGATGCTCCCGCGACGATGCACGCGTTCCTTTCGGCGTCCAAGGCCAAGGTGAAAGAGCGTCTCGACGCGCTGTACGCGGGGTTTGTCGCCATGAAACGCGACGGGTTCACGGTCGACGCGATCGCCCCCCAAGGAGCGATTTACCTGTCCGCGAAGTTCGATTGGATTGGACAAACCATTCGCGGACGAACCATCCGCACGAACGAGGACATCCGCAGGCTTCTCCTGGAAGAAGCCGGTTTGGCCATCGTGCCCTTCCAAGCCTTCGGCCTGCGTGAAGACACGGGCTGGTTCCGCTTGAGCATCGGGGCTGTGTCGATGGAGGACATCAACGCCGCATTTCCGCGCTTGCGCGCCCTGACGAACGGCTGACGCGTCTCGTTAGTCGGGACAAACACTTCGTCAAACCGCGTCGATTCAACGGGACAAACGTCATGGATTCGGAGGCACGACGCTGAACGCTTCGAGCGCGATCTCCTTGACCAAGTGAACGCTGCCGGTGCACTTGGCCACGCCTTCGCACGTTTCGATCGGCACATCCGCCATCACGTCGACCTTCAAGGTCCCCTTCCCCGCGGGCGCATCCGTCGGCAAACGGATGAACAACGAGGCTCCGTCGACGCGCAAACCGACCTCCGCGGTGAGCACGAGGTTTGGATCGTCATACACGAAATCCACGCTCGAAAGTTTGGGATCGATCGTGTCTGTCGCGACAGACCAATCGAATGACGTCTCGACACCACCTTGCAGAGGCAAGGCCGGGTCGGTCAGAGTCAAGGATCGTTCCAGGACAAGCCCCGTCGCGACGACCGTGATGGTCTTGGTGTCGTCGTCCGCGACAAACTTCGTCGATGCGGCTCCGAAATCCGCGGCCGCGATGTTTCGACGAAACGTCGGTTCCCCGCAAATCCACGTTTTTCCCGACGGCTGCTTCCCACCCTGAATGAACACATCCATCGGTTTGGCATCGACGGTGGCGCCAATGTCGTCCCGCATCGTCGGACACTGACCATCCTTCGGCTGAAGAACGAGCTGCGATCGAGGCAGGTTGGTGAACTCGACGCTGACATGAGCCGCGACGGGAGCAAAGTCCGTCAACGTCACGTTGTCGTCGAAGAAGTCGTCGATCCAGGTACAGCCCGTGGCCAACGCACCAAAAATCGTGACGAGGGTGAAGGATTGGAATTGGCGGGAAAGTAGACGGGACGGCATCTTGAAGTCCGTGGGCAAACTGTGTACCGCGAGTGGACAAACTGCACGAACTCGGTAAATGGGCCAAGTTGACGCAGTGTGCGCAAATGTCATTTCGCGCCTGGAGGCACTTTGGGCGTATCTTTCGCCCATCGGCGTACCTGCTGGTGCGTTGCGCCGTACGCGGTGCATGCGGCAGAAAATCCGCATGTGGCCGAAAATCCGCAGCAACCTGCGCACCCCACGCGCAGGTCGACGTCCCTTGATCGGTATGACGGTCAGCGTGACGCGTTATGCGCGTGGATATCGTGCCTGCCGGCAATTCGTTGCCGAGCCCGAGTTTCGGCGATCTCCGACGGGGTTTTTCCGGACGCGCGAGCCTCTTCGAGAACTTCGCGAGCCGTATTCCCAAGCTGATCGATGAGCGGCGTTGGATCGACCAAGCC
>CAYSYX010000521.1:2178-6800 GCA_964435055.1 uncultured Polyangium sp. | reverse complement strand
AACAGCGCCGTACGCCCTCGGACGTCAATGCCGACACCGGCGAAGAAGTGCCCACGACGCAGGCGCCGTGAGAGGGTAGCCCACAATCGCAAACCTATCACTCGTTCTCCAGACGCCGACTGCGAACCAGTTGACGCACCTTGCGTAAACTGATGCACTGCCTGCATGCTCACACGATGCCGGCTGCTCCCGACGTGGTTGTGCCTGTCGTTTCTCCGGTTCGTACGCACGTGCGTCGTGCCGTTGCTGTGCGGAATGCTGCTGCTTTTTGGCGCGGACTGTCGGCTGAGCGCGAGTGATTTGGAGTATTCGCACCCCGGCATCCCGATCTATCAAATTTGCGACAGACCGCTGGATGTGGGGAAAGGCTCGCGTTTATGGGGCTTCAACTACACGACAAAGCAGCTTGTAACTGACGAGGATCCAGCCGAATTGCGAACGTTTGACGCGGCGGATGCGTTCTTCGAGTACAACCCCGACGCCCCGTTGTCGAGCGCCTCGAAGATGCCCCGCGAATACGGTTTGACCTGCGTGAAGCCCTCCACATCCTACCCGCAGTGGAGGTTCTTGCCGCCATCCGAAGACTTGCCCTCGTCATCGGATTTGTTCCGCCGCAAAGAACCTTGTTCGGCGAAGGTGGCGGAGTCGGTTGGTCGCGATGCACGTTTCCTCGGTCAAGCACCGAGCGACAAGGCGCCGTGCGATCCCCCGGCGCAAGCGAAGAAACCGGCGAAGAAAGGACCACCTTTGCGTGTACCGGTGTGCGTGCGTCCGTCCTGGGTGCCTGCGCCTTATCGGGACGCCAAGGGTCGTCTTGTCGAGGTCGTTGAATGGGGGATGATTCTGGAGGACAAGACAAGAACGTGGACCTTCGAAGCGTCGGACTACAAGAAAGGCACAGAAAAAGCGGACATCATCTTCGTGTTTACGAAGGACGCGAGACCCGAGTCCGCCTACTACTTCACGAAGGACCTGACAAAACTGAGTTGTCCGACGAAGTCAACGAAATCTTTCGACGAAGTCGCCGGTACCGAAAACCTGCCGATGTTGGCCGAGGTGACTGCGGCGCGGGAAGCAAAAGAGGCGAAGGAAGCGGCGAAGAAAGGCGCGGCCGACAAGGGGGCCGGACCATCGGCAGGTCCGAAGAACGGTTCCGGACAAACGGCGGGGCCCGGGCGCGGCGATGGCAAAACAACCGAGACATCAGCTCGTAACGGCAAGGGACCGCCGCTCAGTTTTACGGAGGTGCTCGCGCAGAACATCATGCTCGCGGGTCGTATTGCCGCGGGCGATGTGTCGGGGCGTCTGGACGATCCCAATGGTACGCGGCATGGAATGGCGGGCGGGAAAAGCGTCGGCGGGCCTGATTTCGTGATCCTTCAGGCGGCGACGGGCGTGTTCGCGATCATCGGGATCCCGTTCAAGTCGGCGAAGGACTTCATCGAAAAGGTCACCAATGCGCTCGAGGCCGACAAGGTCGCGAGCATCATCGACCCGAAGGTGCTGTCGAAGGAGCTTGCGGAGCAGTTGGCAAGCGAGCCTGGGAAAGAAGCCATAGAAAACGTGATCAAGGTTTTGAAAACGGGCGACAAGGACGCTGTCAAGAAGGCAGTCGAGGCGCTCCCCTCATTTGGCAAAGCGATGGCGCCATCGTTGCGGGACGCGGGGGTGATCCTGCCGTATTCGCGGGCGAGCATCTTTACGGCGGGCTGGGGGGGCAAATTCCAGGCACATCACATCTTGGAAGTCGCGATGGCCAAGGACACTCTCAACATGGAAGCAAAGGCGATCGATGACATCCCGGCCATCATCCTCTCCGAGGCCGAGCACCAGGCAATTACGAACAAGTTGAACGAAGCTCGAGCAAAGGTGCTCGACCAATTGGCACGCGCGGGTAAAAAAGATCTAGAGCTGTCACCAACCGACCTGTGGAAGGTATACGAAAAGGCATACGCGGACTATCCTGCGTGGCTCGACGCCATCAAAGGATACTTTCCCCACGTACCCTAAGCGTATAACGAGAAAAGCTGATGAAAACAAAAGTATGGCTCACGTTTCGGGCAGAAAAGATCCCCGGGGAAGCGGCGACAATTCTCACGGCAACGGGTTGCGGATCAGACGTTGCGAAGGTGTCTAACTACACAATCTACGAACATATACGCGACATCACGGTGGACATCAAACTTGACGAAGGAGACGAACGAGTCGCCAAGGTCTTTGCGTTGCTGCAACAATATGGGGTCGAAGTCGAGTCATTTCTGTACACCGAATACTCGGAAGAAGACCGGCAAAATGCGCGGTTGTTGTGGATGAGTCGGGACATCAATGAATACGCCTCATCAGGTTTGCGGCACGGCACCAACTACGACCTGAGTGAAGCGTGCGGCCATTGCAAAGCAGGAGCGCGACAAACCTCGGCGCTCTATGTCGATGGCGATGACTTGCGCAAGATCCGCAAACATCGCGCCATCGGGAGCTGGAATGAGAACATTCTCGTGGATGGGGGCATGGTCAAGAAGCTCAAAGACGCCGGCGTCACGGGCATCTCGTTTGGTGACGTTCGCGCGCGGTTGAAAAATGAGAAATGGACCAGTGTGGCGCGGGATCATATCCTCATCCACCACACGATGCCCCCGATGCGTGGAGAACTCAGGGCAGAGGACGAAAAGTATCTCTGTCAAGTTTGTCGGCGCGGAGGGCGCATGACTTGTCCCGACAAGCCCTACGGCGAAGAGGATCTGGTCGGGATGCAAGACTTCAACCTAACGTGGGAATGGTTCGGCGACTTTTGGCCCGCAAACAAAGAAAAGCAACGCCTTGAGAAGCGGCCAAGTCCAAGCGTCCTCGTCACGCCCAAAGTGATGAACATCTTTCGCGATGCGGGCGTAACCACGTTCAAATGGACACCGGTGGCCATTGCGCCGTGAGCCGACGGGAATTCGCACCATGAAAACCATCGTTACCCTGAACTTCATTATCACGCACATTCCCGGAGAAACCCAAGCACTGCTCGAACATACCGGATGTGGACCCGACATGCTGAGCCCCGCGGGCGGATGGGATCTCTATGATCTCGAGGATCGAGGGAAATTCTTAGGTCACGAGGATTTCGTGGACCTGACGATCGAAGACGGCGACGAACGCCTCGCCAAAGTCTTCGCTTTCCTCGAATCGCTCGATCAACAACCCGGCGTGAGCACCGAGTACGTTTTTTCGGAGGAAGACCTGCAAACGGCATTGCTCCTCGAAATGTCCGCCGGCGCGACATGGTTGCAATCCGATACTCGAGAACTGGGCACGAAATACGACCTCAAAGATGCCTGCCCTCATTGCGGAACCGGCGCAAAACAAAGCTGGTACGCTCGAATCAAACGCAAAGACTTGCCGTTGCTGCGAAAACACCGCGCGATCCGTACGCGCAATGGTCTGCTTCTCGTCGATGCCACCATGCGCTCGATGTTGGCCGATGCAAAGACCACCGGCATTTCTTTTGCCGACGTGCAAGCGCGAGACGACGTCGGCGATTGGACATCCCTCGAATACCAACAAGTCCTCATTGAATCCACCCTGCCCCCGATGCGCGGTGAATTGGCCCCGAAACTCGCGGAGGATATCTGCAACGTTTGTCATCGCGCCGGTCATTACTCCTTTGCACCCAATCGGTATTACCGCGCGGAAGATTTGCTCGAACGGAAGGATTTCAATTTCACGTGGGAATGGTTTGGTTCGTTCGAATTCGATGGTAATGCCCGCACGTCGAAGTTTGCATTTCCGAAGGTGCTGGTCACGCCCAACGTCATGAACCTCTTCCGCGAGGCCGGCGTTGCCGAAAACTTCAAATGGAAGCCGCTCGTGGTGGGGAAATCATCTCCGTTATGGGAACGCTATTACCCGGCCGGTTGCGCCAAAGACGACAACGTGTGCCCCGTGTTGCTGGATATTTTCAGGACCGATTCGAGCGTGCTGAAGGATTGGTATCGGAAACCCAAGAAACCCATTCCGCGTACGAACAAGTTCACCGAAATGGCCATCATTCGGTAGGTCGACCCCCGCGAAAAGGGATGCTGCATCCGCGAACCTGGGGGTTGATGCCGGGCAAATCGGATGCTCCATCGCACGTGTTCAGCCTCGACCTCCAGCCGCAGACATGTTCCATCGCCACAGCCGAGCCTCGACCTCCAGCCGCAGACATGGTCCATCGCCACAGCCGAGCCTCGACCTCCAGCCGCAGACATGTTCCATCGCCACAGCCGAGCCTCGACGCCCAGCCAGGGGGATGCTCCATCGGAAAAGTCGGGCCTCGACCCCGAGCGGCGACGATGGTGGATAGGCGAACGCGGGGGTCGAGCGTCGGCCAAGGGGATGCGGTATCGGAAAGGCTGAGCATCAACCCCACTGCGCTTCGAGGCGGGTGCGGAGTTTGTGCAGCGATTCGAGCTCGTAATCGTAGTAGTCGACCTCTTGCTTGGTGGCTGTGGGCTCGGCACGTAATCGTTCGAGGTCGGCGAGCAGAGGCTCGAGCAGCGCAAGGCCCATGTCGGTGTGACCATAGTGTTGGCAAATGACCGCAAAGAGCCCAGTTTTGAGACACCGGCGTTCGAGGCGATAGAAGCCCAATGCTT
>CAYSYX010000521.1:0-2168 GCA_964435055.1 uncultured Polyangium sp. | reverse complement strand
TGCCAATACTGGAGGCAGGTTTCGAAGGGCTGATCCTTGTCCCAGGCTGCCTGAAGGAGCATCTCAGTAATGATTCTCCGCACTTGCTGAATGTTCTCTTCGTTGTCCCCAACACGCCCCACGAATTCGGCTTCGACGGCCTGGGCATCGGCAACCACCGAAGCGAAAGTACTTTCGGGGTTTTTGATGCCCCATACCCCCTGCACAGAGGGAATCGCAAGCAAGTCTCTTGATTTGCGCGCATCCGTGCCTGCAATCCAAGGGACCTCGTTCCATTTCGCAGACAACATGGGGGGTTTGGGGGGCAAAGCGACCGTCGCCGTATTGCCCAGGGCCAGCCCGCGGGAAGGGAGCGACGCCCCCCCTCAAAAAAAAAACTCAAAGCGTAGGGCGCTTGTTAGCGCCCGAAGCGAACCCTCAATTCAAGGCGTGCGCTCTCAATTCCCTTGCGCCCAATTCAACGGACCTGCCTACGATTCGACTGCCCGCACTTCAACGGACCTGGCCCCTATTCGCCCGCGCGCAGGCGTCGACATCACGATCACGCAATGGCCAGGAGGGCCAAGAATGTGAAGCATGCGTTGTCGATTGCAAAGCCCTTGGGGCGCCATCCATTGGGAATGGGTCGTGGCTTTTCAATTCGATGATTTTTGGCAAAGCAAATTTAATTGAAATAAATTCATGCCGTCAGGACGACCGAGCATCATAAATTCAGTTCTTCGCAATATGGTTGCCGCTCAACACACGCTGCCGCATGCGGAAGAACTGCTCGCCAGTCGCCGTCACCCCCTCATCCGAACGCGCGCAACGCACGCCGCCAACACCCGTGCTCGAGCGCACCCAAGCTGGCAATCGCAAATTCTGTCCATTGTAAACGATCGAACCGTGTGTGTTGCCGCCCAGAATGACATTGCCTCGACCCACGCGGAACGCGCTCGGAGCCGCCGGACCCTGGGGATTTTCGTACGGTGCATGCTGGTAGTAATAGTAGTCGTACGCGTCATGCACGAGTTGCAAAGCACTCGTCATCATCTCGTAGACGCCCTCGGGCGAGACATCCCCTGGATTCGACCCTACCGGCGGGTAGTAGTAGTACGTCCAACTTGCCGGCATGTTGCTGGGATTGCATGGATATCGTGTGCAATCGGGAGCCGTGTTGCCCCAAGGATAATTGAAACTCTTGGCTCCACGCGCTGCGCGCTCCCATTCGGCTTCGGTGGGCAAACGTTTGCCTTTCCACAGACAGTACGCCTCAGCCCCCTCGCTTGTAATCGTTGCTACCGGGTATTTCGCGAGAAGCGGGTCCGTGATGCGGTTTTCGTCGTAATGTCCTCCACCACAAACCTGAAGCATATTACAATCGCCAGGGCATATCCCCGCGTCGTAACATGCCTTGTATTCAGCGTTTGTCGCGGGATAGCGATCAATGAAATATGGGCTGAGCTTCGCGACATGCGGGGGACTGAAGTCCGTGGGCGGCGGATTCCCCGGTCCACAAACGTCTCCCGATGGACACGGCGGGGGCGTGTACGGAATCTCTTTATGCCCCATGATGAACTCGCCGCCGGCAATGCACACGTCGTCCGACCACGCCATGCCTTTGCAAGGGACACTCGTCGGATCGACCACGAGACCATCGTTGTCGTCAACCGGGACGACGGTCTTCTCCTCGCTACCGCACCCCATGATCACCGGCACCACCGTCAGCGCGCAATGCAGGACAAACCATCTCTGTCCATTCCAAACGCTCTTTCGCTCGAGCTTCGCGTTCCTCATGACGTTCCTCCATCCACGGCTCGTTGCCGCCTCACAAGCGCAACACGCCGCAAGCGCGCATGTCAACGTTGTTCATGTCGGTACGCAAAACCACAACAAAACCGCGGTCTTCGTGGGCATTCTTGACACGTGACCATGTTTGTTTTTTTTGCTTGCATTTGGTGCCAACGTATGCAGGCGTGAGACGTCACGTTGAGATCAGCAGAGCCCATGGAATCCGTTTGAGGACGTACGGTTTGTCTTGCGAGCGGCCACGTGCCCGCAATGCACGCTCGTTACTTTCCCCTTGCATCCCCGCGACAAATCGCTTTCAATGCGCCCGGTTACACGGATCGATGCGAGGTGCCCCTCATGGATGGATCACTCGAAAGCCTTATCAATCTGTATCAATT
>CAYSYX010000520.1:0-6812 GCA_964435055.1 uncultured Polyangium sp. | reverse complement strand
GCCCTACACCGAAGAAGCCCTGCATCACGTTGCGCAACGCGCTCGCATCGTCCAGGACTTTCTCGAAGTCCCGTTGGTCCTGGAAAACGCTTCGAGCTACCTCGCGTACACATCCAGCACCATGTCCGAATGGGCTTTCTTGAGCGCGATCGTTGAAGAAGCCGACTGCGGCATTCTGCTCGACGTCAACAACATCTACGTCTCTTCCTACAACCACAACTTCGATCCTCATGCGTACGTCGAGGCCGTACCCGCCCATCGTGTCGTGCAGATTCACCTGGCCGGACATACCAACTTCGGCGCCTACATTATCGATACGCACAGCGATCACGTCATCAATCCGGTGTGGGAACTTTATCGCCACGCCATACGACGTTGCGGTGCCGTCTCCACGCTCATCGAATGGGACGACGATATTCCGCCCCTCGAAACCCTGCTCGCCGAAGCGAACATCGCGCGAAACATTCGCACCGAGGAGCTGGCGCGTCGTGAAAGCTGACCTCCTCGCTGTTCAAACGTTCTTGGTGTCAGCCATTTGTCGCGAAACACCGACGCCGCAAGATCCGGAAATGTCCGGGATCGCAGCGAAGTTTGTCACCGGAAACGGTCGCGTCACCGGCGCCGAACAAGTCAACATCTACCGACGGCAGTTCTTCCTGCGGCATGAAGAAATCCTGCGCCAAGACTACCCCGGTCTGTCCGGAATCCTCGGGCCGGAAACATCGCAGGAGTTTTTCCGACGGTACCTCGAAGCTCATCCGCCTTCGACCCCCACGTTGCACGGACTCGGAGCGCATGTTTCGACGTTTGCCCAAGACTACGCGGGATTTCCCCCGGAGCTTCGCGATCTCGCCGGCGAGATGGCTCGTTACGAACGCGAGCTGGTCGATCAATTCGATGGTCCGGACGTCCCGCCGCTCGACCCGGCCAAACTCGCCTCCATGACCGAAGAGGATTGGAACACCGCACGTCTCGTGTTTCATCCTCTGCTCACACGTTTGTCTCTCTCGTACCCTGTGCACCTGCTGCGCATCGCCATCAAAGACGGCAAGGAGTACGTTCTTCCGGACGCACCGTCCTCGCTGCACATCCTTCTCTTCCGTCAAGACTTGATCCCGCGGTACGAAGAGGTTTCGCCGGAAGCTTTTGCGATCATCGGAGCGCTCGCCGAAGGCATGCCGCTCGTTCCGGCGCTCGAACACGTCGCGACCGCTTTGTCCGAAGACCGGCAAGCGTACGTAATGGCCAACATCGGAGCTTGGTTCCGCACGTGGACCGCGTGGGGGATCATCACGGACATCGTTCGGAACGGTTGAGCGCTCCGCATCGGATCGACCCGTCGATCTCCATGGTTGCGGATCATCACCGATTTCGGACACCGTACCCGTACACTCGGAGGCGCATCGTGATGAGTTCCAACATGCACCAGAAGCTCGTCGACGTTCGAACCCCGGGGCGCGGACTGCATGACGTGACAAACCTCGTGCGCGCCGTCGTCACCGACAGTCACGTGCGAGTCGGGATGTGTTCCCTCTTCTTGCAGCACACCTCGGCGAGCTTGGTCATTCAGGAAAACGCCGATCCCGCCGTGCTTCGGGATCTCGATCGCTGGCTCGGTCAGCTCGCGCCCGAAGGCGGACACTACGAACACGACGACGAAGGGCCGGACGACATGCCCGCGCATCTTCGAGCGGCCGTGACGAACACGAGCCTTCTCGTGCCGATCATGGCGGGCAATCTCGCGCTGGGTACGTGGCAAGGAATTTACGTGTGGGAGCACCGGACAAACCCACACCATCGACGCATCGTCGTCACGATTTGGGGCGACAAAGGGGGCGTGTGAAACTTTCTCATTGGGCGACGTTCTTCGTCTTTGCGCTCCTCGCATCCGCATGCGCGAACGACACTCGTTTTCCCGTCTGCAAGTCGGACGCGGAATGTGCCGCGCGTGAAGAAAATCAGGGCAAGCTCATCTGCGACAACTTGCGCTGCGTGCAATGCCGCTACGACAACGATTGTCCGGCCGGATCGTACTGCGACAAGACGCTGAGCTGTCAGAGCATCGCGCCCAAGCAGACCGAAGATCTCTCGATCGCGACCGAGGACTACAAGACCTACGACGAGTGCATCAAGGGTTGTCAGGACGCATCGTGTACCGACATCTGCGCGGCGCGTTTCCCTGAAGCGGCGAAGAAAGCCAAGAAGAAGACGAAACGCAAATGAGCAAGTTGGCAGCAAGCTGGACGCTCGTGCACACGGCGCGCATCACGGTGCCAACCGTCGTCGACGCCGCGCTCGGACGCATCGATCCCGATGTCCTCGACAAACGTTTGTCCAAGTGGGCGCAGACGATGCTCGAGGAGGCACGCATCACGATCGTCGTCAAAGGTCGTGAACATCTCGGCGACGGCCACGAGACATTCATTTTGATGTCCAACCATCAGAGTCACTACGACATCCCCGTCCTGTATCGCGCGATTCCACGACGTATTCGCATGGTCGCCAAAGCCGAGCTCTTCCGCATCCCGCTCTTCGGACGCGCGATGCTCGCCGCCGGCATGGTCAAAGTGGATCGATCGCAACGCGAACAAGCGATGCAGAACCTCCGTGACTCGGCATCGAAGCTCGACCACGAAACGCTCTTGTGGATCGCTCCAGAAGGTACGCGCAGCGTGACGGGCAAACTCGGTCCGTTCAAAAGCGGAGGGTTTCACGTGGCGCTCGAATCAGGCCGACGCATCGTGCCCATCGCGATCGACGGAACGCGTCACGTCTTGCAAAGCGGCACAATCGACTTGCATCGGGGCCATCACGTGAACGTGTCGATTCTGCCGCCGATCGATCCCAAGAACTACGGTCCGGCGCGTCGAAAAGAGCTCACCGAAGCCGTGCGAAACTCCATCGCTTCGGCGCTGCCTTCCGAACTCGTTTGACGTCAAATGTTGGAGGTCAAAGCGTCGTCGACGCCGTCTCCTGCGTGACTTCGACTTCGTTCGGTGTCCGACGCAGTCGCCACGGGTTGACGGCATGCCGTCCCGAGCCTTTAGGCAAGTGTTCGCCTTGTACGGGCGGCGGCGCGCGATGCTCGAGTAACCAAGCCCAAAACGCCTCGGCCCATTTGGCTCCGCCAACGTTGCTCGGGTGAATCGAATCGGGTTGTCGAGCGATGGGACCGACGATCGCATCGGAGTCGAAAACGAGGCAGGGTTTGGCGCGCTGTTTGATCACCTCGATGATGCCGGTGTCTTTACGCCAGAGCGGCGGAGTGACCCAGACGCACGGCGTGTCGCCGACGATCTTGACGAGACGCGTCACGGCGTCGGCGCGAGCCCACGGATCGGTCAACGTCACTTCGTTTGCGCCCAAAGTAATGATGACCAAATCCGGGTGGTAATCCCCGACGAGACGCGAGAGTTTGTTGTGCCAAGTCGTCGTGTACGTCGCTTGAGCTCCGCGAACTTCGTACAAGGCGCCAACGGACTTCATCTTGGGCCGTAGGGTCTGGGAAAACCCCGCCATGACGAACGAATCGCCGACATGCAGCACGACCGTGCTCGGTTCGATCGGAGGTGCGGCCGGTGCGGTGGGCACCGGAGCGACGACGTTGGTCGAAGCTTCCGCCGAAACCACGGGCGTAACGCTGTGGATTTCAGCGGCTTCGGAAGCGGTTTTTCGCGTTTCCGCGCGGTCGACGGGCTCAGCCGGCGTGACGGCACCGTGCGCGTGCGTAGGCATCTCGCGCGTGCCAGGCTGCGCGCTCGTGGATGTGCGTGACGCGCACGCGCTGCTGATGCAGGCGAGTGTTGCGGCAAGAATCGGAATGAAGTGCGATCGCTTCAACATCGGGAGTCTTCGGAAAGCGCACGACAGGATAACCTGCGTATACGCGACATTGAACCGGTCGAAGAGGGTCTTCGTGCACGAGGATAATCGAAGGCATGAATTTCACGTTGTTCGGTATCGAAGTTGAAATTGAGCTTAGTTTCTGGGTCAGCTCGATCCTGCTCGGATGGTCGCTTGCAAGTTCCATCGGCGGCCGAGCGGGCTTCATGATGCTCGTGCTTTGGACGTTGATCGTCTTCGTCAGCGTGTTGGTTCACGAGATGGGACACGCACTGGCGATTCGACGGCACCGGATTCAGCCCGAAATCACCTTGCATTTCATGGGTGGACGCACGACGTGGCGAGCGCTGTTGCCTCTGCGACGGCTCGATCACGTGATCATCAGTGCAGCAGGTCCTTTCGCCGGGTTTGCCTTGGCCGGCCTCGTGTACGGCATCGAGTATCTCCTTCTTCGCAACAACGTTCAGCTGCCGACGCTCGCGCATTTGGCCATTCTCCAGCTGAAATTCGTCAACTTGTGGTGGGGTATCTTCAACTTGATCCCCGTCCTGCCGCTCGACGGAGGCCATGTTCTCGAGCACGCGCTCGGTCCGAAGCGGATGAAAATCACCGCCACGATTTCGATGTTGGTGGGGTTTGGCGCGGCCATCTTCTTCTTGAAGGGCGGGAGCGTGTGGGCTGCGTACATCATGGGCATGGGCGCTTTCCAAAGTCTGCGCATGTTGCAGTCCGGCGGGACGAACATCGATGAATCCGACTTGCGACCACGAACGCCCGTCGTCGAAGCCGAGCCGATGATTTCGGCTGAAATCCTGTCGATCCTGCATCGAGCGCGCGACGCCGTCGCGGGCGACGACCTGGCCAAGGCTCGTTCCTTGTGCACGGATTTGCTGGCGCGGGATCCGAAAGCAGAAGGCGCGCCTCCTCCGAATGCCCGACGGGAAGCGTTCGAGATTCTCGCGTGGGTCGCCTTGAGTGAAGACAAACTCGACGACGCGTCGGCGAAGCTCGAAGAAGCGAAGGCGCTTGGTGAAGTGGATCCGGCGCTCGTGGGGGCGGTTCTTTTTGCCAAACGCGACATGAAAGAAGCGCGCCGCGTGCTGGAAAATGCTCGTGCACGAGGTGACGACCGCAAGGAAGTCGTCGGACCGCTCATCCAGATCTTGATCGAGCAAAAGGAAGTCGCGCGAGCGGCCGCAATCGCTTACGACATCGCCGATTCACTCAGCGAAGACGACGCGCGCCAAATGGCCCGGTTGTCGTTCGAGAACGACGCGTTCGATTGGTCGGCGCGTCTGTACGAAACAGCGTTCGACCGCGCGAAACTCGCCGAAGATGCGTACGAAGCCGCGCGGGCGCATGCGCTGGACGGCGCGTATGATCGCGCGAGCGAGATGCTGAAGAAGGCCGTTGCGGCGGGGTTCAACGATCGAACGCGCGTTTGGTCGGACAAAGCCTTCGAAGCGTTGCGGGCACGTGAAGGTCTCGACGAGCTCGTGCCGCGTCCTTGACGAACCTATCCTCGACAAACTGAGGCGGGTCGTCTTATCGACCCGTCGATCCGTAACCGCCGGCTCCGCGTTCGGTGGCATCGAGTTCGTCGACAAGAACCAGCTCGCCCAGTTCGACCGGACAAATCACGAGCTGCGCGATCCGTTCACCTCGTGACAAACGAAACGGCGTATCGCTCAAGTTGACGAGGAGCACCTTCACTTCGCCGCGGTAGTCGGCATCGATGGTGCCTGGCGAATTGAGCACGGTGATGCCGTGACGCAGAGCCAAACCCGATCGAGGTCGGACTTGGCCTTCGTAACCGAGCGGAATGGCGATGCTCAGGCCCGTGGGAATTAGTTTGCGTTGCAAGGATTCGATGACGACGTCTTCATCGATGGCGGCGCAGAGGTCGAGGCCCGCGGCTCCTGCAGATTGATACGCGGGCAAAGGAACTTCGACCGAGCCCACGCGTTTGCAGGGCACGCGCACGGCAGGCCTCGAGGTCACTTCTTCAGCTTCTTTCCAAGCAGATCGCCGAACGTGCCGAAGTTGCGCGGTTCGGGTTTCTTGGCCGGTTGTTGCGGCTTCTTCTTCGCGTCGGCGGCGGGTTTGTCCGCGGACGCCGCAGCCGGCTGTTCCGTCGCTTCGCCTTCTTTGAACTTCTCGAACGAGCTTCGTTCTTCGTCGCGCGCGATGGCGGAGACGGAGAGGCGAATCTTTCCATCCTCGGCGATGTTGACGATCTTCGCTTCGACTTCTTGGCCGACGGTGAAGTGTTTCTTGAGGTCTGCGCCGCGAGCGGTTGCGGTTTCCGCCGTGGGAATCAAGCCTCGGCCGGTTCGTCCCTGCGTACCGGCGATTTGCACGAACACGCCGTAACGCTCGATGCCGGTGACGCTACCTTTGACGCGAGCGCCTTCGACGAGCAGCGGAGTTTGTCCTTTGGCACCCATGCCCATCGTGCCGCCGAACGCTTCACCTTCCGCGCTGCGAATGGCGACGGGGCTCAAGCGAACTTGACCGGTTTGTCGATCGATCGACTCGACCTTGGCTTGCACTTTGCTGCCCACGGAAACGGCAAGTTTTCCATCGGCATCGGTCACGTCCGGGCGCTCGAAAAACCCTTCTTGTTTGCGGCCCACATCCGCAAAGACGGCGGATTGACCGACGGCGACGATCGTCACTTCGACGCGATCGCCGACCATGATTCGAGTTCTGTCCCGACGGCTGCCACCACCTTGTTCGAAGAGCGCGCCAAAGGACTCCGATGATTCTTGACGTTCGGCCATGCGAGCCTTCTACCGTGCATTTGCCGGGTATGCGAGCATTCCGCGCGGGGAAATCGGTCGTGGTTCGCGCACCCTGAAGCCGATTGAAGCGGAAGCTGGGCCACCTTTGGGCATGGAAAAATTTTGTAGATTGGGTCTTCCCAGAACAAAACTTCGTGCTAGGGTGCGCGCCTCGATGTCCGGAGC
>CAYSYX010000519.1:0-6820 GCA_964435055.1 uncultured Polyangium sp. | reverse complement strand
CACCACACCCCCATCGGACCATAACTCAACCGAAACCGCGGCGACACGCACAATTTTGAACACCATGGCTGTTCGGTACACCCGAACGAACCTGCCGGCACGGCATAGGCACATCCCACAGCCACACATGCCCATGCAAGTCCATTCGACCGATCACCACCAAATACATTCGGAGCCGCTACGACGCATGAGTCAAGCACGTACACGTACCCAGCGGGGCAATTCGTGATAGCAGGACAAACTCCATTGTGCCGCGCGCTTCCATCGACGCACGGTGGAGCGCATTGCCCCGTCGCCGTATCCGCGACAAACCCGTTGATGCATTGACTCAGTTGCAGCGGCAGCTTGCCCTGGGACGGATCCCATGGCTCGGCATCCACCAAATAGGCCGAACCGATATTCATTTCGAGCGTTTTTTCATGCACCCAGGCATACCCACCGTCGCCCCATGTTTCGCCCCAACTATTGTGAAGCAAAAAGTATGTACCAGACGGACGCACTCGATATCCGGCAATCAACATAGCGTGCGATCCCCACGTGTCGTAAGGCTCGAAATGAGCGATAACCGAGCGCAAGCCATCGTGCTCGGGAATGATTCGCTCCGAATCAAAAGCCGCATTGGCGACATTCATTGAAATCCAAATATCCTGCCCCTGTGCCAACGCTCGTATAAGCGAGATTCGACTGTGGTCAATGTGCGTGATATTCGTAAACCGAGCAATCGGATTGGCATCGGCGTGCGCGAGCTCCCCCGAATCGACGTCACGCCCGCAATGCTCCGCCGGCATTCGGCACGAACAATCGGCGCCACAATAGGGCATGCATTGCGATTTCTGCACCCAACTGCATGCAATCAATTGATTAAAAACCGTGTACGGCCAATTTGCTTCGGACGTAAGCTCTCGATTGCGATTTTTCTCCACCGCCCTCGCCATGGAAGGCTCGTGGTATCGCGCCCAAACGTGCATTGCCGACACGGCCACACGATTGCCACCGCGCCGCGCAAGAGCGTGATCGATTGCGCTGGCGAACGACAATGCCGAACATGCGCCCACTACGCCCTGATTCCGCATTGGCCCCTCGGTGCCGTCCTCGCGATGGTCAACAACAGCAGGCAACTCGGCCGCTCCGACATGTTCCGGACTAAAAACATGATCCGGAAGCAATGGCCGCGCGGCGGACGGAATTTCAGAATAAGCCGGCGACGGACAATCCAACGGAATTTGTTGTGCTCCGACCTGGACAAACCCGCACCCCGGACGCGGAGGCAATGGTTGCACGCGGGGCGGAGGTCCGGGATTCGCCGAAGAAACAGGCGTTAACGCCATTGCCCGCGTGACGAGCGGCGGTGAAGGCCGGTGATGCCTTGACAAAAAGCCACACGACGCCGTCATGAGCGCAATTGCCACCGGGAAAAACCTTCGCGGCATACTGAGGTAACGATTCAATCGCGATTGTCCGGTCCACACCCCAATGCGTTACAATTACCTTTCCAGGCGCACAATCAGGGAATTCCGCATTAAGGTATAAGGCGAACGACGAGCGAAATTCGACTATGACGGTCCTCGACGTCCAGGTCAAGTTTGCAAGCGAATAACGCTCGCAATTCAATCGGCGACTTGCGCTCGGTCGCCGTTGTGCAATGCGGATTGCGCCCGCTGGATGCGCTTTTTCACGACCCGCACCATCTTCGGATTTTGTCGCATGATCTCAATCACGTAGCCCAAATCATCGAGGTGCGGATCGTGGTTGAGCAGGTCAAACGGCTGCACTTTCAGCGCTCGAGCCAGCCGCCGCAACATCCTCGCGGTAAGCATCAACTGGCCCAATTCGATTTGCGTGATCCTGTTGACCGAGTACCGCGTTTTCGCGGCCAATGTCCTCAACGACAAACCACGTTCGAATCGCAGCACTCGAATGCGCGCGCCCACTTGCGACACGAATGCCTCGAAGCTCAATGGGAAATTCTCCATGCCGTCCCCCGTTGGGCACACGATACCATTTCGCGAGCGCGAGCGAGCGTTCCGATGCATGCGTACACCTATGCCAAGGAGCCTGAACCGGCAGCATCGAGACGCTCACTCCCATTCGCGAATTTCAATGAACGCAACCGCCCGGGACGACGGGCCAACTCGTCGATTGGAAAACTCTACCAAATCAAAGACTGGGCGTTCCGACACGCACGACCGAGGCTTTGGTCGCTTTGTCGAGTTTCACTTTTCCTTTTGTCTGTTCGATTTGCGCTTTTTGGGACAACGCCGAACCATTCGTGGAATTCGTCCCCGCATTCGTTTCAACGGGCATATTTCCATAAGGCATTTCAGTGCGCGCAACGATATTCGCCAATTGCACATCGCCCCATTTCGCCGCCCGAAGAACCGATGCTTTCGGCGGTTCTCCAGAAAGCATCCATAAGGCCCCGAGCAAAAACCCCACGGGCACAGCCCCAAGCAATGGGCCAATCGATATGGTCGGAGGGACTTTTGCAATGGGAAGAGGCGCCGAAACCGGCTCGTCCATATCGAACATCGTGCGGAAAAGTGCCCGATCGAATGTGTCGAACCCAAGTACGAGCGCCAGGCTCGCATTCGACGTACCATTCCGTTTGTCGTTTTTGCCCAGCAATCGAATGATTTCCGCGCGAAGTCGCGATTTCGCCTTGGCGCCGCGTTTTTCGATGGTGTCCTCCTTTTCGCCCATTTCGGCGGCAATGCTGGCATACGAACGCCCTTCGATATCGTGCGCAATAAATAGCTTCCTGGCTTGTTCGTCGAGGACATTGATCGCTTCGGCCCATAACATGCGCGCCGCAATCCATTCTTCCCGATTGGTCGGATCGTGCGTCTCGACGTCCGAAACGTGCCGCTCATCGCGCTGCACCGCGCGTTTCCGACGACATGCCACACGACTCGCCAAGCGAATCAATTCTTCCTGTGCGCTCTTGTTATCCGCGGGAATCTTATCCTGCTCGTTCAATACCTCGATGAATACATCCTGAAATGCATCCTCGATTTCGTTATCCCGTACGCCCATTTTCCGCAGCCACCAAGGCAATTTCTTGCCAAACGCGTTCATCAGGGTTTGGGCGGACCAACCCGATTCTCCAGGCGCGGTTGCGGCAACAGGTTCCGACGGTGACGGACGCTCGTCTCGAGGCATGACCCCTATGTCGCTCAGAAACGCGTTCCCGGATCGCAAATCGACCACAGGAAATCATGAGTCGCATCTTGTCTTACCTGGGCATACAACCAAGGCGCCCGAAGCCCGTTCGAAAGCCGAGCGAGAACCGGGGCGAGAGTTCTGGAAAATGAAGTGGCTTTTTGACATTTTCCTGGGTTTCGCGTGGTCTCCAAAAAAGCCTGTCGGGCATCGATTTGGGTGACCTGGATCGCAAAATCGAGCGTGAAACACACGTCGACCCGTCCGAGCAGCTCGCGGAATACAAAACCCGGTTGGTTCCCCGGCGGTGTGTGGATCGGTGACACGGCAAATCAAGGGGCGGCTTCGAAAATTTGCGCTCTACATCGACGATTTGTTGGTTTGTCTTGGAACACGAGGCGTCGGAAACCCATGTAATCGTGTCCGTGATTACCGTGAAACAAGGCTCGTGGACTCGCGGGACACGATGCGGCGGTCGCGAAAGGGCAAAATGTGGATCGATTTCTCGGAACTGTTCGAATCCGGTCCTACGAAACAAGGGGGGTCACCTCGTGATGCGTGACGTAGCTGCGGATTTTGTGCGTTTGTCGAGAGAATTTTGGTAGCGTTTGACGCGGTACATGGTAGATCCAGACAAACACATGCGTTTCTCTGGACTCGTAAAAAAGACTCATTTGCTGTCCACGACGGTATTCGTGGGGTTCGTCGCCGCACATGGTGGTTGTACGCCGGTCACGTGTCCGCCTGGATATCAAGGGCCATTTGACAATCGGGATCGGTGGTTATTTCCCGGCGCGGATTTTGATTGGGTATGTGTGCCACCACCAGGCCCGCCCCCAGAAGCACCTGATTTGAGCGCGTCACCGTTTAGTCCCCGCGACACGCCCGGGCCGCGAGATCGCAACGCGGTCGCGATGAGCGCGGTTATCGTCGAAAGCTGCATTCACGACATTTTGACGCCCGAGCTGAACGTCAACTCACGCATTGACGCCATCTACAGCGTCAGCATGAAGTCAGGCGTTGAACGTGCAATCGCCAAGCGGACGGAGTGCCTTAGCAGTTCGGAGAACGGGCAGGGTTGTGATCGTGTACGGAATTGTCTGGGAATCGCCATCACCCCGAACGATCCACGGTTTGCTGAAGGCTGCACGGAATCAATCGCTATGCACCGACGGGTTTCTCCGTCCGGAACAATCTACAACGACTGGTTCAATTGTCGCGCGATGAACGGTGGAACGGATAACTGGAGCATCTACCTCGAATGTTATTCCGGTGCGACGCCGCGATGCGATTTCCCACGCAAAACGTGTACGAGCGATACACCTCCATCATGCGAGAACGATACCCCGACTACCTGCGAATACTCGGAGGAAGAGGACGCGTTCTTTACGTACAAGCGGCCGGGATGCGCGAAGAGCGCGACGTGCGTCATGGAGGGCGACACGCCATTTTGTACGGGCACGGGCCCAGCATGTGCGGAAACGTTTGCGACACCAGAATATGCCCAGGTGGACTTTCGTTCGGGCATCGCGTGTGAAGATGCCACGACACTACGCACGTGCGTGAACGGTCACGAGGAACGGATCGACTGCACGAAGATCGGACAAACCTTCACATGCATCGGCGGATCCCGGCCGCATTGTGGAGTCGATTTTCAGTGCGGCTACGACGGTCAGTACCCCACGCCCACCTGCGACGGGACGAAGATCACCGTCTGCAACGCCGGCGTTCCCCACACGATCGACTGTCGAAGTTTGGGGTTCGAGACCTGCGATCCGGAACGTGGTGTTTGTGGGAACAAACCCACAACAACGCAAAATTGACGCGGTCTCATGCCACTATTTTGAACACCAACAAACCGGCGCATCACCTTGTCGTCGCTACTGATCGGACGGGATGCAGCACCAAGTGTCGACGTCTAGCTCGTCGTTGATCAGTTCAACATCACCGACAGGCTCCCCACCCTTGGGTGCACAATCTCCAGGCGAATACGTGAGATCAACGATTTCTTTGCTGCTCAAAGCTTCTCCCGGCGGGAAGAGGTTCTGACAGTTTGGTCCCTCGGAGCTCAGCATGAGCGTCTGGTAATCGTTGGTGCTGCAAGCATCATTCTTGTACATCCGCAAGGTCCCAAAACAAGCGCCTCCAGCAGTTTCACACGTGCATTCCGTGCATTTACGCGTGTCGACGAAGCCATCGTGTGGATACACGAGATGCCTTTCGGTGAACCGTGATGACTCAACGCAGTCGCGTATCGAACCGCTGCTCACGCAATATCGCCAACCGGATTCGCCCTTGGGCAACGGAGGCAAACATTGTTCGGATGCTGGTTCCGCACAGCCCGCTGGTATCCTCGTTGGACTGCACGTAAGGACCACGCTGCCCCATCGTGGCGTGTCACTTGTCGCGCGAGGCACGGGCAAGGGGATCGGCTCGCAACCGTGTTCGGGTGCGGGCAAAGGCGACGTCAAGATCGATTGCGCACACGGTACTCCGCTGCCTGGAGGGCATTCGAGGTTCGCCGGCACGGCGTTCTCGTTCGTGCATGAACCATCCCAATTTGCAGGTCCGCCGAACGGCGTGGTTTGGCCTGGCGGATCGTTGCAAAGATTCGCGTGAAGCGTGATCTCAGGTGTGGGCGAGCAAGTGCCTTGAATCGGACCGCATACACACGCCGGACAACCTGGCGTTGGGACAATCAGATCGGTGTACTGTAAGTCCTCGCCTGGCGCTCCGACGTCCGGCGGACACTCCATGGGATAAGGCCCCTTGAACGGTCCAATGTAGACAAGCATTGGAGCGTTGAATCCGTTGGGTTCATTCGGTACACATGTACCTTGACAAACCGCGGATGACCCACTGCTCGACGAGGATGAAGACTCCGATGATGGTGCGCCACAGTCATCTGTAGGTACGTCCGCGTCACGCCGACAGCGTGATTCGAGGCAGTCAAGATTGTTGTAGCCGGAATAGTTGGGATTGTCGCAGTCCCCCCAGACTCCGGCGTCTGGCCCGAACCACTCGTCGTAGAGCCCGCACCCGTTGATCACCGTAACGGTTGCAGCACCAACGAACAGCGCGATGACCCTGACAAACTGCCGCATTGTTCCCGTCTACCAGACAAACCATCCGCGGGCTAGAATAAATTTGCCGCTCGCAGCCCAAACGTGCCCGTAAAGTTTGACCCGGTTACGTCATCGAACGCCTGGCGAAACCCACGAGAACGCGCGACACCGTCAGCAAAAGCCTGAAGGCGTACGCTTCGAATCAGCGCAAGTTCAACACCGGCACGTACGCCAAGCGCCGGCAACGTGCTGGAGTTTGTGGAGCTATCACTTGCAAGCCCTTCGATCTGCGCGAGCGCGCAACCAAAGAAGCGGTCACGCCACCGTACGCACGGCGTGAGACCAACGGACCATGCAGTCACACGTGCTCCAGCGAAACGTTTGTCCTCCGCAACCATCCATCCCACGCGTGCATCCAGACCAACTTCCCACCACGTGCGCGATCGCCATGCTCCAAAGATTTGCGGCCCTAACGCAGGGTTTGGCGTTGGTCCGAGTACGAGCGCGATACCTCCACCAAGGACAAACCAACCTCGCGATGTCTTGTTTGTCTTGGACGGTGGTTTGTCTTCTGGTACGTTCTTGGGGTCGCTCGC
>CAYSYX010000518.1:0-6821 GCA_964435055.1 uncultured Polyangium sp. | reverse complement strand
ACGCGCCTTGTCGTCCAGCGTATCGCGGAGCCTTCGCGCCGCCGGCACCACCCGTTGCGCCGCCACCCGAACCACCCGTCGAGCCGTTGCCGCTTCCCGCGGTCCCGGAGCTCGTGCTCGCCGTTGCTCCGCTCCCCGCGGTGCCGCCCGTGCCCGGCGTGTCGCTACAGCCGGTGGCGATAACCGCCGCAATCAATGGACTCGCCAGAAGAAGGCATAAAGCACTTTTCGAGAACGACAGCATCGGTGGTCTCCTTGGATTGATGTTGGCCAATTAAGCCCCAGGACAACCCAGCGATAAGCTCGGAGGGGCATTTCGAGGAAGCCGATTGACGATACCCGCGCCCCTCGCGCCCCGTCCAAGCATTTCTCATGAATTTTCGGGTTTTCGACCTTGTGTCTTCGTTAAAAATGCCGTCCGTCGTGGTCAATTGAATGACCAGGTGCACTCTTCACCCGGCAAATTGTATTTTCTCGAAAAATGGTTTGGCGGGACGTTCGCGACGTTTTCGACGCCTCCCCCGATACTCCACCGTGCATCCGTCCCAAGTTACGCTACGTTAGGGCCGTTGAAGGTGGGTCATGAGTGACGTCAAAGGCAAAATCCAAGAAATCATCGATCAAAACCGCGTGGTGCTCTTCATGAAAGGCACCAAATCCTTCCCGCAGTGCGGTTTTTCCGACCGAGCGGCAAAGATCCTCCAAGCCGCAGGCGCCGAATTCAAGGACGTGAACGTCCTGAAAGACCCGGAAATTCGCCAGGGAATCAAGGAATTTTCCAACTGGCCGACCATCCCCCAAGTCTACATCGACGGAAAGTTCATCGGCGGAAGCGACATCCTTCTCGAGATGCATCAGTCCGGCGAACTGCAAAAGCTCGTCGCCAAGAACTGAACGCCGTCGCGATTCTCAGGCTCGGCTGCACGTCAGGGCTCGGGCCAAGACGTCATCGAACATCGCCGCGGTGAGTTTCCCTGTTTGCGTATTCTGCTGACTCACGTGGTAACTCGCGAATAACCACGCATTTTCCCCCGTTCCCCGCGGATCCAAGATCCGGGTCGACACCCCATGCGCGAAAGCCGGTGCTTTCGACGAATTGGTTTGTCCTGTCCCAGATGTTTGCTTGGACAATCCCAGTAGCGCGTCGTAGCCGATTTTGCCCAGGGCCAGGTAGACCCTGGCCCGAGGCAGGAGCTGCAGCTCCGCGACAAACCATGCGCGACAAACCTCGAGCTCGCCGGGCGTGGGCTTGTTGTCCGGCGGCGCGCAACGACAAGGTGCCGTGATGAAGACCCCACGAAGCTCGAGGCCGTCACCGCGCCCGATGCTCTCGGCTTGCGAAGTAACCCCGGCGCGATGCAGTGCGGCGTAGAGGAATTCGCCCGAGCGATCGCCGGTGAACATGCGTCCGGTGCGATTGGCGCCATGCGCACCCGGCGCGAGACCGACGAGCACCAAAGACGCGTTTGGATCTCCAAACCCGGGCACCGGTCGCCCCCAATACTCCTCATCCCGATAGGCCCGACGTTTCGTCGCGGCCACGTCTTCCCGCCAGGAAACCAGCCGTTCGCATCGGCGGCATGTAATGAGTTCGTCGTGAAGTACGGACAACGATGGTCGAGGCAAACTCATGCCCTAGTTTGCATCGACGAACTGGAAGGTGCACGCTCGGAAACGGGATTTCGTGCCTGTTGCAGTTGTTCCCCGACAATCATGCCGGCGACGATGCGATCCATCACGACGTCGAACCGAACGCGCTGAAAACGCGCGCCGCTCGCCAACCAATCCGTGTGCCCGCCGGGACCGGGGAAGTGCCCCACGATGTCCAGGTGATCCGCTTTGCCCACCCAGATGAGGTCTCCCCAAATCTGCGAAGTGACCGGGACAATCCCATCGTTTGCCCCCGGATCGATCACTTCCCCAAGCATCGCCTTGAGTTTGGCTTGCGCAACCCCATCGGCAGGCGCGCACGGATACCGCGGATCAATTCGGGCCGTGAGATTGTACAACGCCGTGAAAATGGTCGCGCTCATGGCCGCCCATGGGGACCGTAACGCTGCCAGCCAATCCGTCACCGCGTTTTGCGGAGCGTACGTCGCGACAGACTGATACCGAACACCGGGACGATCCTCGACGCTCGCTTGAAACAAGTCCATCGATTCGGGCATCGTTTGCACGATCGCACCTTGATCCTCGCGCAGCAAATCCAGCCAATTCCGCAACTCGCGGCTCGCGGCTTCGTCCAGCACTTTGGCCACGGCATCCACCGACCGGTTGATGATGTCGAGCTCGATGTTACCGATTGACAAACGCCCGAACGCCGCGACGAGAGCCGACGTGGCGGCGAGGGGTGGAGCGCCGAGCTTGAGCGCCGTGACGGTCAGCGCCGAGATCGCGTAAAGCAATCGTTGACCGCTCACCGTGGCGAAAAACGCCGCCAGAGGCGTGCCGAAGTGCGGCGTGTTCATCGTCGTCACCGACGCAAGCCGTGGCAACCACGTAAGTTCGTCTGGACTAACTCCCGGGATCCGCGTGGTCGGCGAGGCGACCATACGCGCAGCGAGACCGCCCGTTGAGTGACCGACGATGTGGATCGGACCGTTGTCCTTGCCGGACGTGGCCGCGATCATGCGCGCAAGCTTCATCGACCGCCGACAAATGCTCGCGGTTGGATGCACGTCGCAGATGTGCACGGACACCTGACGCCCGCGACTGCGAAAGCGTTCGTCCAGTGCTTTGACCACGTGCTCGAAGTACTCGAACGATGCGAGCCGCGCGAAGCCGAACATGCCGGGAGAGAGGTAGATGTGCACCGGAGATGCCATGTGCGTCGACTTTACAACGAAGCTCTTCGACGCACGCGTCGTCTCGCCGCCCGCAGCGCGATCGCCCCGAGAAATAGAGCAAATGGTGCAGGGCCATCCCGCGTTTCCACGAGCGCGCAGCCGCAACCGCCAACGCCTCCGAAGGCCGATGAAGTCACGGCGAGGCGACACATCTGCTCGGTGAGCGCAACGTGGGTTTTACGCAGAACACCTTGGTCGAGCGGTGTCTCGAGGTTGCCCGTGTTGCGGTTGTCATGATGAAAGCTCTCCCAAGCAATCACCCCGTCCGTGCGGCCTCGCGTTCGCCAAACATAAAGCGCTCCACTGCGAGTACCCACCGCCAGCTCGAGTGATCCATCGCCATCGAGGTCGCCGACGGTCGGTGTTCCTGCGATCCACTGCCCCGTGAACTTGGGAAAACCCTCGGGCTCTTGGCCGCACGCGTTGTACGCGTGGAGCAACTGGCCTCCGGTTCCGCCGATGACTTCGGGATAATCGTCGCCATCGAGATCGGCGATGGCGCGATCCTGCAACGAACTGAAATCTTCCAGAGGGTAGGGCGAACCCGGCAGCATCGTGCCTGTTGCGCCACTCCAAACCGCAAGCATGTGTTTGCCCCGGTCACCGGCATCATCTCCGCGCAGACGACTGGCAAGGGCGGCGGAACCTCCCGCGGTTACGACGTCCGGAACGCCGTCTTGATCGACGTCACCCAACGACGTACTCGAAAGCAAGCCGAGCATCGTGTTGGGCTGAGCTTCGCGAGACAACGCGCCAAACCGATCGGGCGCATCCAAGCCGCGAGGTGTTTGTCCACTCCGTTGCGGAAGGGCTGACTTGGGGAGCTCTCCCGCGAGCTTTTGAGCGCCCGGCGTTGCAGGCAAGATGAACGGCGTACCCACGTTGCCGTGAGCCACGACGGCGCGCGTTGTTCCAAACAAACCCATCGCCGGAGAACTCGTCAACCCCTCGCCGACAAACGGTGTCGCATCGGCCGAAGGCATCGTGATGGGCCAGCCGGCGAGCACCGGTCCGAGCGGCGCGTTCGAGCCCCGACCGTCGAGCAGATACAAGACGCCGAGGTTGCTGGTTTGTCCGAGCAGTTCTCCGGAAGCCACCGCGATGTCGACGATGCCATCATCGTTCATGTCTCCGATGGCCGGCGTGGCGACGATGCGTCCGTGGACGATCGCTTCTTCGGGCGCCGAAAACCGCACGTCGAGCGGAAAGCCGGCCACGTCATTTCCCGCCGCATCGAACGCATGAATCCGACCGTCGAATGCCGCCTGCGTGATCTCCAATGCGCCGTCGCCGTCGAGATCCACGAGCACCGGAGACGCCCACGTGCCGCGAGCCAAGTGGTTTTTCTCGTCCATGCACGGCGCATCCGGCGCGATGTTCGTCGGCGGGCAAGAAGGTATCCGGGGAAGCGACTTGGGAAAACCCGGCCGAGACGAACCGTCGGGCTCGATGACATAGATGGTCCCGCCAAACGACGACGCGACTATCTCGACCGAGCCATCGCCGTCGAGATCCGCCACGGCCGGCGCGTTGACAAACCCTTCACGCGCGACGTCCACCGAGATGCCCATCGACGCATACGCGGGAGCGCCGCCGTAGTTGGGAATCTCCGCCGTCGTCGAGGTCTGGAGACCATCGACCAAATTCGTTTGGAAAGGAAAACCGGCCAGAGGTACGGGACCCAGTTTGGTCAAAGCAAATGCAAAAACCTGTCCCCCGCTTGTCAGGACAACCAGATCCCGTCGCCCATCCCCGTCGATGTCCGCGATCTTGGGACTCGATTCGAGGCTGTCGCCAAGCACGACGGGAAACCCCGGAGCGAGGTCGGGATCGGCGTTGAGGTAATACGTCCGCCGCACTTCCGTCGAAACATCTCCCACCTCGCCGCCGTAGTGCGCAGTGGCGCGAATACGAACCGTGACGTTGTGATGAACCTGCTCGGGAGGCGCAGCGTCACCCTCGAGGAGCGCAAGCACGTGCCGCACATCGAGTAGAGCAAGCGGTGTGTCGGAGTCGACCGGCATCGTGGGATCGAGGTTCTCCAGCTTGGCCAAGACGTGGCCGTCGAACGCGGCTTCGAGCGGCTCGACACCTCCCGCCCAATCCACGGTGTAGTCGTACGCATTTGCTCGGGCCGCTCCGATGGCCGCGTGAATCTCGATGGGTGTTCCCAGTTTGTCCGCGGGCAACGCTTCGAACCATCGCGGCGAAATCAGATCGATCTGCGGAGGAATTCGCTTCGCGACGATCTGTTCGAGCGCGCGATTGGCGTTGAGACGCCCGTAGCCGAAGCGTTCATCGAATCCCGGTTGCGAAGGGGCGTACGACGAGCCGGGAACGCGCGATTCGGCGACGTCGACATCGTCGGTCGCGTTGATCAACAGCGCTTGCATCTCGCCCGCGGTGAGGCCCGGCGTGGGGCCGTATTCGAGCGTTGCGGAGGCCATGAGTCCCGCGATCCCGGCCAGTGCTCCAGCCACGCCCGTGCCGCACGTGGCGCTCGAGATCGACAGGAAGTTCTGATTGCCAAACTGCGCACAAGGACGCGCCGCGAGAAAACTGTGCGACTTGCTGATGTCCGTTCCGTCGTACCCGAGCGCGTGAGCGACCAACGTGTGGTTTGAAGTCGCGGGGAGATCCATGCGCCGCGAACCGACGTGCGAAGATGCCGTGACGACGAGAACTTCGTGGCCGTACGCGTAGGAAAGCGCCGCGTCCGCGTATCGCGTCATGTTGACCGTTTCGACCGCGGACTGAACAACCTTCGCCCCGAAATCCGTCGCGTAGACGATCGCTTGCGCGAAGTCCTGCGCATCTGCGACGACGCTGTCACCCACGCGTAACGGCAAGATGCGACATCGCGGACAAACTCCTGCCGCACCGAGACCATTGTTCGTCGAGGCGCCGGCAACGAGCGCATCGCGCGTACCGTGTCCATCGCGCGTGTCGTCGAAAGGATCGTTGTCGTCCTTGAGAAAATCCCAGCCCGCGATGTCGTCGACGTAGCCGTTGTTGTCGTCGTCGATGCCGTCCGAATAAGCGAGGATCAAGTCGCCCGGATCGATGATGCCGTTACCGTTTCGATCGTCCGTCGCGACGTTCAACGACTCGGCGTAGTCGGCAATGGTGAGCGCTCCATCGTCATTGCAGTCGAACCCGGCCAGCTCTCCTGCGCCACCACACGTCGATTGATCCGCGTGCATCGGTTTGTGCACCGCAAGCTCGCGATGGTTGATGACGAGTTTGTCGACGAGATCAGGTTCGTCCCACAGAACGCCGGTGTCCGTGACGGCGATAATGACGCGTGGATCTCCGATGGAAAAACGCCAGGCCAAGTCGACGCTCATTCCCGACGCGGTTTCACTTGGCCGACGGGTCACCCCGGTCGCGGCATCCGGCATGAACCCGTAATGCGTCCATTGACCGTCGACAGTCGCGGAAAAACCGTAGGCGGGATCGTCGGGCCAATTCTGGGGATCGGCGACGTCGACCGAGGTTGCTTCCGGCGGTGGAGGCCACCCGGCTCGAGCTTCGTGGTTCACCAAAGCCGTCGTCAACGCGACCACGGCAAAAAGGCCCGCACGCGACAAGGTGCCGTACGTTCGCATCATCTCCTCGAGAGTGTCTCCGGTCTGCGTCGACAACGCATAAGCAAGCCCGGCAAAAATGAACGATAAGAGCCGACGAAGAACCGCTAGAGATTTAGCAGTCAGGGCACGAGGAGGAAACGGCAGGGATGGGAAGCGATCAACGTCGAGGGTTGCCACGCGTCGATCACGTCGTGGGACATCCGTTCCTCGATCAAGCGTGCAAACGACTTGGCCGGAGCTTGGTCACGCGTTTCGTGCGCGAAACGCTCGAAGTTGCGCGACAACAGTTACGCGAAGGTGTCACGCCGCCATCGCTCGATGAGGTCGCACAACGTGTGGCGCATCGAGCGGACGACATGCTGCGCTCACGTGCACAACGCGTGAT